>NZ_DATBQF010000047.1:0-21790 GCF_036560965.1 Methylosinus sp. | reverse complement strand
AAGCCGCGTTTCGGGACGCTCCGAAACCACGCATAATTCTTCGCGCTGCGGCCGAAAGGGGCCGGAGCGTCCCGAGCCGCCCCTCCTCTCCCGCCGCCGCGAGGCGCCGGGCGCTTCGGCGCGGGCGGACGATAATCCTATCCTGCGAGACTCTGCCGCCGTCTTGGCCGGGCTTGTCCCGGCCATCCACGCCAAGCAGCTGCGAGACCAAAGGAAAGCGCCGACCATCGGCGAATTCGTCCCCCGGCGGGGTCAGCCGGAGTTTCGGCGTCGCGCCACATCTTCGACGTTTCGGCGCGCGCTGGCGTGGATGGCCGGGACAAGCCCGGCCAAGACGTCGCGGGGCGAGGAGTCTCCGCGCCGAGTCTCCGCGCCGCGCGTTGACTTCCCGGGCGCCAGCGCCTAAAATCGCGCCAATCTCGTCAGAGATGACCTATGACCCGCCCATTCGCCACGGAGGCGTAGGGCCAACGTCCGGCAGCGCTGAGCGCCCCCGGGCGCGATTTGCTTTGGAGCGACGTCCGCTTCGCGCGCAGGAGAACCGCATGTTCGAGGGCCTTTCCGACAAGCTCTCCGGCATATTCGACAAGCTCACGCGGCGCGGCGCCCTGACGGAGGCCGATGTCGCCGAGGCTCTGCGCGAGGTGCGCCGCGCCCTGCTCGAGGCCGATGTCGCGCTCGACGTCGTGCGCACCTTCACCGACAGCGTGCAGGCGAAGGCCGTCGGCGCCAATGTGGTGAAGTCGGTCTCGCCCGGCCAGATGGTCGTCAAGATCGTCAATGACGTCATGGTCGAGACTTTGGGCTCGACGGCGCAGCCGATCGATCTCGACGCCGCCCCGCCGATCGCCATCATGCTGGTCGGCCTGCAGGGCGCCGGCAAGACGACGACGACGGCCAAGATCGCCAAGCGCCTGAAAGAGCGCCACGGCAAGCGCGTGCTGATGGCCTCGCTCGATGTGAAGCGCCCGGCCGCGCAGGAGCAGCTCGCCATTCTCGGCCGACAGGTGGAGGTCGACACTCTGCCGATCGTGCCGGGCCAGGACCCGGTCAAGATCGCCAAGCGCGCCGAGGAGACGGCGCGGCGCGAGGGCTATGACCTCGTGCTGCTCGACACGGCGGGCCGCACGCATATCGACGAGCTGCTGATGGAGGAGATGGCGCAGATCAAGGCCGTCTCCAAGCCGCATGAGATATTGCTCGTCGTCGATGCGCTGACCGGTCAGGACGCCGTCAATCTCGCCAAGAGTTTCGACGATCGCGTCGGCCTCACCGGCATTGTGCTGACGCGCGTCGACGGCGATGGCCGCGGCGGCGCGGCGCTCTCGATGCGCGCCGTCACCGGCAAGCCGATCAAGCTGATCGCCACCGGCGAGAAGATGGATGCGCTCGACGAATTCTCGCCGCAGCGCATCGCCAATCGCATTCTCGGCATGGGCGACATCGTCGCGCTGGTCGAGAAAGCCGCCGCCGCCGTCGACGCCGAGCAGGCGCAGCGCGCCGCCGAGCGCATGGCGAAAGGCAAGTTCGATCTGCAGGATTTGGCCGATCAGCTGGCCATGATGGAGAAGGTCGGCGGCTTCGGCGGCATCATGGGCCTGCTGCCCGGCGTCGCCAAGATGAAGGAGCAGATCGCCTCCGCCAATATCGACGACAAGATGTTCAAGCGCCAACGCGCGGTCATCCTGTCGATGACGCCCAAGGAGCGGCGCAACCCGGACATTCTCAAAGCCTCGCGCAAGCGCCGCATCGCGGCCGGCTCCGGCGTGAAGGTGGAGGAGATCAACAAGCTGCTGAAGCAGCATCGCCAGATGGCCGACATGATGAAGGCCATGGGCGGCGGCAAGCGCGGCGGCATGATGGCCAAGGCCGCGCAAATGATGGGAATGGGCGGCATGCCGGCGCCGAGCCAGGAGCAGATCGCCGAATTGCAGAAGAAAATGGGCGGCGGCGGCTCGCCGCCCGGCGCCGGGCCCAGCATTCCCGCCGCGCCGCCGGCATCCGCATTCTCCGCCAAGCCGACCCTGCCCGGGCTCGGCGGCGGCGGAGGTTTCCTGAGCGGGCTCAATCCGTTCGGGAAGAAGAAATGAAAATCGCCGAGTGGTGGGTCGTGACGCTCGCCACTCACCGCTCACGACTCGTTAATCACAAAGGAAGACCGAATGTCCCTGAAGATCAGACTCGCCCGTGGCGGCGCCAAGAAGCGTCCCTTTTATCGCGTCGTCGTCGCCGACTCCCGCTCGCCGCGTGACGGCCGCTTCATCGAGCGGCTCGGCACCTTCGATCCGTTGAAGCCGAAGGACGCCGCCGATCGTCTGGTGCTCGACGCCGAGAAGGCGCAGGCCTGGATCGCCAAGGGCGCGCAGGCGACCGATCGCGTCGCCCGTCTGCTCGAGAGCGTCGGCGTCGGCAAGCGCGAGACGCGCAGCAATCCGCAGAAGGCGCAGCCGAAGAAGAAGGCGCAGGAGCGCGCCGCCGCCGCGGCCGCCGCGGCCGAAGCCGCCTCGGCCTGATGACGTCGTCATTGCGCATGCAGCGAAGCAATCCAGAGTCGCGCGGCGACCGCTGGATCGCTTCGTCGTTTTCGCGCGGCGCAATGACGCTCGCTCGTATCGCGGCATGAAAAACGCCGTTCTGCTCGGCCGACTCGGCGCGGCGCATGGCGTGCGCGGCGAAATTCGCCTGCAGAGCTTCACCGCCGACCCTTCGGCGATCGCCGCCTATGGTCCCTTGCTCGACGCGCGCGGCGCGCGCCGTTTCGTCATCGCTTCGCTGCGGTCGATCGGCAAGGACATGTTCGTCGCCCGGCTCAAGGGCGTCGCCGACCGCGAGGCGGCGACGGCGCTCACCGGCGTCGAGCTCTATCTTCCACGCGCGTCGCTGCCGGCGCCGGAGGAGGACGAATTCTATCTCGCCGATCTCGAAGGTCTGCGCGCCGAGACGGGCGCGGGCGAGACGCTCGGCGTGGTGATCGCCGTGCGCAATTTCGGCGCGGGCGATCTGCTGGAGGTGCGGCCGCCCGCGGGCGGCGAGACCATGCTTTTTCCCTTCACCAAGGCGGTGGTTCCCATCGTCGATGTGGCGGGTGGGCGCGTGGTGGTGGAGCCGCCGCTCGAGATCGACGGCGATGCGCCGTCAGGGGCGGATGTCTAGCTCTCGTTTCGAAAGCGCGACGCGACAATCGACGACGACCTCGTCGCCGACGCCGATGCGCTCCTTCGCGCGCACATCCGCCTTGATCGCCAGCAGATAGGGGCCATCCTTCGAGGGGAACAAAGTCGTCATCCAGACGCGGGCGCCGAGCGTCGCCGTGACCGGGACATAGCCATAGAAGGTCCTGTCGATCCTCTTCTCCTCTTTCAGCGCGCGCGAATCCTCCTCGCTCAGCGAGACGAAATACCAGCCGCCTTTTCCAGGATATCTCCAGATTTTTCCTGTGACGGTGAGTTGCAAGAAATCCATTGTCGATCAATCCTGCGCGAACCGGCCTTTGGCGGCGGTGAGCGCCCGCGAACGAAACCCTAGCTCGTAACCGTCGCGGGCGAAAGCGCGCCGCCTTTCCCGCCTCGCGCCGCCATGCCATAACCCGCCGCATGTGGCGCGCGACCATCCTCACTCTCTTCCCGGAAATGTTTCCCGGCCCGCTCGGCCTGTCGCTCGCCGGCGACGGGCTGTCGCGCGGGCTTTGGGCGCTGGAGGCGCGCAATATTCGCGAGCATGGCCTCGGTCGTCATCGCGCGGTCGATGACACGCCCGCCGGCGGCGGTCCCGGCATGGTCATGCGCGCCGATGTTCTCGCCGCCGCGATCGACGCCGCCGCGCCACAGGGCGACGCGCGTCCGCGCCTCTTGATGAGCCCGCGCGGCGCGCCGCTCACGCAGCAGCGCGTGCGCGCGCTGGTCGCCGGCGAAGGCGCTGTGATCCTCTGCGGGCGTTTCGAGGGCGTGGACGAGCGCATCATCGAGGCGCGCGCTCTGGAGGAGGTCTCGATCGGCGATTATGTGCTCTCGGGCGGCGAGATCGCGGCCATGGCGCTCGTCGACGCCTGTGTGCGGCTTTTGCCGGGCATTATGGGAGAGTCCGCGTCCGGCGAGGAGGAGAGCTTCGAGTCGGGCCTGCTCGAATATCCGCAATATACGCGGCCGCGCGATTTCGAGGGCCGTGCGATTCCCGACATTCTGCTCTGCGGCGATCACGCCAAAATCGCGCGCTGGCGTCATGAGCGCGCCGTCGCGCTCACGCGCTCGCGGCGGCCGGATTTGCTGGACGATCGGGCGAGCGAGACGCGGGCCGGAAAAGGCGCTTCGACCTCCCCCGCGAGGGGGAAGGCCGAGCGCTGAAAGCGCACGGGAGGGGGCGGCGCCCCGAGTCTTCGAACCCCACCCCGTCCGGCTATCGCCCGCCGACCCTCCCCCTCGAGGGGAGGGTGGCAGGCTGCGCTCAAAGGCTTACGACATCACCACATTCACCGCGCTCTCGGGCAATTCCTTGCCGAAGCAGCGCTGGTAGAACTCGGCGACCAGCGGACGCTCGAGCTCGTCGCATTTGTTCAGGAAGGTGAGCCGGAAGGCGAAGCCGACATCGCCGAAAATCTCCGAATTCTCCGCCCAGGTGATGACCGTGCGCGGGCTCATCACCGTCGAGAGATCGCCGGACATGAAGGCGTTGCGGGTCAAATCGGCGACGCGCACCATTTTGTTGATCGTGTCGCGGCCTTCCTTCGTCTTGTCGAAGCTCTTGACCTTGGCGAGCACGATATTGGTCTCGGCGTCATGCGGCAGATAATTGAGCGTGGCGACGATCGACCAGCGGTCCATCTGCCCCTGATTGATCTGCTGCGTGCCGTGATAGAGGCCGGATGTGTCGCCGAGGCCCACCGTGTTGGCGGTGGCGAACAGGCGGAAGGACGGATGCGGGCGGATGACGCGATTCTGGTCCAGCAGCGTCAGCCGGCCGGAGACCTCGAGCACGCGCTGAATGACGAACATCACATCCGGGCGGCCGGCGTCATATTCGTCGAAGCACAGCGCGATATTGTGCTGGAGCGCCCAGGGCAGAATGCCGTCGCGGAACTCCGTGACCTGCTTGCCGTCCTTCAGCACGATCGCGTCCTTGCCGACGAGATCGATGCGCGAGACATGGCTGTCGAGATTGACGCGCACGCAGGGCCAGTTGAGGCGGGCGGCGACCTGCTCGATATGGGTCGATTTGCCGGTGCCGTGATAGCCCGTCACCATCACGCGACGGTTGCGGGCGAAGCCGGCGAGAATGGCGAGCGTCGTCTCGCGGTCGAAGAGATAATCGGGGTCCTTGTCCGGGACATGCTCGTCCGGCTGGGAATAGGCGGGAACCTCGAGATCGGAATCGATGCCGAAAAGCTGGCGCACGGAGACTTTGAGGTCCGGCAGAGGCGCGGCCCCCGCGGCTTTGTCGCTTGCGAGTAACATTGATCCTCCGTTTCGCCGGCGCGCGCTCGCGACGCACACAGCCGGCCAGGACTGTTCGTCAAACGAGCTTGGCCGCTCGCAGCGTCTTGTACGCGTGGATGATCTCCCGCAATCTTTCCTCGCAGGAGCGATCTCCGCCATTGGCGTCCGGATGGTGACGTTTGACGAGCTCCTTATAGCGCGTCTTGATCGCTTCCGCACCGGCGGTCTCGTCTAGGCCGAGCGCGTTCAGCGCCTTGATCGTCACCGGCGAAAAGCGCGGGGCCGCCTCGGCCTGCGGCCGTCCGCGGTGCGACTTCTGCCGGTAGAGGCCCAGCGGATCGGCCAAATTCTCGGCCCGCAGCGGGTCCTCGCGAAACGCGGCCTGTCCACGCTTCACGCCCATCGACCAGGTCGGGCGATGGCCCGTGGTGGCGTCCTTCAGATAGCGGGCGACGTCCTCGTCGCTCATGCCGTTGAAGTAATTGTAGGAGTTGTTGTATTCCCGCACGTGCTCCAGGCAGAAGCAGAAATATTGCCCCTCGCGCAGCCGACCCATCGGCGCGCGATGGGCCCCCTCGGCCTCGCAGCCCGGGGCGTCGCAGCGAAAACGGGTCTCGCGGCGCTCCTGCCTCTGCTCGGGCTTCACGCGGATACGATCGAAGAGGGGCGAATTCAAATCCATGGCGCTGCATTATGGTAGACTGGCCGCCGGCTGCAAGCGGAACCCGACGCCAATTTCATTCGGCGGGAATTTTGCTTGGGTGGCGAGGACGAGGAGGATTCCACTATGGCCGCACAAGGCAATATCGGCGCCGTCCAGGCGAGCATAAGATCGAAACTGACCGAGGGGCTCGCGCCGCTCACCTTGAAGGTGATCGACGAGTCGGACAAGCACGCCGGTCATGGCGGCCATCATCAGGATGGCGAAAGTCATTTTCGCATCGAGGTGGTGAGCGAGGCTTTCGCCGGCAAGAAGCTGGTCGAGCGGCACAGAATTGTCAACACTCTGCTCGCCGAGGAGCTGGCCGGCCGCGTTCATGCTCTGGCGATCAGCGCCCGCGCCCCGCAGGAATAGGGCGTAGGGCGCGCGGCGACGCTTGACGCGCCGCCGCTCCTGCGCGACTCTCGGCCTCGCCCGGGGGAGCCTCGCCGCCGGCGCGCCGATCGCGCGCGGCAAGAGGCTGAGAGGCCGAATAGCTTTAGAAAAAGCGGCTCGGCGACCCTTCGAACCTGATCCAGTTCGCGCTGGCGTAGGGAGGTCGCATGCTCCTGTTTCCGCTCGGCCGAGGCGCTTTCGGCCGCTCGCCTCGCATCGCCGAGCCGCCTCGATGCTGATCTGCGTGATCGGCGCCGGCGTCGCCGGCCTGACCGCGGCTTTCGAGATCGCCCGCGCCGGCGCGCCCTTCGGCGCCGAGGTCGAGCTTATCGAAAAAGCCGCGGCGCCGGGGCGCGGCTGCTCCTATTACGCCGGCGGCATGATCGCGCCCTGGTGCGAATTGCAGAGCGCGGAGCCTGTCGTCGCCGTGCTCGGCGAGGAGGCGCTCGGCTTCTGGACCAAGGACATTCCCGTCGCGACCATCGCCGGCAGCCTCGTCGTCGCGCCGCCGCGCGACCGCGCCGAGCTCGCCGATTTCTCCCGGCGCACCCACCGTTTCGAGCGGCTGGACGAAGCGGGCCTCGCCGTCCTCGAGCCGGCGCTCGCCGGCCGCTTTTCCGGCGGCCTCTATTTTCGCGAGGAGGCGCATCTCGAGCCGCGTGCGGCGATGCGCTCTCTGTTCGAGCGGCTTCGGACAATGGACAATGTCCGTATCCGGCTCGGCGCCGAATCCGCGCCGCGGGCGGATTGGACCGTCGACTGCCGCGGCTTTTCGGCGCGCGACGCGCTGGCGGAATTGCGCGGCGTCAAGGGCGAGATGCTGGTGCTGCGCAGCGAGGAGATCGAATTGTCCCGCCCCGTGCGGATGCTGCATCCGCGCCATCCGGTCTATGTCGTCCCGCGCGGGGAGGGCGTGTTCATGGTCGGCGCGACGATGATCGAGAATGAGGAGCGCTCCCGCGTCACCGCGCGCTCAATCGTCGAGCTGGTCAATTCGGCTTTCGCCATTCATCCGGCTTTCGCGGAGGCCGAGATCGTCGAGACGGGCTCGGATGTGCGGCCGGCTTTCCCGGACAATCTGCCGCGCATCGCGCGCCGGGGCCGCACGCTCTATGTCAACGGGCTCTATCGGCATGGGTTTCTGCTGGCGCCGGCGCTGGCGCATCGCGTCGCGCGTTTTCTCTTTTCGGGCGAGATCTTCCCGGAGGTCATGAATGCGGATCAGGGTGAATGGGCGGACGCTCGAGGTTGAGGCGCCCACGCTGGAGCGCCTCATCGAGGAATTGGGTTTTGGCGAGCAGACAATCGCCACGGCCGTGAATCAGGCGTTCGTGCGCGGCAAGGACCGCGGCGAGACGCTTTTGTGCGAAGACGATTCGGTCGAGATCGTCACGCCGCGGCAGGGAGGGTGAAAATTCGGATGAGCAAGCCCGACGACCTCGTCGTCTATGATGCGAGACTGTCCTCCCGCTTCCTGCTCGGCACGGCGCGTTATCCTTCGCCGGCGATTCTCGCCGAGGCGATCCGCGCCGGCGGTGTGGAGATCGTCACCGTCTCGCTGCGGCGCGAGGCCGGCGGCTCGCGCGCGGGCGAGAGCTTCTGGCGGCTCATTCGCGAGCTCGGCGTGCGCGTGCTGCCCAACACCGCCGGCTGTCGCACGGCCAAGGAGGCCGTCGCCACCGCGCAGATGGCGCGCGAGCTGTTCGGCACGAGCTGGATCAAGCTCGAGGTCATCGGCGAGGAGGACACGCTCCAACCCGATGTGTTCGGCCTGGTCGAGGCGGCGCGCATCCTCTGCGACGACGGTTTTTCCGTCTTTCCCTATACGACCGAGGATCTCGTGGTCGCGGAAAGACTGCTCGACGTCGGCTGCCGCGTGCTGATGCCCTGGGCGGCGCCCATAGGCTCGGGTCGTGGGATCAATAATCTCTTCGGCCTGCGGGCGTTGCGCGCGCATTTTCCGGGCACGCCGCTGATCGTCGACGCCGGCCTCGGCGCGCCTTCGCAGGCCGCCGCCGTGATGGAGCTCGGTTTCGATGCGGCGCTGCTCAACACCGCCGTCGCCCGCGCGCGCGATCCCGTCGTCATGGCGCGGGCCTTCGCGCTCGCCATAGAGGCGGGCCGGGCCGCCCATCTTTCCGGCCTGATGGAGCCGCGCGACATGGCGGCGCCGTCGACGCCCGTGCTCGGCCGCGCCTTCGACGACGGATGCGAGGCGTGAGCGCGCTTTTGCTCGATCCCTTCTATCTCATCGTCGACGCCGCCGATTGGCTCCCGCGTCTGCTGCCGCAGGGCGTGCGGCTCGTGCAATTGCGCGTCAAGGATCGCGACGAGGCGGCGTTGCGCGAAGAGATTTTGCGCGCGCGCGACCTTTGCGCGGCCCATGGCGCGCAGCTCGTCGTCAATGATCATTGGCGGCTCGCCATCGATCTCGCCTGCGACTTCGTGCATCTCGGCCAGGGCGATCTCGACACCGCCGACATCGCCGCGATCAGAGCGCATGGACTGCGGCTCGGCGTCAGCACCCATGACGAGGCCGAGCTCGAGCGGGGGCTGTCGCTCGCCCCCGATTATGTCGCGCTGGGGCCGATCTATCCGACGCTGCTGAAGCAAATGGCTGTCGGACCGCAGGGCCTCGACAAGCTCAGCCTGTGGAAACGCCGCATCGGCGCGATTCCGCTCGTCGCCATCGGCGGCCTGACGCCGGAGCGCGCCCGTGCGGCGCTGGCGGCGGGGGCCGACAGCGCCTGCGTCGTCACCGATGTGCTGCGCGCCGCCGATCCGCAGGCGCGGACACGCGAATGGGTGGAGGCGACGCGGGGCGAGTAGCGAGCGGCGAATAGAGCCGTCCGCTGTCTCTTACGAGGCGCTGCCGATGGGCCACTCGCCCTTGAACACGCCGCCCTGATTGTCATGCGCCTCGACGCGGATCGTCTTGGCGCCGTTGGGCTTGTAGACGAAGCGAAAGCTCGGATCCTCGGAGAGCGATATGCCGCCCTCCATGGAGAAGATCAGCGCGTCGCCCTGCCGCACCTCGACCTTGTCGACATAATGGGCGGGAAGATAGGCGCGGGTGAGCGGGTCCATCTGCATCCCGGAATTGTTGGGATGGCGGATCATGATCTGCGCCTCGCGCAGCGCGGGGGTCTCGCTGGCGAATTCGCGATATTTCATTTTGCCGAGATTGGCGTCGGCCTCGTCCTGGTCCTTGATCGCCGGCGCCGAGCAGCCGCCCGAGGCCTTCACGAATTTCACCACCGAATGCAGCGCGTCATCCGCCGTCCGGCCGACGACATGCACATTGGTGTAGGAGTTCACCCTGACGCGCGTCTCGATCTTCTGGACGCCCGCGCCGTCGCCGAAGGAGAAGGCCGCGGCCATGGGCATGGGATTCTCGTCGATGACGAGCGTCGCCGCGCGCAAGCCCGGCGCGAGGAGGGTGATCGTCATCGGCACGATGGCGGCGTCCTCGGCCCGCTTCGGCGCGTCGAGCGCCACCACGCCCTCATGCGGCGTGATCGCGCGGTCGTGGAATATATCGGTGACGAGGCCGGGCCATGGATCGATCTTGGGCTCCTGGGCCATCGCTGCGCCGGCCAGGAGGCACAGGGCCGCCGCGGTCGCGAGACGAAGACGACCGGACCGCGAGCCTTCGGGCTCGCTCTCGCGCGGCGTCTTGCGAGCCGGAAGGCTCGCGGTCCAAGGGCTCATCTGCGTTCCTCCGGCTTTTTCGAAATCATAGCTCTCTCTATGCGGGGGGCTCAAGGGGCGTCCCATTCGAGCTCGGCGAAACCGGCCGTGGCGTTGCGGCTGTGATAATCGTCGAAGAGCAGCCAATTGGGCCGCTCCTCGCGGCCGGCCGTCCGCACCGCTTCGGCGAGCGTCTCGCCCTTGGCGATGTCGGCGCGCAAATCGCGGGTGAGGTGGTCGAGATAGGCTTTCTGCGCATCGAGCGCCTGCGGCCAGGGAGCGACCGCCGGCCCATGGCCGGGGACGACCCGGACCGCCTCGATCGCGCGCAATTCGTCGACGACGGCGAGGAAGCCGAGCAGGCTTCCGTCGACGATCGGCACATGGCGCAGGAACAGGAGATCGCCGGCGAACAGCGTGCCGCTCTGCGGATCGAGCACGGTGAGATCGGCGTCGCTATGGGCGGTGCGCCAGGCCTTCAGCGTGATCTTGCGGCCCCCGAGATCGAGAATCGTCTCGCGCTCGACGGTGAGGCTCGGCGGAACCAGTTTCACATCATCGACCAGCGCGCCCATCGCCTCGCGAAAAGAAGAGAGATAATGCGGCCCGCGAGTCGCCATGGCGCGCGGCAGATTCTTGTGCCCGACGAAGATCGCTCCCGCGCCTGCGAAGGCAATATTCCCGAAAATATGGTCCGGATGGACATGAGTGTTGACGACATAGCGGATGGGCTTGGGCGAGCGCTGTTGCAATGCAGCGAGAAACGCCTCCCCCTCGACGCGGCTTCCCCCCGTGTCGATGACCGCGATCGCCTCGTCGCCGACGATCGCTCCGAGATTGGCGATGTCGCCCGAGTTGTCGCGGGACATCAAGGCGGTCTGGCCCTGATGGACGAGCACGCCGGGCGCGATCTCGGTCAGCTCGAAGCTTTTCGCGGCGCTCGTGAAGAGACAGAACAGCGCGATGGCGAGCCGTAGAATAGTGCGTTGCAGCATGGGTTTTTCGACCTTGTTTTTCGTGGGTTTCATGCGAGAAATCAGGAAAGTCGGGAAAGGGATTTGGGGATTGCGCTTCAATTCTGTGCGACATATTATCCCGCCGTTTCCGACCTAAAAGAGGCTTTCCGGCCGGGAACCGGAAGGCGTCTCAGCGAGGATATGGACGGAGCTGCGGGCGCGGCGTTTCCGTCCGATCGTCGTGGCAAAAAAAGAGGAAACGGCTTCCCAAAGCCTTAGGGCGTCGGAAAGGCGCGATGTCGGCGGCGTGGCCGGGCCTTTTGCACGGTGATGTCGTCAGGAGGAAAAGCTCATGCATAAGCTGTTGTTGTCGACTTCGGTGGGGATTCTCGCGCTGTTCGGGGCCGGCGTGGCGAACGCCGCCGACGAGCTGCTCGAGCTCCAGAAGAATCCGAAGGATTGGGTTTTGCCGACCGGCGACTACGCCAATCTTCGTTATTCCAAGCTGAAGCAGATCACCACCGAGAACGTCGCCAAGCTGGCTCCGGCCTGGAGCTTCTCGACCGGCGTGCTGCGCGGCCACGAAGGCGCGCCGCTGGTGATCGGCGACGTGATGTATCTCCATACGCCGTTCCCCAACATCGTCTACGCCCTCGACCTCAACAACGAAGGCAAGATCCTCTGGAAGTATGAGCCCAAGCAGGATCCGAGCGTCGTTCCGGTGATGTGCTGCGACACGGTGAACCGCGGCCTCGCCTATGGCGACGGCAAGATCTTCCTGGCCCAGGCCGACACCACGCTCGTCGCTCTCGACGCCAAGTCCGGCAAGCTCGTCTGGTCGGTGAAGAATGGCGATCCCTCCAAGGGCGCCACCTCGACCGCCGCTCCGCATGTCATGAAGGACAAGGTGTTCGTCGGCATCGCCGGCGGCGAGTTCGGCGTGCGCGGCAGCATCACCGCCTATCACATCAAGGATGGCAGCCTCGCCTGGCGCGGCTATTCGGAAGGTCCGGACTCCGAGGTTCTGCTCGACCCCGAGAAGACCACCTATCTCGGCAAGCCGGTCGGCAAGGATTCGTCGCTGAAGACCTGGGAAGGCGATCAGTGGCAGATCGGCGGCGGCACGACCTGGGGCTGGTATTCCTATGACCCCGAGCTGAACCTCGTCTATTACGGCTCCGGCAATCCCTCGACCTGGAACCCGAAGCAGCGTCCGGGCGACAACCGCTGGTCCATGACGATCTGGGCGCGCGACCTCGACACCGGCGTCGCCAAATGGGTCTATCAGATGACCCCCCATGACGAATGGGACTATGACGGCATCAACGAGATGATCCTCGCCAATCAGACGATCGGCGGCGCGGCTCGCAAGACGCTCGTCCACTTCGACCGCAACGGCTTCGGCTACACGCTCGACCGCGTGACCGGCGAGCTGCTGGTCGCCGAGAAATACGATCCGGCCGTCAATTGGGCGAGCAAGGTCGATATGGACAAGAGCTCCCCGACCTATGGCCGTCCGCTGGTCGTGTCGAAATATTCGACCGAGCAGAACGGCGAGGACGTGAACAGCAAGGGCGTCTGCCCGGCGGCGCTCGGCTCCAAGGACATGCAGCCCGCGTCCTTCTCGCCCGACACCGGCCTGTTCTACGTGCCGACCAACCACGTCTGCATGGACTATGAGCCGTTCCGCGTCAGCTACACCGCGGGTCAGCCCTATGTCGGCGCGACGCTGGAGATGTTCCCGCCGCCCGGCGACAGCCACATGGGCAATTTCATCGCCTGGGACGCTCGCGTCGGCAAGATCGTATGGTCCAACAAGGAGCAGTTCTCGGTTTGGTCGGGAACGGTCACCACCTCCGGCGGGCTCGCCTTCTACGGCACGCTCGAGGGCTATCTGAAGGCCGTCGACGTGAAGACCGGCAAGGAGCTGTACAAGTACAAGACTCCGTCGGGCATCATCGGCAATGTGATGACCTATGAGCACAAGGGCAAGCAGTATGTCGCGGTTCTGTCCGGCGTCGGCGGCTGGGCCGGCATCGGCCTCGCGGCCGGCCTGTCCAAGAGCAACGAAGGCCTCGGCGCGGTCGGCGGCTATAAGGCGCTGTCCGACTACACCGCTCTCGGCGGCGTGCTGACCGTGTTCTCGCTGCCCGATTACGCTCTGCCGATCGTCGCTCCGGCGAACTGAGTCGGCCAAAAATAAGTTCGGCGCCCGGCGAACGCCTTCTGGCGCGTCGCCGGGCGCCGCATGTTCGAGTAGATGGAAACTGCTGGAGGATCGAGTAATGAGACTGCCGCTCGTCGGGGCTCTGGCCCTGAGCGTCTTCATGGGTTTAGGAACGACCGTGCGGGCCGAACCGCCGGGCGACCCGACCGCGGTCAAGGAAGTTGACGGCAAATGGTTCGACGCCAAGGGCGACCCGACCTATAAGATCCAGGCGGACGGCGCTGTCGACTGGTACACTTTCTCCGGCTATCGTCGCTATCACTCCGAATGCCATGTCTGCCACGGCCCCAACGCCGAAGGCTCGACCTATGCGCCGGCGCTGAAGAACTCGCTCAAGAATTTCGACTATGCGGAATTCGTGGGCATCGTCATCGGCGGCCGCGAGAACAAGCAGGCAGGCAATGACAGCGTCATGCCGGCTTTCGCCGAGAATAAGAACGCCATGTGCTACATCGACGACCTCTATATCTATATCCGCGCCCGCTCGACCGAAGCGGTCGGCCGCGGCCGTCCGGAGAAGAAGGCCGAGAAGCCCGCGGCTTTCGGCGAGGCCGAAACGAAGTGCATGAGCGCCAAGTGAGATGTCGCCAGGCGAGTTGCGAGGCGAGACGTTGCCGAGTGAGAGGTCGAGGGCCGGCCGGTGGCGGCGTCGGCCGGAGACTCGGTAAGTCTCTCCGGTCGCCTCGCCTTCTTTCTCGCTTTTTTGCATTTTCCCTGGTCGCCGTCGCGAGCCTGCTCGCGACGGCCCCTGCCTATTCCCAGTCGCCGGGCGTTCGCGCGCGGTCCGGGCCGGACGACGCCGCAGGATCGATCGAGCTCGTCGATCCAGAGGTCCTGCGCGTCTGCGCCGACCCCAGCAATCTCCCCTTTTCCAATCGCGCCGGCGAAGGTTTCGAGAACAAGCTGGCCGAGCTGCTGGCCAAGAAGCTCGGCAAGGGGTTGGCCTATTCCTATTATCCGGGCGCGACCGGCTTCATCCGCAACACGCTCAACGCGCATTTGTGCGATGTGGTGATGGGGATGCCGCAGGGCGACGATCTCGTGCAGCCCACCAATCCCTATTACCGGACGTCCTATGCGGTCGTCTATCGCGCCGGCTCCGATCTCGAGGGGCTGAGCTCGCTCGCCGATCCGCGCCTCGCCAATGGCCGCCGCATCGGCCTCGTCGCCAACACGCCGCCCGGCAATCTGCTGGCCCGCTATCGGCTGCTCGCGGCGGTGAAGCCCTATCCGCTCGTCGTCGACACGCGCGTCGACGCGCCGGCGGCCGATATGATCCGCGATCTCGCCAATAAGGAAATCGACGTCGCTATTCTCTGGGGGCCGATCGCCGGCTATCATGTGAAGCAGTCGGGCGGCCGACTGAAGCTGGTCCTGCTCACGGGGGACAAGGGCGCGCGCATGAGCTACCGCATCGCGATGGGCGTGCGCCATTCCGATCAGGAGTGGAAGCGCGCGCTCAATCGGCTCATCGCCCAGAACCAGAACGAGATCGACCGATTGCTCGCTGATTTCGGCGTGCCTCTGACCGACGAGTCCGACGCGCCGATCACGCCATCGCCGACTACGCCTGCGCCGACTACGCCTGCGCCGATCGCGCCCGCGCCGTGACGCGGCGGCTGGAAAGCGCGCGTCGAGCCGTCGCCGCGATCGGCTTTGCGTTGTTCGCCGTCGCGCCGGCCGCCGCGGAGCCCGCGCCGGAGCCGGACGGCTACAGGCTCTCCGACTATCGCGCGGCCGTCCCAGCCACTCTGCGCGGCGCCGGCGCGATCGACACGCCGCAGGCTTTCGCCTTGTGGCGGGACAAGGCGGCGGTTTTCATCGATGTTCTGCCGCGTCCGCCCAAGCCCGCCGGCCTGCCGCCCGATGCGGTGTGGCGCGACAAGCCGCGTTTCGACATTCCGGGCAGCGTCTGGCTCCCCGAGACCGGCTATGGCGAATTGTCGCCGGCCGCGCTCGGCTATTTCGAGAGCGGCCTCGCGCAAGCCACGGCCAAAGACAAGCGCCGCGCGCTGGTCTTCTACTGTCTCGCCGATTGCTGGATGTCGTGGAACGCCGCCAAGCGAGCGCTCGCGCTCGGCTATTCCAATGTGTCCTGGTTCTCGCGCGGCACCGATGGCTGGGCCGCGGCGGGCCATCCGCTGGAGCCGCGCGAGCCCGCGCCGCGCGACGACTGAATCGCGCGGTCAGCCGGATTTGCGCGACAGCGACCAGACGGCCGCGATGAAAAAGCCCTTGCAGAGCGGCAGCAGCAGCAGCGTGCAGAGCGTCGTCACCGAGAGCAGCAGCGCCGCCTCCGCGCCATAGGACAGGGTCCCGCGCGTTTCCAGATAGATGAGCAGCGGCACGATGATATGGGCGACGAGGCCGATGGTCAGCCAGGCCGGCCCATCGTCGGCGTCGACGCCCACGAAGCTCTCCGCGCAATGCGGACAGACGTCCACGCGCTTCAGATAGCCGTCGAACAGAGCGGCGGACCCGCAATTCGGACATTTGCGCAGAAACCCGCGCAGCAGCGCGACGCTCGTCGATGGCATGGTCATGGGAATCACTGTCTATCCGCGCCGGGCGTTACGCCGAGCTCCGCGAGGCTGAAGGTGAGCTCGGGCGCGCGCAAGGCGCGCGGAGCCCGGGAGTGTGACGATCTCGGCGCAGCAGGCGGCGTCGAGCCGGCGATGGACGCGGGTCATGGCCTTCGGGGCGTCGAGGACCCAGACTTCCCGCACGCCCTTCGGCGACATCGGCGCGACCTCCCCGCCGATCCGCTCGTCTTCGTCGATGATGCCGGCGCGGACCATCTCCGCGACGCTCCTGCAACGCCGGGGGAGTCCCTCGGCGACCTGGGTCTCGAGCGGAAGGCCTGTCGGGCGCAGATGCGGGTTCATGCGGCGCAATATATCGCAGTCGGGGCGGGATTTCGCCGGTCAATATTGGCCGGCGAGCGAGGATTCGAGCAAAGCGGCCTCCTCGGCCGAAAGACCGAAGCAGTCGTAGATCATCGCGTCGATCTCCCGCTCCCGCGCTTCGATCCCGCTCGCGAGGCGCGCGGCCTCGTCGGCGTCGCCGGTCTCGCCGCGCCGCCGGGCGGCCTCGCAATTGGCCCGCGCCAGCGTCGCGAGCCGCTCCGCCGTCGGCGGTTCGAGATCGGGGAGCGGTAGCGGCTCCAGATATTGCGCCTTGAGCCGCAGCCGCCATTTGCCGCCGCGCAGCGGATTGGACACAGAATGCAGCACGAACCAGCAGAGCCGCGAGTTGAGAAAGGCGAGCAGCGCGAGATCGGCGCAGGGCAGGCAGAAGGCGGTCGCGTCGATGAGGCCGCCGCTTTCGTCGAGCGCGAATTTCGGCCCTTGTGAAATATCCGGAAAGACGATCTTCGGGCCCGCGAAGCGCGCGCGATAGGCGCGCTGCGCCTGCTGCAGCTCGAACCATCGCTGTTGCGTCGCGCGGGTTTCGAGCCGCTCGCGCAGCGGCGCGAGCCATGCTTCCACGGCGGGATAATCGGCGATGTCGAGAGCGCCTTTCGACGTATCGACGAGCCAGTCCTCGCTGATCGCGCGCCAGCGCCCGATGCTCGCGCCGCGACAATAGGGTTTTAAGATCGCAGCGTTGCGCGCATCGGCGGCGACGAGCGCATCGCGCGTCGCGCGGTCGAGCACGAAAGCCGCGTTGAGCCCCGTCTTGATCCCCCAGAGCGGCGATCCATAGGCCTCGCGCAGCGTCTTGCGGCCCCGCGCGATCTTGTCGCGCAGAAGCGCCAGCGCCTCCTGCTCGAAGCGCCAGACGGACGCGCCGAGCCGCGCCTGCGGCATGGGCCGCGCGCTCTCCGCGAAGGCTGTTTCGAGCGTCTCCGGCTTGCGATCCTTCAGCAGGAGAAAGAAGACGTCGCCGCGCTCGGCGCTCTTTTTCAGCGTCACGATGGCGGGATAGGTGACGACTCCGTCGAAGACGCGCAAATCGCCGAAATCGACGACGCTCTCGATCGTCGCATTGCGCGTGAGGAAGCGGCGCAAGCTCTCGCCGGCGCCGGTGCGAAAGAAGCTCGACGAGGAAATGTAGCCGAGCCGTCCGCCGTCTTTGAGCAGTCGCACGCCTTTCTCGAAGAAATAGGCGTAGAGATCGGCGCGCTCGGCGGCGACGGCGTAATGTCGCGCGAGATAGGGCTTGGCCTCTTTGAGATATTCCATCCGCACATAGGGCGGATTGCCGAGGACGATGTCGAAGCCCCCACGCGCGATGATATCCGGGAAGGCGGCGCGCCAGTCGAAGCCGCCCGCGCTCGCGTCGATGAGGCTGTCGCCGGCATGCAGGTGCGGAGACGTCTGCTCGGGAGCGCGCCTGAAGGCTCGCCGTCCAGCCGCCGCCTCGGACCGCGCGCCTTCAGTCTCGCTCGTCGTCGAATTTCGGCTCGAGAGCGCGCGGCGCGCGGCCGCGATCGCGCGCGCGTCGATGTCGACGCCGAAGAGATTATCGGCGAGCGTCTCGCGCGCCGTATCGAGCGCGATCGTCTCGCCGAGCGCGGTCAGCGCATGCGCCGTTTCTTCATAGCGTCGCGCCATTTCGTCGAAGGCGGCCTCGAGCAGCGCGCCCTCGCCGCAAGCGGGATCGACGATCGCGAATGCGCGCAGCGATTCGCGCCATGCGCGCCAGAAGGCGAGCGTCTCGCATCCGTCATGCTGCGCGAGTAGCGCGGCGCGCCGCTCGTCGAGCGAGAGCGCGATGGTGCGCGCGACGAGAAAGCGGGCGATGGGGGCGGGAGTATAGACGACGCCGCTACGCTTGCGCCCGGAGAGCGGTTCGGCTCGGCTCGGGGCTGTTTTATCCATGGCTTCGAGGCGATCACCCTGCGCAAGACGAAGAAATAGATGTGCGAGCGGCCAGAAAGACCGATATTGTCGAGGTGTTTCGAGGCGAGGCGCGGCCCGCATGATGAAGGTTCGAGACGTGATTCGTCTACTGGAGGAGGATGGCTGGATTCTCGTGGCCACTCGCGGCAGTCATCGACAATTCAAGCATCCATCGAAGCCGGGGCGCGCGACAGTCGCAGGCAAGCCGTCCGATGATGTGGCGCCGGGAACATTGGGCAGCATTTTGAAGCAGGCGAGAATCAGGGAGGAGAAGTGATGCGATACGCGGTCGTGATCGAAAAGGCGGGCGACAATTACTCCGGCTATGTTCCGGACCTGCCCGGCTGCATCGCGACGGGCGAAACCGTCGCCTCTGTCGAGCAAGAGCTGCGAGAAGCCATCCGCTTCCATATCGATGGCCTCTCGGCGGACGGGCTGCCGATTCCGTCTCCGACGGCCGTTGCGGAATATTTGGAGGCCTGACCGCTAGAGGGCCGACCGATCCAGTTTGATCGGATCGCGCACGAATTTCTGTTCGCTCGAACGATTCTATTGCGGAAAGCGCTTTCGCGAGCCGAACGCGGGGAGCTCGGCTCGCCATCGATCATCCCATCGCCTGCCGCAAAAGCAGGAAACTCCCGGAACTCAATTGTCCAGGAAGCTCCTCAGCTTCCGCGAGCGCGAGGGGTGCTTCAGCTTCCTCAGCGCCTTCGCCTCGATCTGGCGAATGCGTTCGCGCGTCACCGAGAACTGCTGGCCGACCTCCTCGAGCGTATGGTCGGTGTTCATGCCGATGCCGAAGCGCATGCGCAGCACGCGCTCCTCGCGGGGCGTCAGCGAGGCCAATACGCGCGTCGTCGTCTCGCGAAGATTGGACTGGATCGCCGCCTCGATCGGCAGGATCGCATTCTTGTCCTCGATGAAATCGCCGAGATGCGAATCCTCCTCGTCGCCGATCGGCGTCTCCAGGCTGATCGGCTCCTTGGCGATCTTCAGCACCTTGCGCACTTTCTCCAGCGGCATGGCGAGCTTCTCGGACAGCTCCTCCGGCGTCGGCTCGCGGCCGATCTCGTGCAGCATCTGGCGCGAGGTGCGGACGATCTTGTTGATGGTCTCGATCATGTGCACCGGGATGCGGATGGTGCGCGCCTGATCGGCGATCGAGCGGGTGATGGCCTGGCGAATCCACCAGGTGGCGTAGGTGGAGAACTTGTAGCCGCGGCGATACTCGAACTTATCGACCGCCTTCATCAGGCCGATGTTGCCCTCCTGGATCAGGTCCAGGAACTGCAGGCCACGGTTGGTGTACTTCTTGGCGATCGAGATCACCAGGCGCAGGTTGGCCTCGACCATCTCCTTCTTGGCCTGACGGGCCTCGCGCTCGCCCTTCTGCACCGTATGGACGATGCGACGGTAATCGTCGATCGGCACCCCGGATTCGGTGGCCAGGGCGGCGATCTCCTGGCGGATGGCGTTGATCTGGCGGGCGTCGTGCTCGACGAACTTGGCCCAGCGCACGCCCAGCGGCTTGACCTTCTCGCGCCAGGCCGGATCCAGCTCCGAACCGTAATAGGCCTTGAGGAACTCCGGGCGCGAGATGCCGTAGCCGTCGGCGCTGCGCAGCAGCCGGCCCTCCAGCCCCATCAGCCGCTTGTTGATGGCATACAGCTGATCGACCAGAGCCTCGATGCGGTTGTTGTTGAGCTTCAAGGTCTTGAGGTGGTGAACGATGGCGGTGGTGGCGGCCTCGTAGGCCGCGCGCTCGTCTTCCGGCAGATCACCGCCGCGCAGGCGATGCTCCACCAGACGCTCCTGCAGGCGGCGGAACGATTCGAACTCGCCGGCGATGGCGTCGAGGGTGGCCATCACCCCTTCGCGCAACTCGCCTTCCATGGCGCTGATGGTCGGCCCGGCGCCGTCATCGAAGTCGTCATCATCTTCGCCGACAGGGGGCGCACCCTCTTCGCCCGGTTCGGCGCGCACCGCATCGGCATCGTCGTGGGCCTCGCCGGCGACGGCGGCGTCCGACAGGGCCTGGGCGACCTGGCCGCCGTAGGTCTGTTCCAGATCGATCACCTCGCGCAGGAGGATGCGGCCGCCGGCCAGTTCCTCGCGCCAGACCATGATCGCCTCGAAAGTCAGCGCACTTTCGCAAAGGCCGCGGATCATGGTGTCGCGTCCGGCCTCGATGCGCTTGGCGATGGCGATCTCGCCCTCGCGGGAGAGCAGCTCCACCGAACCCATCTCACGCAGGTACATGCGCACCGGATCGTCGGTGCGGTCGAAGGCGTTCGGCTTGCCGGGGGTTTCGGCGACAGCCGTCTCCTCGCGCACCGCGACTTCGCCGCCCTCGGCCGGCTCCTCCTCGGCCTCGACGACGTTGACGCCCATCTCCGAGAGCATGGCCAGGGTGTCCTCGATGGCTTCGGAGGTCACCTCGTCGGAGGGCAGCACCTTGTTCAGCTCGTCCATGGTCACATAGCCGCGCGCCTTGGCCTGCTTGATGAACTTCTTGACCCCGGCGTCGGTGAGGTCGAGCAGCGGCCCGTCCGGCGCGGGCGGGGCCTCAGGCGCCTCGACGGTCGTGGTGTTGGTCATGCCTCTCTCCGAAAAATCGCTCGCCGCGGCGCCGTCGATGACAGTTCCAGGTGAGCCCGCGGCCAAGGGGCTGTCAGGCGTCTGGCTCATCGGCCCAAATTGTTCCCGTCTCGATCGCCCGTCTCAGCCGGTCGCGTCCGAGCTTGAGCGCTCGGTGCGCGGAGGAATCGACGCCCGCCACCAAGTCGTCCCTGGCGGCGGTCAAGGCTTCATCCAACGCCGCCAGGCGGCACATGGCCTCCATGGCGCGCGACCACTGGGATCTGGCGGCGGTGAGGGTGACATCCGGTTTCATGAAGGGCGCGCCCGATTGCGCGGCGGCCCGGTCGATGTCGCTCAGCAGCGCAAATCCGCTCTCGGCCAGATGGCGTTGGAGGGCGTCGCTGTCAAGACGTTCGGCGGACAGACGCAGGCGGACGATGGTCCCGGCCAGTTCGGCCAAGGCCGGATCGCCGAAGCCATGCTCTGCGAGGGCCTCCAGGTGGTCGTCCACCACCGCCGGGTCGAGGATCGCCCAATGCGCAAGGGCGGCCGGTCCCGGCGCCAGGGCCCGCGCCAGCCGCTTGGCCCCGGCGCGGCCCTCGGCGGTTGAGGGAGCGATGAAGGGTGCGTCGCGCCATCGCCGGCGGCCGCCAGCGGGGATGCGGGCGGCATTCGCCGGCGGCGCGAACAGGCGCGCATAGAGGGCGTCCAGGGTGCGACGGTATTCGCCGGCCAGATCGGGATCGGCGATCGCCTGGGCGGCGGCGCGCAGCCGGGCCCGCAGGTCGGCCCGTCGCTCCGGCGTATCGAGCGGGGCAAGGTCGCACTCGCGGCGAAACAGCGCCTCGACGAAGGGCATGGTCTTGCCGAGCTGGGCCTTCAGCGCCGCCGAACCCTGCTCGCGCAACACGTCGTCAGGGTCCTTGCCGCCGCTGAGCTGAGCGAACCGGAAGCTGCGGCCGGCGCGC
>NZ_DATBQF010000046.1:0-65849 GCF_036560965.1 Methylosinus sp. | reverse complement strand
AAGCCGCGTTTCGGGACGCTCCGAAACCACGCATAATTCTTCGCGCTGCGGCCGAAAGGGGCCGGAGCGTCCCGAGCCGCCCCTCCTCTCCCGCCGCCGCGAGGCGCCGGGCGCTTCGGCGCGGGCGGACGATAATCCTATTTCGAAGCCGTCGCGCGTTAAGAGCGTTTCGAGCGAAGCGGGAGCCGGCTCGCCGGAAGAAAGCACGACCGAGCCGAGAGATGCGAGTCATCCCGGCTCGATCGGAACCGGAATGACTCCAGAGGGAGCGAGAGGCCTCGCCTCACGGCGTCGGCGTCGGAACCAGTATATGGACGATCATGCCATGCAAAAAGGCTCCCACTATGCCCAGCACGAGGCCGGCCGCCGTGTAGACGTCCGAATATTCCTCCTTGCTGCGCATCATCCGCGAGACGCCCATATAGAAGAGATAGACGGCGTAGACGCCGAGCACGTCGAGCCAGCGCAGGCCCGGAATGAGGCCGAAAATCTCGGCGAGCCAGATGGGCGTGTAGGAATAGGCGACGAGCTGCAGCGCGCGCAGATCGTCGCGCTTGCCCTCGAAGCTCGGCGCGAGCAGCGAGAGCGCCAGAGCGACGCCATAGAGCAGCGGCAGGCCGAGCCCATATTGCAGAGCGGCGCGCATGAGGCCGGTGACAAACGAGTAATGCACCACGCTGGAGCCGCGCGAGAAGCCGAACAGCCAGCCGCCGAGGAAATTGGCCAGCGCCGGCACCGCCGCCAGATAGAGGATGTAATTTCGGTAGAGATCGAGCGCGGTCGTCGGCTCCGCCTCGATCGCCGCCCATTCCGTCTTGGGCGACACGATAATGCGCTTGGCGCGCTCGGCTATATCCTTCAGCCGCTCCTTGATGTCCATTCTTCGCTCCCCTGCCTCGCTCAGTTGCGCCGCGGGCGGAGACTGGCCCAAGGAGCGCGCGGAAACAAGCGCCCGGAGCGAGCGCGCGCAAGCGAGCGCGCGGAAGCGAGCGCCCGTCGCCGCCGGACGCAGATCAATCGACGCCGGTCCACTCCCGCGCCAGATCGTCCGCGCCCATCAGCCGGGCGAAGCAGGATAGGAGCGGCAACGCCGCGGCGCGCGTCGCCATGATCTCCGCCTCGCAGTCGAGCGGAAAGGGCGAAGCGTCCTTGACCACGATGATCGGATGGCCGGCGAGAAAGCCGTCGATCGCCGTCGCCATGGCGAGATCGCCGAGCTCGTCGCCGAGGAGAATCAGCAAAGGGCCGCCGAGACGCTCGAAGAGCCGCACGAAGCCGGCGTCGCGCAGCAGCGACGGACCCTCCGCCCGCAGCACGGCGTCGCCCGCCGCCGGCCGCCGGGGGACAGCGGCGCTTTCCGCGGCGAAGCGCGGCGACTCCACGGTGGAAGAGCCCGCCCTCTGCAGAGCGAGATCGGGCTCGACGAAGACGACGGGCAGGCCCGCCGCCTCCCATCGTCGCAGCAGCGTCGCGCCCCATGTCTCGAGCGCGTTCTGTGATCGCGCCGGCCGCGGCTCTCGCGGAAGGCGCCTTTCGGCGATGCAGACCAATATGGCTCTGGGTCGCGGGGCGGCGATAGGCGATCGAAACACAGGCGTTTCCGTTCCAAAATGCGCCCTAGACCATCCGATTCCGTCGCCGGACTTGCAAGGGCCTGCGTGAAATCTCATATTTCTCTACCTATGCGCGAACAGTAGCAGAACGGATGCGTCGCCGCATCATCCTTCCTGCGGCGCCTCGCTCTGGCCCTCCGCCTCGCGCTCGGCGCGCGATCCCTGGATGAGCGACATGCGCACGAGCTCCGGCAGGCTGCCGGCCTGCATCTTGGCCATCACATTGGCGCGATGCACCTCGACGGTGCGCACGCTGATGCCGAGCTCATGGGCGATGATCTTATTGGGCTGGCCGCGCAGCAGCCCGGCCAGCACCTCGTTCTCGCGGCTGGTCAGCGCGGTGAGGCGGCGCTGAATCTCCTGCGCCTGGAGGTCGCGCGCCCGCTTGCCGCTGTCATAGGCGAGCGCCTGGCGCACCGCGGTCAGGAGGGATTCGTCGGTGAAGGGCTTCTCCAGCAGATCGAGCGCGCCCTCCTTCATCGCCTGGACGGCGAGCGGCACATCGGCGTGAGCGGAAATCACGACGACCGGCAGCGACAGTCCCATCGTCTTCACCTTCAGCAGCAGCTCTATGCCGGTCATCTCCGGCATTCGCACATCGGTGACGATGCAGCCGATGGCCGCGCGATCGACATCGGCGAGAAAGTCGACGGCCGATCCATGCGTCACGACGTCGTGGCCTTCGGTCGTCAATAGCAAGCGCAGCGCATCGCGGACGGCGGCGTCGTCGTCGATGATATGGACGGTCGGCTCGCTCACTCTTCCTCCTCCATCGCGGCGAGCGGCAGCGTGAAGCTGAACGTCGCGCCGCCGTCGCTGTTGGGACCGGCCCATATTTTTCCGTAATGGGCCTCGACGATCGACCGCGCGATCGTCAGGCCGACGCCGAGGCCGTTGGGCTTCGTCGTCGCGAAGGGCTCGAACAGGCTCGCGCGCGCTTCCTCGCTGAGGCCCGCGCCGGTGTCTGCCACATCGAGCCGGATCATCGACCGGCCCGCGAGCGACGTCGAGATCGTCATCTTGCGCATGCGCGAGACGCCCATAGCGTCGCGGGCGTTGCGCATCAGATTGACGAGAACCTGCTTGATCTGCACGCGATCGGCGAGAATGCGGTCATCGGCCGCGTCGAGGCGGAAGACGACATTTATGTTCGACTGCTTGGCTTCGACGATGACGAGCTCTTGCGCCTCGTCGAGGATGTCGTGCAGGTTTTGAAGAGTTTTGTCCGGCTCGCCGCGCGAGATGAACTCGCGCAGATGCGCGATGATCTGGCCGGCGCGCACGATCTGCGTCGCGGCGTTGTCGAGCGCGTCCTCGACATTGGCGGGGCGTTGATCGACGGGCATTTGCAAGAGACGCCGCGCCGCCTTCAGATAGATGGCGGTCGCCGAGAGCGGCTGATTGAGCTCATGCGCGAGGCCGGCCGCGAGCTCGCCGACGGCGTCGAGCCGCTCGGCGTGCAGCTTCTGCATCCGCGCCTCGATCTTGCGCCGCTCGGTGAGATCGCGGATGAAGGCGATATAGAGACGGCGTCCGTGATAGGAGGCTTCGCTGACCGCGAGATCGACCGGAAACAGCGCGCCATCCTTGCGGCGGCCCTGCGTCTCGACGACATTGCCGAGCGTCTCCGGCCCCTCGGAGAAGCGCGCGCCGACACAGGCCTTGCGGCCGCCGAACAGACGCACCGGAACCAGCGTCTCGACATGCGCGCCGATCGCCTCCGCCTTGGCGTAGCCGAACATGCGCACGGCGGCGGAGTTCAGCGACTGGATCGCGCCTTTCTCGTCGACGGTGAGGATCGCGTCATGCGCGCCTTCGACCGTGGCGTAGAGACGCGCCTCCTTGTCGACCAGCGCCTGCTCGATGCGCTTGCGCTCGGTGACGTCCTGCAGATAGCCGTGCCACAGCGTCGCGCCATCGGGCTCGCGCGTCGGCCGCGATTGCGCCTCCACCCATATCCAGCCCTTGTGCGGATGATCGTAGCGATAGCTCTCGCGCCACACGGTCAGGGCGCGCGCCGATTCCTCGATGCTGGCGCGCACGCGCAGCAGATCATCGGGATGCACGCGCGCGAATTTTTCGTCGACGCCCTGCCGCAGCGACTCCGCATCCATGCCATAGATATCTTCGACATTGGGCGAGGCGTAGGGCATGGAGGCCTTGCCGTCCGCGCCGAGGCGATAAGAGGCGATGAGTCCGGGCACGGAGGCGGCGATGCCGGCGAGCTGGTCGGCGAGCCGCGCCTTCTCGCGCAATTCGCCCTCCGTCGCCTTCTTCTCGGTGATGTCGCTGACGACGCCGATGAGCCGCTCGGCGCGGCCGTTCTCCGACAAGGCCTGCGCCCAACAGGCGATCCAGCGCAGAGCGCCGTCGCTCATTCTGCGAATGCGAAACTCCGCCTGATAGCGCCCTTCCCCATGCGGATCGAGCGCCGATCGCACGGATGCGCGCAGCCCCGCGACATCGTCGGGATGCACGATGCCGAAGACGATTTCCGGCGCGAGCGGCATATCGGCGGGAAAGCCATAGATTTCGCGATATTTCTGGTCGGCCTCGGTGACATCCGCGGCGACGTCGTATTCCCAGCTGCCGATGGCGCCGGCGGCGAGCGCGAGGCGCAGGCGCTCATTGCTGCGGCGCAGAGAATCCTCGATCTCGCGGCGATCGGTGACATCGATCACGGCGCCGATCGCGCGCGTCGCGACGACGCCGCGCGCGCTGCGGCGAAACTCGAATTGTCCGGCGAGAGCGATCCAGCGCAGGGCGCCGTCCATGCGCCTGATACGCATCTCATGGCTCCATTCGCCATTCTTCGCGCCCGCGCAGGCGGCGAGGAACTTGCGCTCGAAATCCTGCTTGTCGGCCTCGAACAGCATGGCGTCGGCCTCGGCGAAGCCGAGCGGCTGATCGGGCGCCAATCCCAGAATTTCATGCATGGTGACGGAGAAGCGGTTCGCGCCGGTGATGAGATCGACGTCGAATGTGCCGACGCCGCCCGCCGCCACCGCGAGGCGCGACCATTTCTCGCGCTCGCGCAGCGCCTCGGTCGCCGCGAAGGAGCGCTCCATCCATTTCGTCTGGGTGAGGTCGGTGACGATGGCGAGCCGCGGCCGCGCATCTTCCGCCGGCGCGCCGAGCGCGACGCTCACCGCCAGCATCGAGCCATCGGCGCGACGAAACTCGAATTCGCCGCTCGCCGCTTCCGGCGCCGCGAAGAATGCGGCGAAGCGCTCACGCTGATCGGACGCGACATGGTCGAGAACGCTGTCGCCGATGAGCTGCGCCGCAGGGCGCCCGATCATCTCGCGGAACTGGCGATTGCAATGCAGGATCGCGCCATCGGGCGCGAGCTCGATCGAGCCCTCGCGCATCTGCTCGAGCAGCCTGCGACAGAAATGCTCGGAGCCTTCGCGCGGCGGTTCCGAGCCCTCGCGCGGCGACTGGTAGCCCTCGCGCGGCAATCGTGAAGCTGTCGGCGTCGCGTCTGCGCCGAGGACGTCGCGACTCTGCCCGGCCTCGAGGAGAAGCCGTCGCAGATCCTCGATGTCCTGAAGCTGATCGCCCTGTTCGTCCACCGACATCCTCTCCCCTTCCGCGAAGCGCGGGCGTCGTGGACGCCCGCGCCGGGACGGTCGTTCCCGCCACGGCGCGACCGCGGGACTCGCTCGCGCGGCGTGATGCGCTGCGCGAGTGTCGCGTTCGAGCCGTCGGCGAAGCGCGCTCGGGCTCGATCTGGAGGCGAGCGCTTGCGCCTCGCGAAGGGATCGGTGGGCTTGTATGACAGGCGCGCACGGCAAGCTGCCTGTGGAAACTACTTAGCGCGTCGCCTGCTCGACCATGTCGGTCGAGCAATAAAAAAATGCGCCAGATCAAGCATCTGGCGCATCGTTTCAACGTGAATTGCGGGCGATTTTTTTCAAAATGCGCGCGATCAGAACTCCTCCCAGCCTTCGTCGGCGGTGGGAGATGCGGCGCCGCGCCCGCCCGCGGCGGCGACGCGCCGTCGCGCCGGCGACGCCTCGACGCGCCGCTCGCTGGCGCGCGGAGCGGAAGCCGGCCGCGCGCTTTCGCCACGCTCGAGACGAAACACGGAGATGAGGCCCGCGAGTTCCTCCGCCTCATGGCTGAGACTGTGACTGGCCGCCGTCGTCTCCTCGACCATCGTGGCGTTCTGCTGCGTCATGCTGTCGAGCTGGCCGACCGCGCGGTTCACCTCGGTGAGGCCCGTCGCCTGCTCGCGCGAGCCGGCGGCGATGTCGATCACCACGCGGCTCACCTCGCCGACCTGCGAGACGATGCGCTCCAGCGCCGCGCCCGTCTCAGTCACCAGCACGACGCCATTCTCGACCTGCGAGGTCGAAGCGGCGATCAGCGCCTTGATCTCCTTGGCCGCGTCGGCCGAGCGCTGCGCCAGCGCGCGCACTTCGGAGGCGACCACGGCGAAGCCGCGCCCGGCCTCGCCCGCGCGCGCCGCCTCGACGCCGGCGTTGAGCGCCAGAAGATTGGTCTGAAAGGCGATCTCGTCGATGACGCCGATGATCTTGCCGATATCGCGCGTCGAATTCTCGATGCGTCGCATCGCCTCCACCGCATCGCGCACGATGACGCCGCCCTTCTCGGCGTCTTTCCGCGTCACATCGAAGACCTCGCTGGCGTGGCGCGTGCTGTCGGCGGTCTTATTGACCGTCGCCGTGATCTGCTCGAGCGCGGCGGCCGTCTCCTCGAGATTGGCGGCCTGCGCCTCCGTGCGGCGCGCGAGATTGTCGGACGCCTTGGCGATCTCGACGCTCGACGAGCGGATCGCGCTGGCCGAGTCGCCGACATCGGCGAAGGCGGTCGCGAGCTTGGCGGCCGCATTGTTGAAATCTTCCTTGATCTTGTCGAAGCCGCCATCGAGCTTGTCGACGACGCGCCGCTGCAAATCGCCGCGCGCCAGCTCCTCCAGAGCATGCGCCATCACGCCGATCGCATGGCTCTGATGCGCCTCTGCTTCCCCGCGCCGCGCCTCGGCGACGCGACGCTCCTCGCGCAGCACGTCGAGATAGACCGACACAGAGAGATTCATGTCGAGGAACACGGCCTTGACCAACGCCGCCACGCAACGGGAGGTGCGATCGATGCGCGTCTTGCCGGCGAGCATGGAGCCCGAGAGGCTGTCCTCGACGATGGCCTGGATCAACCGCTCGGTGATGAGCGCATAGGCCGAAATATAGAAGCTCGGCTCCAAGCCGATGCGGGCGTGCGCCTGACCGACGGCCGTCACCATGCGCACATATTCCGAGCCGAACTCGGCCTCGGTGATCTGCGCCCAATGACGCGTCTGCGCGGATTTCGCCGCCGCCATATGGCGCTCATCCGAGAAGAAGCCGCGCAATTTCGAATCGCCGCGAACCTTTTCATAGAAGGCGTCGAGAGCAGGACCGAGCGCCCGCGCGATGACAGGCTTGACCTGACGAAGTGCGGAGCGGGCGGACTCGTTCATCTCCATGAACGCCAAACTGTCGTCCAGCGTCGAGCCACTCTTCATAGACTCGGTCATCCTCTGCTCCCGCAATTCGTTAACCATCGGGGGCGCCGCTTCCAAATGTCGGCGAATCGATTTGCGCATTCCCGATAGCAATCGATTAAGCGATTTGGGAAGTTTCGGCATCACTAACGCCTCACAATTCGTCGCTGCGTCGCAATGGCGCAACGAATGAAACTTTGTAACGTCAGTTCGAGACAAGCTCGTCTCGCTAGTCGAAGGACTCGCTCCTCTTCGACGAGGCTTTCGCGTTGAAATCGAAACAGCAGAAGCGCCGCATAGCCTCGGCGCCACGGCCGGCGGAGGCGAGCGCGTTTCTCGCCGATCTCATGGCCAGCCTGCAGGCGGACGATCTGAAGACCGCGCTGCGTAAAATCGACGCATCCCGCGCGCTCGTCGACACGCATGCCTTCGCGAGCTATCTCGCCGGCCTCATTCGCGTCTCGCTGGGGCAGGACGCTGCGGCGATCGAGCATTTCGGCAGAGCGATCGCCATCGATCCCAACCATGCGCAGGCGCTCTATGGCCGCGCGGTGGCGTTGCAGAAATCCGGGCGCCCCGATGCGGCGATCGCCGATCACGAACGATCGTTGCGGCTCGATCCGGGCAATGTCGAGGGATGGCTGAATTACGGCGCGGCGCTGCAAATGGCCGGGCGCGGCGCGGACGCCGTCGACGCCTATGGGCGCGTGCTGGCGCGGGCGCCGAACCATGCGCAGGCTCTCGCCAATCGCGGCCTTTCGCTGCACGCCATCGGCGAGGACGCGCGCGCGATCGAGGATTACGACCGCGCCATAGCGCTTCTCCCCTCCGACCCCGTGCCGCTGCGCAACAAAGCGGTCTCGCTCGCGCGCCTCGCGCGCCATGAGGAGGCGCTCGATTGCTTCGCGCGCGCCTTCGCGCTCGATCCCTCCTGCCTGGACGCGGCGGATGGCGCGCTGTCCGCGCTCATCGCGCTGCGCCTCTTCGAGGACGCCGTCTCTTTCTGCGACACGGTGCTGAGCATTGCGCCCGGCCATGTCCCGGCGCTGCTGACGAAAGCCAATGCGCTGCACGAGGCCAAGCGCCATGTCGCCGCGCTCGCCACTTTCGACGAGGCGCTCGCGCTGGCGCCGAGCGATCCCAAGCTTCTCACCAATCGCGGCATGAGCCTGTTCGAGCTCGGCCGGCTCGACGAGGCGCACGCCGCGGCGCTCGCCGCGATCGCGGCCGATCCCGGCTTCGCGCTGGCGTGGCGCTGCCGCGGCATGGTGGAGATGCGCCGCTCCGAGCTCGATGCGGCGCTTCCCTCTTTCGACGAGGCCCTGCGTCTTTGCGACGGCGAGGCGGACACGCATTGCGGCCGCGGCATCGTGCTGAAAGAGCTCGGCCGCTTCGACGAGGCGCGGGCGGCGTTCGACCGCGCGCTCGCCATCGATCCGCGCCATTCGGAGACGAAAGCCAATAAGGGCTCATTGCTGCTGCTGCGCGGCGAGTTCGAAGAAGGCCTCGAGCTGTTCGAGCATCGCTGGGTGCTCGACGATCGCCCCAAGGCCGAGGTCGGCTATCGCTGGCCGGAATGGCGCGGCGAGCCCATCGCCGGCAAATCGATCCTCATTCTGGACGAGGCGGGCCTCGGCGACGCGCTGCAATTCATTCGTTACGCGCCGCTGCTGGCGCAGGCGGGCGCGAAGGTCGCCTTTCATTGCCGCCCCGCGCTGCAACGGCTGATGCGCGGCCTCGGCGAGACGGTCGAGATCGTCGCTGCGCCGGCCGAAGACGCCGCCTATGATTATTGCGTGACCCTGTGCAGCCTGCCGCGCGCCTTCGGAACGCGCGCCGAGACGATACCGGGCGACGCCTATCTCCGCGCCGAGCCGGAGCGCGTCGCGCTGTGGCGCGAGCGTCTCTCCGGCGAGGGATTGAAGGTCGGCGTCGCCTGGCACGGCAGCGCGCATTCGCGCTCCGACCATGCGCGCGCCGCGCCGCTCTCGGCCTTCGCGCCGCTCGGCGGCGTCGCCGGCGTGCGGCTCTACAGCCTGCAGAAGAATTTCGGCGCCGATCAATTGCGCGCGGCGCCGATGCGCGTCATGTCTTTCGGCGACGATTTCGACGCCGGCGCGGACGCTTTCGTCGACACGGCGGCGGTCATCGAAAACCTCGACCTCGTCGTGACGATCGACACCTCCATCGCCCATCTCGCCGGCGCGCTCGGCAAGCCGGTGTGGATCGCGATCAAGCATGCGCCGGAATGGCGCTGGCAATTGGAGCGCGAGGACAGCCCCTGGTATCACAGCGCGCGGTTGTTCCGTCAGAGCGCGCGTGGCGATTGGAGCGACGTCTTCGCGCGCATGGCGCGCGCGCTCGCGGCGCCGCATGCGCGTCCGGCCGAGGCCGACGCCATTCTCATTCCGGGCTCGGTCGGCGATCTCATCGATCGCATCACGATTCTCGAGATAAAGTCGGAGAAGATCGCCGACGCCGCCAAGCGCGCCAATGTGGCGCGCGAGCTGTCGCTGCTGGCGGGCCTGCGCGACGATCGCGGCTTCGCCGGCGGCGCGCTCGACGCGCTGGCGGACGAGCTGAAGGACACCAATCTCGCACTGTGGGAGATCGAGGATCGCATTCGCAATTGCGAGAAGCGCAGCGATTTCGGCGATGAATTCATCGCTCTCGCGCGCAGCGTCTATCAGCGCAACGACCATCGCGCGGCGCTGAAGAAGCGCATCAATCTTGCATGCGGCTCGGCGATCGTGGAAGAGAAATCCTATGACGAGGCGCCGCGCGCCTCGTGAGGCGGCGGCGAGCCCGAGGACGCGCGTCACACCACGGCGCCGATTTTCAAATTCCACTCGATTTCGACGAGAATTCGAAGCCTTCGATCAGCATGGGCGGCGCACAGATCGTCGCGCCTCCCATCTCCGTCTTCACGCGCTCGCTCGCGCCGATCGCCGCTATGCGCGAGAAGACGCCGTCGAGATTTTCATTGAAGCGCATATTGCGCACGGGGGCGACGATCTCGCCATTCTCGACGAGGAAATTGCCGTCGCGCGTCAGCCCGGTGAGCAGCAGGCTGCGCGGCTCGACGAGATTGGTGTACCAGAAGCGCGTCACCAATATGCCGCGCCGCACGCCGCGGATCATCTCCTCGAGGCTCGTCGTCCCGCCCGCCACGGTGAAATTCGCCGCCGGAGGAACCGCCTCCGCGCCGGTCTTCTGCGCCCAGAAGCGCGGGCGCGCGAGGGTCCGCGCCACGCCCTGCTCCACCCAGAAGCGCGGCTCCTGGGCGAGGCCTTCGTCGCCGAAGGGCGCCTCAGGCGCATTCGCATCCCCGGGATCGGAGCGGATGGACAATTGCGGGCTGAACAAAGTCTCGCCGAGCCGCGTTCCGCCGCCGGGGCGCGAGAAGAAGCTGCGGCCCTCGTCGGCGGGTCGCGCGCGCAGCATCCACATCAGCCATTGGGCGAGCTCGCCGACCGCCGTCGGCTCGAGGATCACCATATAGCGTCCGGGCTCGAGGTCGAGCGGCTCCTCGTCGCGGGCGGCCTTCAGCGCGGCGCGGCGGCCGATGGCGGCGGGATCGAGCCGCGCCACCGCGAAATCGCGCGCGCCGGACCAGCCGGACCAGCCGTCGTTGCGATGGCGCGCCGTCGTCGAGAGATCGACGAAGCTCTCGCGATCATAGGCGAAGAGGCCGGCGCTGGAGGCCAGCGCCGAGAAGCGGCGGCCGGTCGCCGCGCAGCCGTACATATTCACGTCGCGCGCGCTTCCCTCGGCGACGATGCGCGCGGTCGCCTCGGCGAGGAAGCGAAGATCGAGCGCCGCGGTCGCCTCGTCATAGCGCGCGGACTCCGGATAGGCCGATGCGCCGAGCGGCGGCAGGAATTCGGGGTCCTCCGGCAGCAGGCGCGCGATCTCCTCGGCGCGCGCCGCGGCGCGGGCGAGCGCTTCCCACTCGAGCCCGCCGATGGAGACCGCGCCGACGCGCCCGCCGACATGCGCCTCCACGCGCGTCGTCACCCGCGCCGTCGCGACATTGGTGGTCACGCCGCCGCCGGCGAAGCGCAGGCTCTGCGCCTCCTCGCCATCGATATGGATCACACAGGAATCCGCCGTCGACGAAGCGACCAGGCGTCGGGCGAGGGCGAGGGCGTCGTCTCGCGTCAGGAACATGGCCGGCCTCTCTGCGTTCGTCTGCGTCCCGGCGGTGGGCCGGCAGTCCGTGATGAGCGGTCGCATGATAAGATGGATATCCGCCGCTCGAAAGCCGTCAGGCGCGGCCGGGACTGTGTCCGCCGCGCAACAGTGGCTCGGATAGTGGGCCGCGCCCGCGTCCGATCATTGACCGCCCAGTTCCGGCGGACCTATTTTTGGAGCCGATGAGGACTGTCTCCTCCATGCGCGGCACGGCGCGCCGGCTTCTCGCCTGCGCTACGGTGTTTCTCGCCCTGTTGCAAGCCGTCGCCCTGCTCGGCTCGATGGCGCGCGCGCATGGGGCCGCCTCGGCCGGCCTCTCGTCGAGCGAGCTCTGCGCCGCCGCCCGCGACAGCGACGGCGCGCCGATCGCCCATCATATCGGCGAGCATCATTGTGTCCTGTGCTCGGATCGGACCGCCGAGCCGCCCGCCCTCGCCCCCGCGACGGCGCCCGTCGGGCTGCGGCCGGACGGCGTCGCCAGCATCGGCGCGCGGGCGCTGTCGCCACGCGCGCCGCCGCTCGGCTGGGCGAGCTCCTGGTCCTCGCGCGCGCCGCCATCGGTCTGAAATTCGAACGCCGCCGCCCGCCTCGGGCGAGCGGCCGGCCTCGACTTTTCGGATCAATCGCGCGCGCGCGCCAGCCAGGGCGTTTCACTTTGTCTCGATCGATCTCGTCACGCGGCGATCGGCCTGCGGACCCCAAACCTTGGCGGTTCCGCGAGCTGTTCCTCGCCCATAAGCGCGATCTCTTCGGCTTTCTGGTGCGCAAGGTCGGCGCCGTCGACGCGCCGGATCTGCTGCAGGAGACCTTCCTGCGCATGGTCCGCCATGATCGGCCCGAGACGATCGAGGACCCGCCGGCCTTTCTGAAGCAGATCGCCGTCAATCTCGTGCGCGATTTCGCCCGCCGCCGCAAGACCGAGGCGGGCTGTCTCCAATTCGGCGACTATGTGATCGACCCGCCGGCGCCGGAAACGCCGATCGAGGAGCGGCTCGACTATGAGCGCCGCTCGGCGCTGCTGAAAGCGGCCATAGAGACCCTGCCGCCGCGCTGCCGCGAGGCCTTCGAGCTGCATATCTACAATGACGTCGCGCTCGCCGAGGTGGCGCGGCGGATGGAGATTTCCGACCGCATGGCGCGCAAGCATGTGAGCCTCGCGCTGCGCGCCTGCCGCGCCGCGCTGCGGAGCGGCGCCGAGTGATTTTTTCCCGTTTCGAGGTTCCGCCTCGCGCCGGGGCCGCGTCCTCTATACTGTCGCGCGCGGCGCCTCGAGGACGGATGGAGAGATGACCGGGGATAAGGCGAGAGAACCCGCGCCGGACGAAGCCGGGGACGCCGCGATCGAATGGTTCGTGCGCCTGCGCGCGGGAAAGCTCTCGTCGCAGGAGACCGCGGCCTTCGAGGCCTGGCGCGCCGAGCCGCCGCATGCGGCCGCCTTCGACGACGTGCTGCATATGTATGGCCACCTCGCCGGCATGAGCCCCGCCCGCCGCATGCGCCCAGCGCCGCGCGCGCGCAGGATACGGGCCGCGGCGCTCGCCTTCGCCGCCGCGGCGGCCGTCGCCGTCTTCGCCTCTTATGATGAAATCGCCCTGCGGCTCGAGGCTGATCATTTCACCGGCGTCGGCGAGAAGCGTCTGGTGACGCTGGACGACGGCTCGCATGCGCTGCTCGACTCGCGCTCCGCCATCGCCTTGCGCTATTCGGCCGGCGAGCGGCGGCTGCGGCTGCTCTCGGGCGAAGCCTGGTTCGAGGTCGCGCCCGACGCCTCGCGCCCCTTCGTGGTCGAGGCGGGCGAGGGCCGCGTCACCGCGCTCGGCACCGCCTTCGACGTGGCGCTGGAAAAATCCGGCGCGCGCGTCACCGTGACCGAACATCGCGTCGGCGTCGCCAGCGGCGGCAAGACCACGATCGTCGAAGAGGGCCAGCAGACCGCATTCGAGCGCGACGCGCCGGCCAGCGCGCCGGAGGCCGTCGATCTCGATGCGACGACCGCCTGGCGGCGCGGCAAGCTCATCGTCAATCGGCAGCCGCTCGGCGATGTGCTCGCCGCGCTCGGCCGCTATCATCGCGGCTATATTTATTGCGTCGATCGCGCGATCTGCGCGCGGCGCATCTCCGGCGTCTTCGGCGCGCAGGAGGACGCGCTGCAATCCTTGGCGGAGATAGAGTCCTCGCTCGGCCTGCGCGCCATCCATGTCACCCGCTATCTGATCCTGCTGTATTGAATTCGAACGCTTCATCGGCGCGCGAATTTTTTCGAGCGTAGGAGGTTCCGCTTTTTCCGCCTGCCGCGTCCTGTTGCCGAGAGCCCGACACTATGGCGGGCGTTGCGACGGCGGGACGGAATGGCCATGGCGAGGAAAAAGTCGGTAGGCGAGGGCGTGAATATGAGCTCGACGGCGATCGCCTTGGCGCTGAGCGCGATGACGCTCGGCGCACAGGCCCCTGTCACCAGCGCGCAAGCGTCCATCTCGCCGCAGGAGCGCGCCGGGACGCTGCTCCATTACCAGATTCCGGCCGGCGCGATGGAGACGGCGCTCAATGCTTTCGCCGATCGCAGCGGCCTGCATATCGTCTTCGACGTCGGTCTCACCGACGCCGTGAAGACACGCGGCGTGCTCGGCGCTTATTCGGTTCGCGAAGGTCTCGACCGGCTGCTCTTTGGAACAGGCCTCTCCTATCGCCTGTCGGAGAATGGTCGCTCCGTCTCCATCATTCTCGCGCAGGCGTCGCGCGGAACCATGACCGACGCCAGCGGCGAAGAGCTGCCGCCGATCGACATCGGCGCCGAGCAGAAGCGCATCTCGGGCGCCTCGACCGCGCCGGGCTTCGACGCCGAGCGCGCCAAGGAGCCGATCTATCGCGACCCGCCCGGGCAGACGGTGACGACGGTCGATCACAAATTCCTCGAGACGACGCCGATGCAGACTGTGCAGGACATGCTGCAATACAGTCCCGGCGTCTCCATCGCGCAAGGCACGATTCCGCGCGAGCTGCTGCCGTCGATCCGCGGCTCCGGCAATCGGCTCGGCATGACCTACCCCTTCTCCGTCCGCAATATCATGCTCTATGAGGACGGCTTTCCGATCGTCACCGCGGACGGCAACGGCCGCACCGACATGCTGGACCCGCATTCCTTCGCCGGCGTCGACGTCTATCGCGGCCCGTCATCGGCGATGTTCGGCAATTACGCCTATGGCGGCGCGATCAATTTCCGCAGCCTGACCGGGGCGCAGATCGACGGCGTCGAGACCGGCTCCGAATTCGGCAGCTTCGGCTATTTCAACAATTACCTGCGCGCCGGAAAAAAGTTCACCGATCGCGATTTCGGCGACTTCGACATATCGTTCTTCGGCTCCGACACGCGCGGCGACGGCTATCTCGCGCGTGGCGCCCACGCGTTCGACCAAGGCAAGGTTCTGGCGACATGGACGCCGGTTCCGACCGATCGGCTGACGTTCAAATTTCTCGCCAGCAGCTCCTTCGCCGAATTCATGAATCGCAGCTCGCTGACGCAATTCTACACCAATCCCTACGGCAAGACCGTCAGTTGCCGCATCGCGACGCCCGCCAATCTGCCCTTCTGCAACAATCTCAACGCGCCCGCCAACGGCTCCTTCACCAGCGCCGCCTCGGGGCTTTCCAATCAGAGCGTCTGGCAGCTCGGCACGCATTGGCATGTGATGCGCGACATCGTGGGCTTGCGCTATGAGCACGACTTCGACAACGCCACCACATGGCGCACGCAATTTTCCTATGATTATCTCGATTACATCAACAGCACCTGGCCGCCGCCGAAGGTCGGCCCCGCCGCGCTCGGCGGCCTCGGCGGACCAGTCGCGATCCGCGGCCCCTCCTTCGGCTTCAGCGCCTCGACCGACATCACCAATCATGGCGCGATCTTCGGCCTGCCGGCGACGCACTATCTCGGCTTCTTCTATGACGCTCTGAAGAGCGACAATCCGCTGTATTCGCAGGTTCCCAATGCCTGGGGCTATGGCGCGATCGGCGGCGCGGTCGGCAATATCGAAAGCAATCATTCCAACATCGGCATTCGCGCGCGCGAGGAGATCGCGCTGACGCCGCAGCTCACCGCGGCGATCGGCTTCAGCTCCAATTGGAACAGAATCTCCGGCGTCTACACCGTCTATAATTACGCCGCCAGCGGCGCCATGACGCGGCCGACGCAGGTCGGCGTCGACAATGAGTATTGGAACACGGCGCCGGAAGCCTCGCTCACCTATCGCTTCAGCCCGGAATGGCAAATCCGCGCGCGCTATGCGACAGGCTATGGCACGCCCAATTTCATGTATCTCACCAACACGCCGACGGGCGCCGGCAATAATACGTCGCTGAAGGCGCAGACCAATATGGGCGTCGATCTCGGCGTCGACTGGACGCCGGCGAAAAACCTGACGGCGAGCGTCACGCTCTACAATGAATGGTTCCGCAACGAGATCCTCACCCAGGCGAATGGCCTCGTCAGCTATCAGCTCAATGCGCCGGCTTCGATCCATCGCGGCGTCGAGGCGAGCGTCGACTGGCGTCCCTTCGACCGTTGGCGGCTCATCGCGGCCTATTCGTACAACGACCAGTTCTTCACCAATTTCTGGGACAATCTCTCATCGACGATCGCCTATAATCGCTCTGGAAATCGCATCCCCAATGTGCCGACGCATACGCTGACGAGCCGCGTCGGCTATGACATTGCGGATGGCGATTTCAAAGGGCTCGGCGCTTTCGTCGAATATGTGTTCAAGAGCTCCTACACGATCGACAACGCCAATCTGACGTCGGTCCCGGGCTACGGCCTCGTCAATCTGAACCTGCATTACAGCCGTCCGATCACGGATAGCTATGTGAAGAACATCGAAGTGTATTTCGATGTGAAGAACCTCTTCGACCACACCTATGTCGCGGGCGCCAATGTGCTGACCAATACGCTGGTGACGGGAACCGCGGTGCAGACGCCGGCCGTCCTGCTCGCCAATTCGACGGGCGCGTCGATCATCGCCGGCTCGCCGCGCGCTTTCATCGGAGGGGTGAAGTTCAAATTCTGAATGTCGCGCGCGCGTCGAAGAAGGCGAAGATGCGCGAGCCCCCTCCCCAACCCTCCCTCGCTACGCGGGAGAGGGAGCAGATTGCACGCGTCATCGGCGTTTCGCGACACGTCGTCGCCTTCCCTCTCCCGCACAGCGGGGAGGGTGAGGGAGGGGGCCTGCCGCGTGAAGGACTTCAGTCGCGCGCGGTGTTCAGCACCGTCACGCCGCGGAAGCGCGCGGCCGGCGCGCCATGGGAAACCGGCGCGAGCTGCATCGGCTCGGCCTTGCCGCAAGTGAAGGTGCCGCAGAGCCGGTAGGTGGAGGAATCGCCGAGCCCGTCGAGCGAATTCCAAAACGGAATGGTGCGGCCCTGATAGGCGGCGTCGCGCACGGGCTCGCCGAGCTTGCCGTCCTTGATCTCGTAGAACATCTGCCCGCCGAATTGGAAATTGTCGCGCTGCTGATCGATGCTCCAGCTTCCCGCGCCGACGATATAGAGCCCCTTCTCGACGCCGCCGATCAACGCCTCGAGCTTGCAGGCTTCAGGATTGGGCGCCAGCGAGATATTGGGCATGCGCTGAATGGGGAAGGCGGTCGGATCATCCGCATAGGCGCAACCGTTGGAGCGCTCGGCGCCGATGAGATGCGCCTGACCCAGCGCCATTTGAAAATTGCGGAACACGCCTTTGGAGACGATCTCGAATTCGGCGCGGTCGCGCGGCGCGCCATCGTCGTCGAAAGCGATGCTGGCGAGGCCGCCCTCCTGCGAGCGATCGGCCTTTATCGTCATCAGCTCGCTGCCGAAGCGCAGAGTGTTCAGCATATGCGGCTTGACGAAGGAGGTGCCGGCGAAATTCGCCTCCCAGCCGAGCGCGCGATCGAGCTCCGTGGAATGGCCGACGGTCTCGTGAATGGTGAGCCAGAGATTGGTGGGATCGATGACGACATCGGTCACGCCCGCCTCGACGGGCTTCGCGTCGAGCTTTTGCCGCGCGTCCTCGACGGCGCGGGCCGCCTCGCCGAGGAGATCGCAGGCGAGCGCATAATCCCAGCCGGCGGCGCGCGCCGGGGCGAGGCTCTCGCGCGTCGCATAGCGGCCGGAGCCCTTGTCGATCACCGTGACCTCGAAGGAGGGCTGCGCGCGCGTGCGCGACTGGACGATGCGGCTGCCGCGGCTGTCGGCGAAGAGCCGCTCCTCCGTGGCGAAGGAGAAGGAGGAGACGCAATAATCCGCGCCCGCCGCCAGCGCCGCCGAATTGACCTCGATCAGGCGCGCGACCTTCGCGGGCGCATCGACGGCGAAAGGATCGATCCCCAGCGGCATGATCCATTCGGCCTCATGCGGCTCGGTCTCCTCGAGCCGCACGGGCGCGACGCGGATCGGCGCGACGGCGCGAGCGTTGTGGATCGCGCGCTCGACGGCCGCCTCTATGGCGCCGTGCTCCAGCGAGCGCGCGCCGTAAAAGCCCCAGCAGCCGTCGACGAGCACGCGCAGGCCGAAGCCGGGGCTGGAGCTCTCGAAAAATTCGTCGAGCCGCTCTTCCTTCGCCTGGATGAACTGGCGGCGCGTCTCGCCGATGCGAATATCGGCGTAGCTCGCGCCGGCGCGACGCGCGGCGGCGAGCGCCGCAACCGCCAGATCGGCGAGACGGGCGCGGTCGAGCCGGAACGGCGCAGCGGTCCGCGAAGCCTCTTCGAGTTTTTGCGCAATGGTCATGGGTCCCTCGCCGCCCGAGGATAGACTCGGAGGGGCGGCGAGGGAATGCCGAAAGCTCGGACTCTTCGCGTCCGGCGTCTTCAGCGTAGAACGGCGAAGCCCTGCTTCTTGTAGAAGCCGGCGGCCTCCGGGCTCTTCAGAAAGGCGAAGAATTTCGTCGCCGCCTCGCTCGTCGAGGAGGCGGTCTGCGCGAAGGGATAGACGATCGGCGGATGCGAGGAGGCCGGGAAGGTCGCGACGACCGAAACCTTCGGCTCCGAATGCGCATCGGTCAGATAGACGATGCCGAGCGGCGCCTCGTCACGCGCGACGAACAGCAGCGCAGCGCGAACATTCTCGGCGAAAGCGAAGCGCGATTCGAGATCCTCCCACAGATTGAGCTTGGTCAGCGCCGCCTTGGCGTATTTGCCGACCGGCACGGAGGCCGGATCGCCGGTGGCGATGCGTCCGCTATCGCCGAGCGCGGCCAGCAGCGCGGCCTTTTCCAGCGCGACCTTCTTGCCGCCCGCGATCTTCGGCGCGACAAGGACGAGGCTGTTTCCGAGCAGATCGACGCGCGTGCCCTCCTTCAGGAGGCCGCGCGAGGACAGGTAATCGGCCGAAGCCGTGTCGGCCGAAACGAAAATATCCGCCGGCGCGCCCGATTCGATCTGCTTGGCCAGCGGCAGAGAGGCCGCGTAGCTGATCGAAATCTCGACGCCCGTCTTCTTCTTATAGGCCGCGGCTGCGTCGTCGAGCGCATTCTTGAGGCTCGCGGCGGCGAACACAGTGACCGTCTTTGCGCCTGCCGCCTTGTCGGCGCCGGCCGCCGGCGCCTCGGCGAAGGCGGGAGTGAAATTCAGCGACAGAAAAGCGGCGACGAGCGCCAGACTTGCCATTTTGACCATGAGAACGACTCCGATGATCGGCCCCGATGCGCGGGCCTTGTCCTAATTATGCATATCTTTTGCCTCCATGTGAGTCATTCACATAAATTCACATGAAAAGACCGCGCTGTTTCGTCGCCGCTCGGCGTATGGCGACGCCTTTTTCGTCTCTCGGCCGCGAATGGCGCGATTGTCGGCGGCCAGTCGATATGATAATTTTCCCCGTCTCGGAAAAAATGCACCCTGTTCAACAAAATGCGCAATGTCTGAATTTCTCACGACGCGCGAGCTCGCCGCGCTTTTGCGCGTCAAGGAGCGCAAGGTTTACGATCTCGCCGCGGAAGGCGCTCTGCCGGTGCGCCGCGTTACCGGCAAGCTGCTGTTTCCCCGCGTGGAAATCGAGGAGTGGCTGGCGGCGGGCGCGAGTGGCCGGGCGCCCCGTGGCGAGGCGACGGCGCGTCCGCTGGTCGTCGCCGGCGGCCATGATCCGCTGCTCGAATGGGCGTTGCGCGAATCGCGCTGCGGCGTCGCCGCTCTGCTCGACGGCGCGCTCGACGGGCTGGAGCGCGCGGCGACCGGCGGCTGCATCGCGGCCGGCCTGCATATTCCAGAGCCCGGCGACGGCTGGAATGTCGAGACCGTGGCCCGCAGGCTCGCGGGCGAGCCGATCGTCGTCGTCGAATGGGCCAAGCGTCGCCGCGGGCTGATGTATCGCAAGGGGCTTCCGCGGCGCATAGCCGGCCTCGCCGATGCGCGCGACCTCGATTTCCAATCGCGCCAGCCGGAGGCCGGCAGCGAGCTCGTCCTGTCGCAGCTGCTCGAGCGCGAAGGGATGAAGCGTGAGCATCTGCGCCTCGTTCCCGCGGTGGAGCGCTCGGAGACCGATCTCGCCTCGGCCATCGCCGCCGGCCGCGCGGACATCGGCCTCGGCCTGGAGGCCAGCGCGCGCCAGTTCGGCCTCGACTTCGCGCCGCAAATCGTCGAGCGCTTCGATCTCGTCGTCTGGCGCAAGGCCTATTTCGATCCGCCCTGGCAGGCGCTCATGCGCTTTTGCGCGAGCGAGGCGTTCACCGCGCGCGCCGCGCGGCTCGGCGGCTACGACGTCTCGCAATTCGGCGCCGTGCGGTTCAACGCCGACTGAGGCTCTCGAAAAAGCGCGACGCCGCCGGCCGGCTCTGGCGCCCGCCTTGCTGTATCGTTACAGGAATAGGAGCAAAGACAATGTCAGCTTCCACCGAGATGAGCGTCGACGCCGAAAGCGCGGCGCTCGAAGCCGCGATCACGACCTGCGTTCGCTCTTTCTATGACAAGGGCCTCGCCGATCCGCTGCTCGGGCCGATTTTCGGCGCGATCCCGGCGCTCGACCAGCATCTCGACATTATTGCGAATTTCTGGTCGAAGGCGCTGCTCGGAACCGAGCGCTATGACGGCCATCCTTTCGCGGTACACCTCAATCTGCCGGTCGAGCTCGAGCATTTCGCCCGCTGGCTGGAGCTGTTCACGCAAACGGTGCACGAAAACCTTCCGCCCGCCGCGGCCGAGCAGGCCATCGCCAAGGCGACACATATGTCGGAATGTTTTCAGGGCGGGCTGTTTCCCTTCACCGGCGCGGACGGCAGACCGTCGCGGCTGCCGGCAGCCGCCGTCCCGTCGATCGGACAGAAGCGCGGCTAGCGTTTCCAGCAGACACTTACGCGACGAGCATACATATATGCATTATAATGTCTTTGATCGCCCGCGGTCGCGCATTATAATGTCCATATGTATGGAGGACATCGCTCATGACAAAGCTCAAGCTCACCACGGTCGGCACGTCCACGGGCGTCGTCATCCCCAAGGAAATGCTCACCCGCATGAACGTCGCCAAAGGCGATACCCTCTACGCAATAGAGGGCCCGGACGGCAGCTATCGGTTGACGCCCTATGATCCGATGTTCGAGCGCAAGATGCAGGCCGCCGACGACATCATGCGCCGCTACCGCAACACCCTGCATGTCTTGGCGCAATGAGCGGCGCAGAGCCGATTTGGATCGAGGAATTCGACGCGCTCGCCTTGCATGATCGCTTGCTGGCCTACCATGGCGGCGCGCCGGGTTTGCGCGACGAAGGCCTTTTGAAATCGGCTCTGGCGCGAGGGCGGCAAATGTTCGCCTACGACGACCGCGCCGACCTCATCGACATGGCGAGCGCCTATACGAGCGGGATCGTCAAGAACCATCCGTTTCTCGACGGCAACAAGCGCACCGGCTTTGTCGTCGGCATTCTGTTTCTCGAATTGAACGGCTGGCGTTTCGACGCATCTGAAAGCGCCGCCGCCGAGGCGGTTCTCGCGCTCGCGGCGGGCTCGTTGGACGACGTGAGCTACACGACATTCTTGCGGGAGAATGTTTCGCCTGACGCAAAACCCTGATCGATACGAAGCCACGCTCAATAGCGCTGGAGACTTTGCGCGACCTGCCCGCCCGAGCTGACGCCGTCGGTCTCAGATCGACAGTCCGCCGCCGCCCTCCAGAAACGCGTCCCAGGAGAAGGGCGTCCAGCCTTCCGCCTGCATTTCGATCGCGAAGGAGACGCCGCGGGCGATGAGCCGGTTGCGCGCGGCCATGCCGGCGACCTGCGCCCCGCTCGAGGCGGCGATGTCGGCGAGCGGCGTGCCGACGGTGACCGCCCTGCCCTGCTTGATGATGCCCCTGATGCGGCCGCCATAGGGGGCGAGGACCGGCGCGCCGTCGATCAGGCCGAAGGCTTCGCCCGCCTCGACGACATTGCCGATGTCCTTATACATTTTGAACAGCCCGGCCACCGGCGCGCGCACCGGCTCGGACTCCGGCGGGTCCGCCTCGGCGCTGGGGCCGGGACCGTCGCCGGGGCGCCGTATCGCGCCCGGGTCCTTGCCATAGGCGTCGATGGCGAGATCGCAATTCTCGCCCGGAATCGAGCCGGTCGCGACGCCGATCGTGAGCGCCGCGAGATTTTTGATCGAGAACGGGTCCTTGCGCGGGGTCATCTCGGCGTCGATGACGACCTCCCAGGGCCAGCGTTCGAGGATTTCATTGAGCGGATGCGTCAACACCGGCACGAACATGCGGCTGCGCAGGCCGAGCATGAATTCGGCGACGAGATCGGCGCGGCGCGCCTCCACCCCTTCGAGCACGCTCGAGCCGTCGAACCAGGCGTCCGAGAACGTCATTTTACGCCGAAGATCGGGCGGCGGCGCGGCCTCGTGAAGGGCGACGATATGATCGGCGAGGAACAGCTCGCGCGCTATGGCGGAGGCCGTCTCGCCGATGCCGAGGACGAGAACGCAGGAATGTCTGTCGGACATGACGGCTCACTTCGGCTGAGGTGATGTGGTTCGTGCGGGCCAAGCAAGAATCTGGCCTTCCCTGCGAAAGCGGCGCCATTCGGCGGTGGCGCGCGGCCCCGATGCGCGCTCCGCGGGTGACCTTATGCCGCAGCGGAAAACACCCTTGTCTGGAAATTTTGCAATATACTCTGATATACGGCTGGCGTAGAAAGAAGCGCTTCGGGCGGAGACGCCGGCTCGGCCGGCCGATCGACAGCCCGACAATTCGGAGAGCGCCGCGCGCGCGGCGAAAATGGAGGACGATGTGCAACCGAATGTTTCTTCAGAGGTCTCGACCGAAGCTGGCCATATCGTCGCGACTGTCCCCGCGGCTGTCGAGCCGGTGGTAAAAGACGCCAGCGTCGCGACCGCGGTCGGCGACAGCGTCATCATCATGATCCGTTTCCGCCCCGATACGACCGTCTGGGAAATCAACGGCCTTCCTTCCCATCTCGACAAGCAGGCCTGGTTCACTCTTCTGTGCAAGCGCGCCGGCGACAAATTCGAGGCGCGCGCAGGCGGCCGCGGCTATTTCCGCCTGACCCGCGAGCAATATGAGGCGATCGCCGCTCGCAATCCGAACTGACCAATCGAGACGGGCGCCGCCGAGCGGCGTCCGTGTCCTGACCCGCGCCGCCGAGCGGCGTCCATATATTGGCGTCCCTATCCTGACGTCGGCGTCCTGGCCCGGCCGGTCGATGCGACTGCGATTTTCCCTTACCAAAATATGAGATTGGCGTATTTCTCGCTAGTTCGGCGATCATGCTGGACAAAACGACGCCGCTCTTTGCTCGAACCCATCATTACGTGTCGCTCTTCCCGGCGCGCGTGCTGCGTCACGACTGGGATTTGGGCCTCTCCACGCTGTTTTTCGCCGGTGGGGAATTGCGCGTGCCGCTCGTCGACGCCGCCGTCGGAACGGCGATCGAGGTGGAGATCGACGCGCGCGACGTCTCGATCGCTCTGTCGCGGCCGATGGATGTCTCCATCCTCAATCGCCTTCCCGGCACGATCATCGAGCTAGATTTTCTGCCGCCGCCCTTCACCCGCGCCAGCATCTCGCTGGGCGGCGCGCGCGTCGACGCGCTGATCACCCATGAATCGGTGGAGCGGCTCGCTCTGGTCGAGGGACTCTCGGCCTGGGCGATGATCAAGACGATCGCCGTCAGCGGCCGGACGCTCGATCCCGACGAGGCTCCGTCTCCGCGCCACTGGCCGTCTTCTGATAGGACCAGTCGAGCGCGCCGATGATCTCGTCCAGCGTGCGCTTGGCCGAATTGGCCGCATGGCGCTCGATGGAGCGATAGACGCTCACCAGCCGCTCGCCGAAAGGCGTGATCTCCGCCCCTCCCTCGCGGCGACCGGGAAAGGTCGCTACGACCGGGCTCTCGAAGGTCCGGTTGAGCGCGTCCACCGACAGCCAGCATTTGCGATAGGACAGGCCGAGCGCACGGCTCGCGCCGATGATCGACCGCTCCTTGCGCAGGGCGTCGATCAGCTCGAGGTCCGCCGGGGCGAGGACTCCGCCATTGGGCAGCTTCAAAATCACGCCGATCTGCGGCGCTTCACTGTCTGTTCGCATCGTCCCGGGCCTCCTTAAGACGCCGCGATCTATATCGAACAAAATATAGCTGAAATGCGACGGCCCTGTCACATTGGATACAGGAATGTCAGTGTGCGACGAAAGGTCCCTCGATCGGCGTCGCCTCGCGCTTGGCGAGCTCGATGCGGATCGCCCGGCCGACGCCGCTCGCGACCAAGGCCGATCGCTCGTCTATGCCGGTCCATTTGGCGGAACGGCCGCGCGGATCGATCTCGAGCAGCTTGACCCCGGCGGGAATATGCAGCCCGTCGCGAGCGACCCCGCGCAGCACGCCATCGAGCGGCGCGGTGACCGGCTCGCCGTCCAGATGGCCGACGACGAAATCCTTGAACACGCGGACGCCGATCTCGACCGCCGAATGCCACAGGCCCGGCTTGCGCGAATAGGCGAAGCGCTCCTCTCCAACACCGCCGAGGCGGTTGGGAACATGGTCGGCCGGCTCGGTCGCGCCTTCCTGAATGATGAGGCCCGCCTGCGACGGCTTGGTCTCGATCGCTATGTCGCAATTGCGGCCGACGGCGAAATTGGGACCGAGACCGACCGCGATCTTGGCAAGATGCCGCAGGTCCGGCGTCGCCCGATATTTCTGCATGCGGGCGTCGACGAGCACATGCGCCGTGCGAATGGCCACGAGATCGTGGAACTGCAGCGGCGTCACCGCGACATTGGTCGTGCGGTCGAGGATTTCGACAAGCTCGATCGTCGAGTCGGCGCGCTCGCCCGCGACATCCTCCAAAGTGATCGATTCGCCATAGAGGCAATCGTGAAACGCCATCTGCCGACGAATGACCGGCGGAAACGAATCATAGCTGAGCACGCATGCCCAGCCGATGCGGTTCATGTGGACGGCGACCGCCGAAGCGATCTCATTCGTTCCCAGAATGACGGCCAAAGGGCGCTTCCGCCGCGGCGTCGAAAATTCGTGTCGAGGGCGCATCGCTCACTCCTGATCTGAAAAACAGGGAAGCAAGCCGCGCGCCAGCGCTCATGCAATCGTTTATCATTTAAATTCATGTCGTTGTAAAAACACTTCGCGCCGTTTCGGGTGGCGCTCCTATATTGTCGTGTATATAACAGTGGCGGTTTCCGACAGTCTGTCGCATCGTCAGGCGTCGTCGGCGCGGAAATGGACAGCGAGCCAGACGGTCGGCAACGTCGCATCGGTCCATTCGACGCGATGGCGGCGATGGGCGGCGATCTCGAGATAATCGCCGGGCGCGAGGGTCACGAGCTCCTCCCGATCCGAAAAGCGCAGGCCCGCCGAGCCCGCGAGCAGGATCACCCATTCCGATTCGTCCTGGTCGTGCCAGAAGCCGGGAGGGCTGGCCTGGCCGAAGGAGACGATTCGCTCGACGCGCAGGCCCGGCGCGGCGAGCAGCGGGAGAAATTGCTCCTGCTCCGCTTTTTCCGGCAGATCGACGAAAATATTGTCCGGACGCATGGCTCACCCCCGCAGCTGGCGCGCGGCCGCGGCTCGTCGGATCGAGCCGCGACTATTCCGCGGCGTCACGCAGACGCGCGCGGGCGACCGTGCGCAAATCGTCGATCGGCGCCAGTCCGGCGCCGGATTCGAAATGCCAGAAGGTCCAGCCATTACAGGCGGGCAGGCCTTGGACCAACGCCCCGGTCTTGTGAATGGAGCCGACGATCGCGCCGATCGCCAGCGTGCCATCGGCGCGGACGACGGCGGTGTGGCGACGCCGCGCATCGGTCAGCGTCACGCCGGGGGCGACGAGTCCGGCCTCGACGACGCTGGCGAAAGCGATGCGCGGCTCGGTGCGTTTGGAGGGCGCGGACGCCACCGCCTCGGCCGGCAGAGGCGAGATCGCGGCAATGCGCTCGCGCGCCGCCGCCGCATAGACCGAATCGCGCTCGATGCCGAGATAGTCGCGGCCGAGCAGGCGCGCCGCAGCGCCAGTGGTGCCGGAGCCGAAAAATGGATCGAGCACGAGATCGCCGGGATTGGAGGCGGCGAGCAATATGCGGGAGAGCAGAGCCTCGGGCTTTTGCGTGGGATGAGTCTTGCGGCCATTGGCGTCTTTGAGCCGCTCGCCGCCGGCGCAGATCGGCAGCAGCCAGTCCGAGCGCATCTGGCAATCCTCATTGCCGGCCTTCAGCGCCTCGTAATGAAAGGTGTAATTGCGCGCCGAAGCGTCGCGCGCCGCCCAGATCAGCGTCTCATGCGCATTGGTGAAGCGGCGGCCGCGGAAATTCGGCATGGGATTGTTCTTGCGCCAGACGATGTCGTTCAGGATCCAGAAGCCGAGGTCCTGCATGATCGCGCCGACGCGGAATATATTGTGATAGGAGCCGATCACGAAAATCGTGGCGTTCGGCTTCATCGCCCGCCGCGCCGCCGCCAGCCAGTCGCGGGTGAAGGCGTCATAGGTCGCGAAATCGGCGAATTTGTCCCAATCGTCATCGACCGCGTCGACAACGCTCTGATCCGGCCGGGTCAGCCGATTGGCGAGCTGGAGATTATAGGGCGGGTCGGCGAAGACGAGCTCGACGCTCGCCTCCGGCAGACTCAGCATGACCTCAACGGTGTCGCCGATGACGACTTCGTTGCGAAGAATCGCGCGCTTCGGCGCGCGAGGCGACCCGAAATTCGTCGGCCCAGTACGCGAGACCTTTATCTGGGACTTGGGGCGGGTCGCCCCGACGCGCGCGCTACTCATGAACCATCACCGGCTACGCAACCAACGCTGCGAACAATGCCCGATCGGGGTAAAAGCCGGGTTTAGAGAGCCGGTGCGCAGCTGTCTCTTTTCCGCACGTCTTCGTTAAGAAATCGCAAGTTCACCAGATGTTTACGAAACATCATGACGCGCCGGCGCCGGGTCCGCCCGTCAACTGCGCGCCGTACGCAGCGGCGCGAAGCTCATGCGGTGGAAGGGCGTCGGACCATGGGCTTGCAGGGCCGCGAGATGCGCGCGCGTGCCATAGCCGGCGTTGGTCTCGAATCCGTAATGCGGGTAGAGCGCGGCGAGCCGGCGCATCTGGCGGTCGCGCAGCACTTTGGCGACGATCGACGCCGCGGCGATAGAAAGAGAGAGAGCGTCTCCCTTGACGATCGCCTCGCCCGGGCAGCCGAGCGCGGGCAGATCGCGGCCGTCGACGAGGACGAATCCCGGCGCGACATGAAGCGCGGCGACGGCCCGCGCCATGGCGAGCAGGCTCGCCTGTCTGATGTTCAGGCCGTCGATCTCCTCGACGCTGGCGAAAGCGACGCCGATCGCCAGCGCGCTGGCGGCGATGCGCTCGAAAGCCGCCTCCCGCGCCTTGGCCGAAAGGGCTTTCGAATCATCGACGCCGTCCGGCAGGCGGTCCGGATCGAGAATGACCGCCGCCGCCGCGACCGGCCCGGCGAGCGGGCCGCGCCCGACCTCGTCGACGCCGGCCACAGGACGAGCGCCGTCCCGAAGAACGCGGATCTCGGTGAGAAAATGGGGAGGCATGCTCGCTCGGCGGTCGAAAAAAGGGCGACTGAAAAAAACACAGCGGCTGGATCGAGGCAATCGATCCGCGGCCGCCTCAGAACAGGCTGAGCTGCTCGGCGTCGCTGCGAGGCGCCCGGAACAGATCGGCGCGCAGACGCGTGCGGGAAAAACCGAGCCGCGTCGCCGCGAGCTCGAAACGGCGGCCGATCATCCAGGCGTAGGGCCCATCGCCCGTCATGCGCTTGTCGAAGGACGGATCATAGAGCTTGCCGTCGCGCGCCGAACGCACGAGCGACAGCACATGCCGGGCCTTGGCCGGGAAATGAGTGACGAGCCATTCACTGAACAATTCGCGCAGCTCGAGCGGCAGGCGCAGCATCACATAGCCGGCCTCGCGCGCGCCGGCGGCATGGGCGCGCGTCAATATCGTCTCTATCTCCGCGTCATTGACCGCCGGAATGATCGGCGCGACCAGAACCGCCACCGGTATGCCTGCCTCGGCGAGCCGCTCGATCGTCGCCAGCCGCCGCTCGGGCGAGGCGGCGCGCGGCTCCATCGCCCGCGCCAGCGCCGGATCGAGCGTCGTCACCGAGATGGCGACCTTGACGAGGCCCTTGCGCGCCATCGGCGCGAGAATATCGATGTCTCGAACGACCAGCGAGGATTTGGTCACGATGCCGATCGGATGATCGGCGCGGCTCGCCACCTCGAGCAGGCCGCGGGTGATGCGATAGCGCTTCTCGAGCGGCTGATAAGGGTCCGTGTTGGCGCCGATGGCGATCGTCTTCGGCGAATAATTACGCGCCGACAATTCGCGCTCGAGCAATTGCGCCGCGCCCTCCTTGACGTAAATCTCCGTCTCGAAATCCAGGCCCGGCGACAGCCCCATATAGGCGTGGCTCGGCCTGGCGTAGCAATAGACGCAGCCATGCTCGCAGCCGCGATAGGGATTGACGGAGCGGTCGAAGGAAATGTCGGGCGAGTCGTTGCGCGTGATGATCGTCTTCGCTTTCTCGACATGGACATTGGTGCGAAATTCGCCGAGCTCCTCGAGGCGGCTCCAGCCGTCGTCGGCCTCGACGCGCCGCTCGCGCTCGAACCGCCCGCTCTCATTGGAGAGCGCGCCGCGCCCGCGCCGCCGCGCCGGATCGACGATCGGGCTCTCCTCGGACGAAAAATTCACAATGGCGCCGATCGCCTCGCGGCTGCGCTGCGCCGCCTGCCCCCGATCGCTTTTCTCAGCCTTCTGGATCAAACGTTTCGCGGAGCTCGCCATGGCGACACTCTCCTTGCCGGCGCCGGCCTCGCTTCGGCCCGCGGACGACGAGACGCCCATGCGCGACACTGGGGCGCCTCGCGACCGCGAGCCTCGATGCGACGCGTATAACTCTAGGGGACTTGTTTACGCACGCAGGGAACGTTTACCGAACAAAGGAACATATATGGAACAAATCGGCGGGCGTCAAGCGCCCGCTTCGTCGAGCGTCGGCGCGGATCGAATTCTGATCGATCGAACGATTGCGGTCGGACGGAAAGCGCTCAGTTCTTGGCGTCGACGATGCGATAGGACTCGTGGCAGGCGACGCAATTGCGCATCACCTCGCCGAGACGTGCGAGCGAGACTTTCTCGGTCTCGCCTTGCGTGAGGCCCTTCGCCAATGCGTCGAAGCCTTTGCGCATCGGCTGGCCGAAGCTGCGCCATGTCTCCGGAAATTTGGGCCCGAGCGTGGGGGGCATGGCGTTTTCCGCCTGAAACCGCAGGGCGCCGCGCGCGGCCGCCGCCTCGGCCGCCGTCGCTGCGTCGTCGGCGGCGAGCGCTGCGACGATCTGCTCTATGCTCTTCACGAAAAGCCGCATCTGGCCGAGCACGAAAGCCTTCTCGGAGGCCGTCATCGCAATGGCGACGCGCGGATCGGCGTCCTCGGCGCGCGCCGCAACCATCTGACCCAGCGAGAGGAAAAGGCAAAAGGCAGCAAATCCCGTGTGACGCCAGCGCATCGCGACTCCCCGTCGAACACAGCTATATACTCGCACTATATGTTGTGGCCCCTTCGCGCGACAGGCCAAAATCCAGGCGCCGGCCGCCCGTTGTCCACAGGCGGCGCGACGCAGTTGAACGCGCGGCGCGAATCGATATTGAGTGCCCGCCATGATCTTCAGTCCCTTCACCGCCGGACGGGCGTCGCGATGAGCGCGCCCGCCAAGGTCGCCATCGATCTCGGGACGCGCACGGACGGCGGCGTCGCCACTCTCGATCTCGAGGAGCTGCTGGCGACGCGCCTTCTGGTTCAAGGCAATTCCGGCTCCGGAAAGTCGCATCTGCTGCGACGCCTGCTGGAGCAGAGCGCGCCCTGGGTGCAGCAGGCGATCATCGATCCGGAAGGCGATTTCGTCACGCTGGCCGAGCGCTACGGCCATGTCATTGTCGATGCGCGGCGCGGCGCGGCGGATCTCCAGCGCATAGCGGCGCGCACGCGCCAGCACAGAGTCTCTGTGGTGCTCGACCTCGAAGGGCTCGACGCCGAGCAGCAGATGCACGCCGCCGCGGCCTTTCTCGGCGGCCTCTTCGACGCCGAGCGCGACCAATGGTATCCGCTGCTGGTCGTGGTGGACGAGGCGCAGCTCTTCGCCCCCGCGGTCGCGGGCGAAGTCTCGGACGAGGCGCGCAAGGCCTCGCTCGGCGCCATGACCAATCTGATGTGCCGCGGCCGCAAGCGCGGTCTCGCTGGCGTCATCGCCACGCAGCGCCTCGCCAAGCTGGCCAAGAATGTCGCGGCGGAGGCGTCCAATTTCCTCATGGGCCGCACCTTTCTCGACATTGACATGGCCCGCGCCGCCGATCTGCTCGGCATGGAGCGGCGTCAGGCCGAGATGTTCCGCGATTTGCAGAGCGGCAATTTCATCGCGCTCGGCCCGGCCATGGCGCGCCGCCCGCTGCCGGTGCGCATCGGCCCGGTGGAAACCGCGGCGCGCAATGTCAGTCCCAGGCTGCTGCCGCTGCCCGAGCCGGGCGGCGACGACGCCCATGATCTCATTTTCACGCCCGGCGCCGATGAAGAGCGCTTCTCGGCCCCGCGCCGACCGCCGCCGGCGCCGCCGACGGCCGATGTGCTCGCCCGTCTCGCCCGCGGCGCGCCGCCCGCCGCCGAGCCCGCGCCGAGCCTCTCGCCCGAGCAGCGCCAAGCGGCGATCGACTCGGCGCTGCGCGAGATTTTGACCGACAGCGACGCCAGCTTCCGCACCATAGCGGTGCTCTATCAGGATTTTCTGGTGCGCTGCCGCATTCGCCGCATCGGCGGCGAGACATTGAGCCTGCCCGCCTTCCGCCGCCGCCTCGCCGTCGCCCATGCCGGCATAGAGCTCGCCGAAGCCGAGGCCGAGGATTCGCCCTGGGCCGAGGTGCTGGCCATGGCCGGCGCTCTGCCGGAGGATATGCAGGGCGTCTTTCTATCGCTGGCGCGCGCCGCCTTCGACCATCGCCCCTGCCCCTCCGACGCCGATGTCGCCAGCGCCTATGGCACGAGCTCGCCGGGAAGAGCGCGTCGGCTGCTCGCCTATATGGAGGAGCGGCAGGCGATCGTCTGCCGCTTGGACTCCCGCCGCTGGCGCATCGTCGCCATTCCCGGCGTCGCCTGGGAGACCGAGCCGGGCGATCCCGGCGCCGCGGCGGCGACCTCCGAGGCGAGCCCGGGCTGATACAAATTCAGAGTGATGGAATTGTTGCGAGCCTGAAGGCTCGCTTCATGAGCGCTATTCCCGCACCGTCTCCCGCTGCGCATAGCCGAGCCGGACATTCAGCTCTTGCAGCACTTTCTCGGCGGCTTCCGGAATATTGGTGCCGGGCGGGAAGATCGCCGCGGCGCCGGCGTCATAGAGCGCCTGGAAATCCTGCTCGGGAATGACGCCGCCGACGACCATCATCACCTCCTCGCGCCCCGCCGCCTTCAGCGCGTCACGCAATTCCGGCGTCAGCGCGAGATGGCCGGCGGTCATCGTGTTCACGCCGACGATATGCACATCCTCCTCGGCGGCGCGCTTGGCGACCTCCTCCGGCGTCGCGAACAGATCGCCGATGACGACCTCGAAACCCAAATCCGTGAAGGCGGAAGCGATGACCTTCTGACCGCGGTCATGGCCGTCCTGGCCGAGCTTGGCGACGAGAATCTTCGGCTTGCGCTTGTCGTTCTCGGCGAAAGCGGCGGTCATGCCGCGCACGCGCGCGACCTTGTCGCAATCGGCCCCCGCCTCGCGCGCATAGACGCCGGAAATGACATTGGCCTTGGGCTTATGGCGGTCGAACACTTTTTCCAGCGCATAGGAAATCTCGCCGACGCTGGCCTTGGCGCGCGCAGCCTCGATCGCCAGCGCCAGAAGATTGCCGTCGGCCTTCGCGCCCTCCGTCAGCGCGTCCAGCGCGGCTTGCGTCCTGGCCTCGTCGCGCTCGGCGCGCAGGCGCTCGAGCTTGGCGATCTGCGCGGCGCGCACGGCGGAATTGTCGACCTTCAGCACATCCGGCGCGACGTCGCTGTCTGGACGAAACTTATTCACGCCGACGACGACCTGCTGTCCCGTATCGATGCGCGCCTGCGTCTTCGCCGCGACTTCCTCGATGCGCTGCTTGGGCAGGCCGGCGGCGATCGCCTTGGCCATGCCGCCGAGGCTCTCGATCTCCTCGATATGTTTCCACGCCGCCTCGGCCAGCTCGGCGGTCAGCTTCTCCACATAGAAGGAGCCGCCCCAAGGATCGATGATGCGCGTGGTGCCGCTCTCCTCCTGCAACACGATCTGCGTATTGCGGGCGATGCGGGCGGAGAAGTCGGTCGGCAGCGCCAGCGCCTCGTCCAGCGCATTGGTGTGCAGCGATTGCGTATGGCCTTGCGTCGCCGCCATCGCCTCGACGCTGGTACGGATGGCGTTGACGTAGACGTCCTGCGCGGTGAGCGACCAGCCCGACGTCTGGCAATGTGTGCGCAGCGTCATGCTCTTCTCGGTCTTGGCGCCGAGGTCCTTCATCAGCCGCGCCCACAAGAGGCGCGCGGCGCGGAGCTTCGCCACCTCCATGAAGAAATTCATGCCGATGGCGAAGAAGAAGGAGAGCCGCGGCGCGAAAGCGTCGATATCGAGCCCCGCGGCGACGCCGGCGCGCACATATTCGACGCCATCGGCGAGCGTGTAGCCCAATTCCAGATCGGCCGACGCGCCGGCCTCCTGCATGTGATAGCCGGAAATGGAGATGGAGTTGAACTTCGGCATATTCTTGCTGGTGTAGGCGAATATGTCCGAGACGATGCGCATCGACGGAAACGGCGGGTAGATATAGGTGTTGCGCACCATGAATTCTTTTAAAATGTCGTTCTGGATCGTGCCGGTGAGCTGCGCGGGCGAGACGCCCTGCTCCTCGCCCGCCACGATGAACAGCGCCAGCACCGGCAGCACGGCGCCGTTCATCGTCATGGAGACGCTCATCTGATCGAGCGGAATGCCGTCGAACAGCGTGCGCATGTCGAAGATGGAATCGATGGCGACGCCCGCCATGCCGACATCGCCGGCGACGCGCGGATGATCGCTGTCATAGCCGCGATGAGTGGCGAGATCGAAGGCGATGGAGAGCCCCTTCTGCCCGGCGGCGAGATTGCGGCGGTAGAAGGCGTTCGAGTCCTCGGCCGTGGAGAAGCCGGCATATTGGCGGATCGTCCAGGGCTGGGCGACATACATCGTCGGATAGGGGCCGCGCACGTAAGGGGCGACGCCCGGGAAGCCGTCGATGAAGGAGAGGCCTTCTATATCCTCGGGACCGTAGGAATTCTTGACTTCTATGCCTTCCGGCGTCCGCCAGCGGCGCGGCGCGGCGGCCTCGGCCGGGGTCGCGGCGACGGGAGCGAAGGCGATTTTGCTGAAGTCGGGAATTTGGGACATTGCTTTCCTCGGAACGGCTCTCCTGATTATTAGCGAAAAGCGGCGAGGGGCGCAAAGGGCGAGGACGCGGGTGTGAGGGGCGAGGGCAGCTCCTCAAAGGCGGCGCTGACGGTTTCCGCGTCCTTCGAGACGCCCGCTTCGCTGGCTCGGCGGCCCCACAGACCCGCAGCGCTTGGCTTACGCCTCTGCGAATTTCATGGATTTCGACGCGCGGCGCTACTAGAATACAAGTGAACCGGATCACACCACGCAAGCCGACACGAGCACCCCGATGTCCGCCGCTTTTACTGTGCGTCTCGATGAGGCCACTCTCGGCGAGCTCGATAGACTCGCTGAAAAAACCGAACGCTCGCGCAATTGGCTGGTCGCCAAGGCCGTCGAGGATTACATCGCCCTGAACGCTTGGCAGGTCGGCAAGATCGAAGCCGGAATCGCCGCCGCCGATCGCGGCGACTTCGCCAGCGATGACGAGCTGGCGCGGGTGCGGAAGAAATTCGCGGTCAAAAAATGAAGGTGCGCTGGACGGCTCCGGCGCTACGCGACCTCGAAGCGATCGGCGACTACATCGCGCGCGACAACCCCGCCGCCGCCGATCGCATCGTGACCCGCATTCTCGACCAGGCCGAGCTTCTCGCCGCCCACCCCCATGCAGGCCGCGCCGGTCGCGTCCCTGAAACGCGGGAGATGGTCGTTTCGGATACGCCCTTCATTCTGCCCTACAGTGTGAAGGGCGATGTGGTCGAAGTGCTTGCCGTTTTCCACGGCTCCCGCCGGTGGCCGGAGAGCTTCGACTGAAGTTGGCGCACTTTCGCGCCTACCGTAGCCTGCCTCGTCGAGAAAGATGGCCTTTGTTCACGGCGACGCCCCCTGTCTCCCCACAACCCTCCACCGCGGCCCCTCCGCCCCGAAATCCAGCTCCCAGCGGTAGCGGCTCAAAATATCGAAGCCGAGGATGATCGGCGTCTCGCCGCCGAGCGCCTCGCGCAACGGGCCGAAATCATAGGAAACCACCACCACATCCTTCAGCACGCGCCCCGCGCCGAGATCGATCTCCTTCACTCGGTAGACTTTCGACGCGAATTTCTTGCCTGACGCCTCGCTCACCTTCGCCTTCTTGGCGAGCGGGACGAACAGCGCCTTGTGCCGCTCCAGAAATCGCCGATCGACGGCGGAGATTTCCGCGCCCGTGTCGAACAGGCCGACCGCCTCCGTCTTGCCGAGGCGCACATCGAGGCCGATGAGCTTCTGATCCGCCCACAGCCGGCGAAACGGCCGAAAGCCATCCCCATCGCTCGGCGGGAAGAACACCATCTCGCCGCCCGCGAGATCGAGCGAGAAGCGCGCGCCTTTGAAGAAGTCGAGGCCCAGCAGATCGTCGCCGTCCGAGGTCGCGCAGCGGGTGACGCGATAATTCGCGCGGCCGATATTATTGCCCTGCGCGGCTTTCAGCTCGACGGCGCCGGCGTCCGCATCCTCGCAGCGCATGGCGGCGCCCGAGGCGCCCGTCGAGACGCTGGCGCCCAGCGCCGGAAACGCCTCGTTCCACGGCGCGAGCCTGATGCGGCTCGTCGAGGCCGCCGTGTCGAGCCGCATCGGCCCCATCACATTGCCGAAGCGCATGGTGACATAGGCGCGGCCGCCGCCATCCGCGCCATGGACGATGGTCAGCGGGACGACGGAGCGCACCTGCGCGCGTGCGGCGAGGGGGCCGACGAGAGCGCCGACCAGCGCCCAGAGAAGCAAAAGCGGAAAGCGCGAAAAGATTTGCGTCATGGCGCGGTGGCTCCGTCCCGGCGGAAAAGCCGTCTATAGCGCGCGCCGTCCGCCGCGGAAATCGAGCAGAGACCGGAGGGAGCGATTTCGTGATATTGCAGAGACGTCGGCTCTCTCGCCGCGGGCCAGACCATCGGCGAGAGGCTCTCTGGAGGTCATCACCATGAGACGTGCGGCGATCCGGCTGGCGGCGGGTCTATTGGCTTTGGTTTCGAGCGCGGCGCTCGCGCAGCAGCATCGATCGCATGGCGTTCCGGGCGACGCGCCCCGGGGCCCGGGCGGCGGCGGGGCGGACGACGTGCTCGCCACCTCGAGCGAATGGGGCGGCGCCGGCGGCGTGTACACCTGCGAGCAATGGAAGCAATATCTCGAGCGCATGTTCCGCCTCGCCGACAAGCGCAAGCGCGGCTTCATCGACGCGCAGGATTTCGCGATCATCCCGCGCGCGAGCGTGGTGTTCCGCGCCGCGAGCTTCGACTATTTCGACATGGCCGGAAAGGGCCGCGTCACCCGCGCCGAATTCCTGGCCTTTCCGAGCCCCTTCTTCGCCCGCTACGACCGCAAGAAGAGCTGCCGGGTCTTCCAGGAGGAGCTCGCCAAGACGCAGGCGCCGGCCGCCGGCGCGCCGGAGTCGTCTCCCGGGGCGGGAGGCTTCCCCGGACGCGACCGCGGCGGCGGTTTCGGCGGAGGCTATGGCGGCGGCAGCTTCGGCGGGACCGGGAGCGGGGCCGGAGGCTTCGGACGGTGAGACGGCGCGGCGCGGCGGAAAAAGGAAAAGGGAGCGCGAGCCCCCTTCCCCCGTCGCCGGCTCAGAACTCCGCCCACTCCTCGTCCTGCGCCGGCTCCGCCTTGCGCACGGCCGAGCCGGAGCGCGCGCTCGCCGTGCGCTTCAGCATCGGCCGCGGAGCGGAGGCGGCGCGCGGCGCGCGCGTCTCGATCTCGCCGATCTTGAACTGCGTGACGAGCTGAATCAGCTCGGCGCTGTCCTCGGCGAGCGAGCGGCTCGCCGCATTGGTCTCCTCGGACATTGCCGCATTCTTCTGCGTGACCTGATCGATCTCCTGCACGGCGGTGTTGACCTCGCGCAGGCTCGTCGATTGCGCCTCGGCGCTCGCCGCTATGCCGGTGACGACGACATCGATGCGATTGACCTGCTCGACGATGCGGTGCAGCGAGGCTCCGGTCTCGGCGACCAGCCCGACGCCGTCCTGCACGCGGGCGTTGGAGACGGCGATCAGATCCTTGATCTCCTTGGCGGCCTCGGCCGAGCGCTGAGCGAGCGAGCGCACCTCCGTCGCCACCACGGCGAAGCCGCGGCCGGCCTCGCCCGCGCGGGCCGCCTCGACGCCGGCGTTGAGCGCCAGAAGATTGGTCTGGAAGGCGATCTCGTCGATGACGCCGATGATCTGGCCGATCTGCTGGGAGGATTTCTCGATGCCGCTCATCGCGTCGATCGCCTCGCCGACGATCTTCTCGCCCTTGACCGCGTCGGTCTTGGCGTCGCCGACGATCTCGCGCGCCTCGACGGCGCTCTCGGCCGCCTTGCGCACCGTGCCGGTGATCTGGTCGACGGCGGCGGCGGTCTCGGCCAGCGTCGCCGCCTGCTGCTCATTGCGCTGCGACAGATCCTCGGAGGCGCGGGCGATCTCGCGGGTACTGGAGCCGATCGCGCCGGTCGTCACGACAATGCCGCGCAGCGTGTGCTGCATGCGCTCGGCGGCGGCGTTGAAACGCGCGCGGAGCTTCTCGTAATCCTTGATGAACTCCTTCTCCAGCCGCACCTCGAGGTCGCCCTCGGCCAGACGCTCCATGGCGGCGGTGTATTCGGAGAAGAAGAAGTCGCGATTCTCTATATACCATTTGGCGCCGGCGGCTTTCTCCTCCAGCTTGCTGGCCGCGGCGGCGTTCTGCTCGGCGGCGCGCGTCTCGGCGAGGCGGATCTCCTCGAGCTTGTCGCGCACCACGGCGGTGGCGTCGCGCAGCCGGCCGATCTCGTCATCGCGCCCCGCGAAGGGCGGCTGGCCGAGCTTGTCGCCGCGCGCGAGCTTCGTCGCATAATCCGAGATCGCGACGATCGGCGTCACGACGCGGCGATGCGCCAGCAGCGAGGCGCCGACGAGCGCGCCGAGAATGGCCAAGGTCGCAGCGAGGCTCACGAGATCGGCGCGGTCGCCGAGCTGAACGGCGTCCTTCTCCGTCGCGGCGGCGGCGGCGCTCGCCAATCCGATCGCATTGGCCACCAGCCGGCGATGCGCGGCAAAGTCGGCGTCGACGCGCTCGAGCGAGGCCGAGACGGCGGCGGCGTCGCCGCGGCCGAGAGCGAGAAGGAAAGCGTCGACGTCGCGCCAGAAGGCTTCGGCCGTCGCGCCCGCCGGGCCGGCGACCAGCGCCGTCAGCTCTGCGGGAAGATCGGGAGATTTCGCCCAGACGGCGCGGCGCTGCTCGAAGCGCGCGCGCAGATCGGCGAGACGGGCGCGAGTCTCGGCCGCGTCCAGCCTGCCGGCGGCGGCGAGCTCGACGTCGAGATAGGCCTCGGCGACGGAGAGCGGCGCGGGTTGCGCGTCGGCGACGAAATCCTTGCCGGCGACGATCTGCCGAAAGGCGTGTCCGCCGATGCGCAGCTCATCGAGAATGTAGCGTCCGGCGCCGGCGGTCGCCAGAAAAGCCAAGAAAGCGACAGCGGCGAGCAGACTCGCGGCGCGGGAGAGGGAAAGGCGCATCGACAGTGCCTCCGAGAGGAAGCCGCTCGGAGGCGAATTGGTCCTGCCGGCGGGAGATGTTTCGAGGGGGAGCGAAAGGGTCGGTCCGCGGACATCGTCCACGACCGGAACACAGCCGGATCGGCGCCGGAATGGCGGAACGGCGTCATGCCTCCGAACGCATGGCCGCTCCATGCGCTCGATCCTCCATGCGACAAAATTACACAGGACGGATTAAGAAATCATGCCGGACGGCGCGATCGGGTGAACGAGAAGAGGCGTCGAACGAGGCGCAAAGGAGGGGGGTGATTCCGCCGAGTCTATTTCTCATCGTCACCCGACCGCCCTGGTGGCGCGCGCGATCACTTGTGCTGGATCGACGAGAGATAGGCGAGCAGCGCCTCGATCTGGCCGGGCGAGAATTCGAAGCGCGGCATGTCGAGCCCGCCATGGCCGACGACAATGCCTTCGGCCAGCGCCTCCTCGAGATTGTCGAGCGGATATTTCTTCGCCAGCGCGCGAAACGGCGGCGAGGCCGGGTTGGGGCTCTTCCCCCGCGCGCCGATCGCATGGCAGCGGCTGCAATTGGCTTTGGCGATAGCGCGGCCGCGCTCGATCTGCTTGTCTTGCGGCTTATCCAGCGCGAGAGCCCCGCTGGCGACGAGAATGGCGGCTATCGCCACGAAAATGCGAACCATGCCGCCCTCCCCTTCTATTCCCTGCGCCGGCCGCGCGTCAGCCGTGCGCTTGCAGCGGCACGACATTGTGCAGCGTCGTCTCCGCGCCATCGAAGAAGCGGCGCAGATTGCGCGCCGCCTGGCGGATGCGCTGCTCGTTCTCGACCAGCGCGAGACGCAGATAGCCCTCGCCATGCTCGCCGAAGCCGACGCCCGGCGCGACCGCCACATCCGCCTTCTCGATGAGGAGCTTGGAAAATTCGAGGCTGTTCATGCCGGAAAAACGCTCCGGGATCGGCGCCCAGACGAACATCGACGCATCGGGCGCCGGAATCGGCCAGCCCGCCTGCGCGAAGCTCTCCACCATCACGTCGCGGCGCTTCTTGTAGATGGCGCGCATCTCCTTGATGCAATCGTCCGGGCCGTTCAGCGCCGCCGTCGCCGCCACCTGGATCGGCGTGAAGGCGCCATAGTCGAGATAGCTCTTCACCCGCGCCAGCGCCGCGCAGAGCCGCTCATTGCCGACGGCGAAGCCGATGCGCCAGCCGGCCATGGAGAAGGTCTTCGACAGCGACGAGAATTCGACCGCTATGTCGATCGCGCCATTGACCTGCAGGATCGACGGCGGCGGATTGTCGTCGAAATAGACCTCGGCGTAAGCGATGTCGGAAAGCACGAAGATGTCGTGCCGCTTCGCGAAGGCGACGAGGTCCTTGTAGAAATCGAGCGAGGCGACCGTCGCCGTCGGATTGGCCGGATAGCAGACGACGATGGCGATCGGCTTCGGAATCGAATGCGCGACCGCCTTCTCCAGCGCGTGGAAGAGCTGCGGCGTCGGATCGGCCGGCACGGAGCGGATGACGCCGCCCGCCATCAGAAAGCCGAAGGCGTGAATCGGATAGGACGGGTTCGGCGCGAGGATCACATCGCCGGGCGCCGTGATCGCCTGCGCCATATTGGCGAAGCCCTCCTTGGAGCCGAGCGTCGCCACCACCTGCGTCTCGGGATCGAGCTTCACGCCGAAACGGCGGGCGTAATAGCCGGCCTGGGCGCGGCGTAGCCCCGCTATGCCCTTGGAAGCGGAATAGCGATCGGTGCGCGGACGACCGGCCGTCTCGACGAGCTTCTCGATCACATGGCGCGGCGCGGGCAGATCGGGATTGCCCATGCCGAGATCGATGATGTCGGCGCCGCCGGCGCGCGCCTTGGCCTTGAGCCGATTGACCTGCTCGAAAACATAAGGGGGAAGACGCTTGATGCGATAGAAGTCCGACATCGCCGATATCCGTTGAAAGCTCCGCCGGCCCCTTTTTTAGAGGCGGGCGGACGATTGTGACGCGAAACCCTTTCGAAAGAGCTAGGGCCGTTTCGTCTCGGCGCGCCGTTCTTTCGGCGCGTCGGGAATTTTGACGCGGGCGCCGCGGGCGCGATTGGCGGCCGCAGCGGCGCCGAGCTCTTTCTCGAGCGCAGCGGCGCGGGCGGCGCTCTTCTTGACGTCCGTCTTGACGTCGGAGGCCGGCGTCGGCGCGGCGAAGGGCGTGTAGCCCGTCTCGCCGGTCCGCGAATGGGCGACGAAGTCGGCGGGCCGCGGCGGCGGCCGACGCATGTCCAGTCCCTCGAAGAATTTGCCGATCGACTCGCCGACCGTCCCCGACCCGCCCTCCTGCGCGCGCGCGTCGCCGACAGCGACGGCGAGCAAGATCAGGCAGATCGCGAAACGCGCGTTCATCGGCTTCTCCGGATGGTTTGTTTCGTCATAGAGCGACAATGCGGCTTTGGTAAGGGGGCAAGTCGAGAAGCCGGGGCAAGGCAGCCGCGACAAAGAGGCCGAGACGCCGGCGCTTGCCCTTCCGCGACGCATCGCCGTGCTTAAGTATTGGAGGAAGCGCTTTTCTCCACGGGAGACGGTTTCCGAACCTTCGTGGGATATGCTCTAAGGAAACGACGAGGCCGGCGGCCCGAAGCCGCCGAGGACAGGACAGCCGATGACCGCACAACGCCGTTCGCCAGCCGGAGCCAAACGGCGGCCCCCGCTTCGCGCGGCGGCCGAGCCCCCCGCAGCGCCGCCCGAGGCGGCCAAGGGGCGCGCGGCTGTCGTCGGCGAGCGGAGCCTGACGGTCGCGCCCAAGGGCAATGCCGCGGGCGGTCGCGCGGGAGAGAATGTCCAGAGCCCCATCGTCGAATCGAGAGCGGCGAAAGCCGCGAAGAAGAAGAATCCGCAAAAGCCCGCCCCGGCGAAGGCCGCGCCGGCTCCGCGCCTCGCCGAGCCGACAGGCGAGGCGCTTCGCCGCGACGCGCTCGACGCCGCGGCCACGCTGCTGACGAGCGCCGCGGGGGAATTGACGGACGATCAACGCCGGCTTCTGGTCGAGCGGCTGCTGCTCCATGCGGCGCCGGCTCCCGAGGCGGAGCCCGCCCCGCGGACGCGGCCGTCGGCCCGGTCGCAAGCCGCGCCGAACGGCCATGACTTCGAGGTTTTCGCAGAAAATCTGGCGCGGCTGGTGGATCAAGGACGCAAGGCGCTGGCCGCCGCGATCGGCGGCATGGAGCCCGGCGACACGCGCAGCGAGCTCGCCAGCAATGTCGCCGACGCGGCCAAGACGCTCGGCGTCGTCGCCGAGCGCTGGATGGCGAAGCCCGAGCAGGCCTACGCCGCCCAGGCGACGCTCGTCGCCGGCCTCACCGATATTTGGAGCCAGACGCTGCGCCGCTTCTCCGGCGAGGACACGCCGCCGATCGTCCCGCCGGACCCGAGCGACAAGCGTTTTTCGGCGCCGGAATGGAACGACAATCCCTTCTTCGACTGGCTGCGCCAATCCTATGCGCTGACCTCGCGCTGGGCCGGCGAGACGGTGGAGAGCACGGAAGGGCTGGACCCGCAGGTGAAGGCCAAGGCCGGCTTCTACACGCGGCTCATCGCCAGCGCGCTGTCGCCCTCCAATTTCGTCGCCACCAATCCGGAGCTGCTGCGCGCCACGCTGGACGCGCGCGGCGAAAATCTCGTGCGCGGCATGAAGATGCTGACCGAGGACCTCTCCGCCGGCCATGGCATGTTGAAGCTGCGCCAGAGCGACGAGAGCCAATTCGAGCTCGGCGTCGACATGGCCACGACGCCCGGCAAGGTGGTCTATCGCACGCAGGTGATGGAACTCATCCAATATGCGCCCTCGACGCCGACGGTCTATGAGCGCCCGCTGCTGATCGTCCCGCCCTGGATCAATAAATTCTACGTGCTCGATCTCAATCGCGAGAAGAGCTTCATCCGCTGGGCGGTGGCGCAGGGGCTCACCGTCTTCGTCATCTCCTGGGTCAATCCGGACGAGAACCAGGCGGAGAAGGGCTTCGACGCCTATATGAAGGAGGGCGTGCTCGCCGCGCTCGACGCGGTGCAGCAGGCGACGGGCGCTCCGCATGTTGCCGCGGCCGGCTATTGCGTCGGCGGCACCATGCTCGCCGCGACGCTCGCCTATCTGGCCGAGAAGGGCGACGACCGCATCGACAGCGTGACCTTTCTGGCGACGCAGGTCGATTTCACCGACGCCGGCGACATGCAGGTGTTCATCGACGAGGCGCGCCTCGCCGCGCTCGACGAGGCCATGGCCCGCACCGGCTATCTCGAAGGCGTCAAAATGGCGACGACCTTCAACATGCTGCGGCCGAACGAATTGTTCTGGACCTATTTCGTCAATAATTACATGAAGGGCGTCGAGCCGGCGGCCTTCGATCTGCTCACCTGGAACTCCGACTGCACGCGCATCCCGCGCGCCAATCATCTGTTCTATCTGCGCTACTGCTATATCGAGAATGCGCTGTCGCAAGGGCGCATGGTGATCGACGGCGTCACGCTCAATCTGCGCAAGGTGAAGATTCCGATCTACGAGCTCGCAGCCAAGGAAGACCATATCGCGCCGGCGCGCTCCGTCTTCACGGGCGCGAAATATTTCGGCGGCGAAGTGCGCTATGTGCTCGCCGGAGCGGGCCATATAGCGGGCGTCGTCAACCCGCCGGCGAAGAACAAATATCAATATTGGACCGGCGGCCCGCCCGTGGGCGTCTATGAGGATTGGGCGAGGACGGCCCATGAGACCAAGGGCTCCTGGTGGGGCGACTGGCTCGGCTGGCTCACCGCCCAGGCGCCGCAGCGCCTGCCGGCGCGCATCCCCGGCGACGGCCGGCTGAAGCCGCTCTGCGACGCGCCGGGCGATTATGTGCGGGTGCGCGCCTGAACGGGAGGACAGTGGCTCGCGAGCCGCGACGACCGGCTCGCGCGCTGCGACCAATCGAAGATCGGCATGGCGGCGGCGGTCGTGATCACGGCGACCGTCACCAGCAAGGCGAAGACGCTTTTGCCGATCAGCGCGTGATGGACGCCGACATTGGCGAAAATCAGCAGCATCAGGCCGCGCGCGTTGAACAGCCCGCCGAGGGCCGAGGCGTCGCGCCAGCTGAAGCCGCTCGCGCGCATGGCGGCGGCGCAGACCGCATATTTGCCGAAGAAGGCCACGAATAAAATCGTGAAGAAGGGGATCAGCAGCCCGCCTGCGAACAACAGCCGCATCTCCGTCCCGAGCCCGGTGCTGGCGAAGAACATGGGCAGGAAGAAGACGACGACATATTGATACATATTGGCGCGGATCGCCGCGAGCAGCGCCGCCGATCGCGGCATGCAGGCGCCGAGCACGAAGCCGCCGAAAACAGAATAGACGCCGATGCGGTCCGTCAGCCCGATGACGACGAGCAAAAGCACGATCACCAGCGCGAACTCCTCCTGCAGCAGAGCGCCGCGCGCCTCCACCTTGCGTCCGACGAAGGCGAAGAGCGGACGGAACACGAAGAAGCAGAGCGCGACGAAGCCGAGAGCGCCGAGGATCGGCAAGAATCCGTGCGCGATCGATCGGCTCTCCGCGAGAGCGACGATCAGCGGCAGCAGGCACCAGGCGACGGCGTCGTCTATGCTCGCGGCGAAAAGCGCGAGCACGCCGATGGAAGTCGCGGCGAGGCGATGCTCCTCCAATATGCGGGCGAGCATGGGAAATGCGGTCAGCGACAGCGCCGAGCCGAGATAAAAGGCGAATTGCCAGACATTCGACCGCTGCGAATCGTCGGCGAGCGCTTCGAAGAACATGACGCCGCAGGCGCCGCCGAGGATCATCGACGGCGCGATCCCGGCGAAGGACAGAGCCGCGGCGCGGCGCGCCATGCTCCTGTCGAGCAAGGCGATGTCGATGTCGCAGCCGACGAGGAACATATAGCTGGAGAGCCCGATCTGGCTTAGCATGAAAATAGCGCTGCGCGCTTCCGTGGTGAAGATCGCCGCCGACCATTCCGGCGCTAGCGCGCCCAGAACCGATGGTCCGAGCATGATTCCCGAGACCATCTCGCCGACGACCTTCGGCTGTCCGACGAATTGCACGAGCCGACCGCAGAGATGCGCCACGGCGAGGACGACGCCGAGCGCGAGAATGACGTCGAGAAATTGATCGAGCTGGCTGCTCATCGCGGGGCGATCGCTTTTCTGTCGAGAGATTATTGAAAACGCGCGCGGGCCGGTCACGCGACCGTGGACGGCTCGCCGCGCAGAAGCGCCTCTCGCGGCGCGCGGCGTGCGAGCGCGTTTTCGAGAAAGTCGGACAATGCGTCCCGATGCACGGGCTTGCTCCAATTCGCCTCGAGATCCTCGAGCAGATGACAGGTGTCGACGCATTCGCCTTCCCGATAGAAGCGAATGACCGGATGCAGAAACACGCTCGCATCGGCGTCGAAGGAACGCTCGATGCGGAAGGGATCGACGACGACGGCCTGTCCATATTCCAGCGACGCGACGAGATAGGCGCAAAACCGCTCGTCGCCGAAGGCGCGCGCATAGCCCATCGGCATTTCCGAATAATGAGCGACATGATCGCCGTCGAAGCCGAAGACATCGGTCATATAGCCGGGCTGCTGCCAGAGGGCGGAGGAGCGATTGACTCTTTCGATGATCGCCTGCGTCAGCGCGGCCGCCTCCGCCGCGCGCCGCGCCATCGGCCAGGGCTCGCCGTGCCGCTTCGCGGCGAGAATTCTGGCGAGCGCCCTGGAATTGTAGCGAAAGCCGTGAATGAAGCCGGAGGTCGCTTTGCGATAATCCAGCGAATGCGTGATGGTGCCGACGAAATGCATGTCAGGCTGATTGGTGGACGCATAGTCCCAGCCGATCGACGGATATTTGCCGCAAGGCGTCAAAGCCGGCCGGGCGGAGGCGTCGAAGGGCTCCGGATCGAAGCGAAATCCGGTGCAATGGACGATCCGGTCATATTCGATCTCTTCTTCCTCATCCTCGGCGTGCGCGTAATGCAGCTTCACGACGAGCGCGTCGCCGTCGCGGCGTATGCCGAGGATCGTCGCGTCGAGAATCGCGTTCTGCGATTTCAGATGATAGGTGTCGAGGATCGAATTGTTGATCGCGCGCAAATGGCCGACGTAATGGGTCTTCCACGCCATCTCGATCGACTCGGGGCTGGCGAGATGGATCAGCGCCGCCTCGCCGACGAGATCGTCGGCCGTCTCGAAAGCGGAATTCCCCTTGCCGATGATGAGAACGCGCTTATTCGCGAATTGGCTGCGATCGATTGCCGCGTCGGCGTAGCAATCGGCGAGCTCTATGCCGGGAATAGCGGGAATATAGGGTCGCGATAGCCCTGTCGCGACGATGAGGCAGCGGCAGCGATAGTCATTACCGCCGGCGTCATGGAGATGATAGCCGTCGTCGCGCCGCTCGATGCGCTCGATCGACGTTCCCGTTGCGACGGCGAGGCCATTGACCGAAACGAAATCGTTCAGATAGCGGATGAGATTTTCGGCGCGCGGAAAATAGCGCTCGTCATAGTCGCGGAAGAGAAGCGCGTTCTCCTCGCTCAGCAGCGAGTTCCAATCATGGCGCAGATTGACTTCCGGATCGTCCGAGCCGGTATGGCGCTTGTTGATCGATATGAGCTGCCGATGGCGCGGAAAGGTCTCGAAAAACGCGCCGGCGCGCGCCCCGCGCTCGAGAATGACGTAGTCGCGTCCGGCGCGCTCGAAGAAATAGCCGAGCTGAACGCCGCCGGGTCCGCCGCCGAGAATGATATAGTCGTGATCGTATCGCATGAGCGCCCCCAGACCAGAGCATCGACCGATGAGCGCGCGCCTTCGCTTCGCTGCGACGAGGACCCGCGCTTCGAGAGAAAAAAGCCACGAATAGAAGCACGACGTCGGTTTCGCGTTCCGGGCGCTGAAATCGCCGGTCGAGCGAGAGATCGAAGCGCGCTTCCGATCGTCGGCGCGCCGTTGAAAAAGTCTCCTCGACAATAGACGTCCAATGGAGTCGATCGCCGCCAAGAACGCCGCCGAGAAATCGAAATCGACGCTCTGCGCGATGTGATCGCACGACGCGCGCGAGCCAAGCCTTCGCCCCCAAGGCCTTCGCCCACAAGTCTTCGCCCCCAGGCCTTTCGCCCCAAGGCCTTTCGCGCCGGCCTCCGGCAAGGCTCACGGCCAAAGCGTCCGTCCCGGCGCGGCCGGCGACCCGGGGCCGCAGCCGCGCCCCCTACCCAAACCGGCTCCGCTCCACTATAGCTGGCTGCGACCTGACAGACCGACATCCGGGGATATGAACGCCATGTCGCACGACTCCACTCCGCATTTCCACAATCAGCCGGGCGTCGCCAAGATCAAGGTCGGCTCCAAGGAGTTCATGTGCGTCGGCGCGCTGCCGCCCTTCGACCACCCGCATGTCTTTATCGACATGGGCTCGGCCGACGAGGCCGTCTGCCCCTATTGCTCGACGCATTATGTCTTCGACGCCGACCTCGGCCATGGCGCGGCCGATCCGGCCGAATGCGTCTATCATTCCGAGACCGTCCTCGACCCGACCGCCTGACGCCGCGCGTATGGGCGCCCCCTTCGTCGTCGTCGGCGCCGGCATAGGCGGGCTCGCCGCGGCCATCGCGCTGGCGCGGGCCGGCAAGCGGACGCTCGTCCTCGAGCGCGCCGAGCGAATCGAGGAGGTCGGGGCCGGACTGCAGATTTCGCCCAACGCCGGCCGCATCCTGCAGGATTTCGGCATGCGCCCGGCGCTGGACGCCGTCGCTCTCGAGCCCCGCGCCCTGAACATTCGCCGCGCCGCCGACGGCGCGGTTCTGGCGCGCCTGCCGCTCGCTGCGGCGCGCGACCGCTGGGGCGCGCCCTTCCGGGTCTTCCATCGCGCCGATCTGCAAAAGGCGCTGCTCGACGAGGCGCTGCGCCTCGGCGTCGAGGCACGCATCGCCGCGCGCTGCGACGGCTTCGCGCAGGACGAGAGCGGCGTGCGGCTGACTGTGGGCGAGGAGACGCTGGACGCCGAGGCGCTGATCGGCGCCGACGGGCTGCGCTCGACGATTCGCGACGCGCTCGGCCTGCTCGCGGCGGACGCGCCCAGCCCCGTGCGGCTCACGGCCTGGCGGACGCTGATCCCGATCGACGCCGCGCCCGCCGCCCTGCGCGAGCGGGAGACGCATATCTGGTTCGGGCCGGGCGGCCATATCGTCCATTATCCGCTGCGCGACGCGACCATCGTCAGCGCCGTCGCCATTCTCGAGGATCGCGCCGATCGCGGCCCCGCCGGCGATATCCGCACGGGGGCGGAGCTGGTCCACGCCATGGGTTTCCGACGCTGGAGCCGCGATCTGCGGGATCTCCTCGAGGCCGGCGGCGCCTGGCGGCGCTGGCCGCTCTACGCCCGGCCGGAGCTGGCGCGCTGGGGCCGCGGCCGCGTGGCGCTGCTCGGCGACGCCGCGCATCCCATGGTTCCCTTTCTCGCCCAGGGCGCGGCCCAGGCGATCGAGGACGCCGCCGCGCTCGGCCGCGCCTTCGCGGATGGACGCGCGGAGGTCGAAGCCGCGCTCGACGCCTATCAGGCCGGACGGATCGAGCGGGCGATCCGCATTCAGCGCGCCTCGCGGCGCCAGGGCGCCAATTGCCATTACGCCGGGCCGATGGCCGCGCTGCGCGACATCGCCGTGCGACTCATGGGCGGCGAGGGCGTTCTCTCCCGCAACGCCTGGATCTATCGCTGATCGTTCGAGCCGACGACCACTTTCTCGATACGCGGATCGGGCACGAACCACAGGATCGCGACCGCCACATAGAGCCCCAACGCCAGCAACGGCGAGACGAGATAGCTCGCCGCTATGGCGCAGAGATACACGACGATCGACGCCCGGCCCTTCACATCGCGGCCGACCGCGCCGGCGAGCGTCGACGCCGGGCCGGCTAACCGCAAGATCGCCACGGTCAGCAGATAATAGGCGATCGCCGGCATGAGCAGCGCGACGCCGTAGAGAATGGTCGGCGCGCTGGCGAAATCATTGTCGGCCATCCAGGCGGTGGCGAAGGGAATGAGCGACAGCCAGAACAAGAGATGCATGTTCGCCCAGAGCACGCGCCCATCCACCCGCGTGACGGCATAGAGCAGATGATGGTGATTGTTCCAATAGATGGCCAAATAGACGAAGCTCAGCGCATAGCTGGCGAAAGTCGGCGCGAGAGGCGCGAGCGCCGACCATTGCGCGCTGTGCGGCGCTTTCAGCTCGAGCACCATTATGGTGACGATGATCGCGACGACCCCGTCGCTGAACGCCGCGAGCCTGTCTTTCTCCATCGCTTCGCTCCGATCGCGCCGGTTTCCGGGAGTGGACGCATAGCGGCGAAAAAGAGGCCGCGTCTCCACGGACTTGGCAGCTTTGTCCGCAGGCTGATAGTAATAATGACCAATTGGTTACGCTGCAACGAGGGTTCGCCTATGCCTCTCGCCCGCGCCGCGATGATCGGCCTTCTCGCCTGCGCCGGCCTTGCCGCCGCAGGGTCTTTCGCGCGCGCCGAAAATGCGCCCGCACATGCCGAAGATGCGCCCTTGCGCGCCGGAGATGCGCCCGCGCCAGAGGCGCCTGCGCCGACGCCTGTCCCGACATTCGCCGCGGCGGAGGAGGGTTGGATCGTGACGATCGGCGCGATGGGCGCCCTCGCCCCGAGCTTTCCGGGCTCCGGCACGCTGCGTCCCTACCCGTTTCCGTCGATCAGCTTCCGGCGCATCGGAGCGCCCGAGCTGTTCTCGACGCCCGACGACGGATTCGGCTTCGCCATCATCGACTCCAACGGCTTTCGCGCCGGCCCGGTGGCCAATTTCGTGTTCAAGCGCGGCCAGCGCGATGGGCTCAATGGCATTCACAGCATCGAGCTCACTCACGAGATCGGCGGCTTCGCCGAATATCAGAGCGAGCATTTCCGCACGCGCGCGGAGCTGCGACAAGGCATTGACGGTCACAAGGGCTTCGTCGCCTCGCTGGGCGCGGATCTCTATGGCGGCGACGGCCGCGCGACTCTGTCCTTCGGACCGCGCCTCAGCCTCGGCGACAATCGATACGCCAACGCCTATTTCTCGGTCTCGCCGATCGAGGCGCTGGTCAATGGGCGCATCGCGCCCTATGAGGCGAATGGCGGATTCACCGCGGCCGGCGGCCTCGCCACGTTTCGCTACGACTTCAGCAAGGACACCAACGCCACTTTCTACGGCGGCTTGCAGCGGCTGACGGGCAGCGTCGGCGCGAGCCCGATTCCCAATGAGATCGGCTCGCGCAATCAGTTCACCGCCGGCCTGTCGATCGCGCGCTCCTTCGAGATCCGCGGATTCGCCTGGTGAATGTCCGCCAGCATGCGCGGCGCTTCTTGACTCTCGCTACGATGAGTGCAAGTCTCATCCACCATGGCCGATAGATTACGCTCGATCTTCTTCCGGCGACTTGCGCTGGGGCTCTATACGCTGACAATCATTGTCGGCGCGCTGGGCTTCGCGTCGCATCGCGGCCATGGCGGGGCGGGCGTCAGCATCTTCGAGGATCGCGCCGCTTTCTGCCAGGATTTTCAAAAGGCCCATAGCACGCCGAAGACGCCTTTCGTCGTCTGCTGCGACGCATGTGTCTCCAGCGCGCCGCCGACCCTCCCGACGGCCATCACGCATATTATTTATCGTTTCGAGATTTCGACCCGTTTCCATTTCGCCTCTCGCCTCGGACGGGACCTCGATGAGAGCCCGGACAATCTCCGCTCGAGAGCGCCGCCCGCCTTCGTCTGATCCGTCGATGCGGCCCCTCCTGGGCGCGCCATGCGCCAGGCTTGTTCTCTCCCGATCTGCTTTTCTCGAAATGCCCCGCGCATAGCGCGCGCATGACGAGCCGAGCGCCGGAACCAAGCACAGGAACTAGGAACCACGAATTGTCGCCGTCCTCTCTCGAGAGCCGCGACAATTCGAGAGGACTTCCGCGAGCGCTCGTCGGTCCGTGATGGCGGACCCCGTACCATCGTCACCCGTGTCTCGACCTCGACGCGCCTTTCCCCGAGGCGTGAATCTCCCCCCGATGCGAGGCGGGTCATGGCGACGAAATGCGGTTCTGGACTGGCGACGCTCGCGGAATCTGTCGACCGACTTGAAAGGCGGAGATCGGACTCCCTCCGACGAGCTCCGCCTCGACAGCGAGCGCCGTGCTGCCCACTCAGGGTCATTGCCGCCTCGCTCGTCTCGTCGGCCGCCACTGCGCGGCGCTCCCTCTTCCCCGGAGGGAGCGCCGCCCTTGGCCGATCCCTATGCCCCCAGCCCCATGCAAATCGGCGCGCGGTCAGGCCGTCGGCCCTCGATCGGCGGCCACCTCCTGCGCGATCGCGCCGAAGATCGAATGGCCCTGCGCGTCGCGCATCTCGATGCGAATGCGGTCTCCCGACTTCAAAAACGGCGTTCGCGGCGCGCCGCCGATGAGACTCTCCACCACGCGCTGCTCGGCGAGACAGGAGTAGCCCTCCCCGCCTTCGGCGATCGGCCGGCCGGGCCCGCCGTCCGCGGCGCGATTCGACACGGTGCCGGAGCCGATGATCGAGCCCGCCGCCAGCGCGCGGGTGCGCGCCGCATGAGCGATCAGCCGGCCGAAATCGAAGGTCATGTCGACGCCGGCGTTCGGCCGGCCGAGCGGCGCGTCATTGACGAAGGAGAGCAGCGGCAGAGCGAGCGTCGCGCCATCCCATGCGGCGCCGAGCTCGTCCGGCGTCACCGCGACCGGCGAAAAGGCCGAGGCCGGCTTCGACTGAAAAAAGCCGAAACCCTTGGCGAGCTCGCTCGCCGTGAGGCCGCGCAAGGTCACGTCATTGACCAGCATGACGAGCGCGATGCGCTCGCGCGCCGCCTCCGCCCCGATGCGCGAGGGAACGTCTTCGGTGACGACGGCGACCTCCGCCTCGAGATCGAGGCCGAATTTCTCATCGAGAAAAGGGATCGGATCGCGCGGGCCCAAAAATCCGTCCGAGCCGCCCTGATAGATCAGCGGATCGCTCCAGAAGGAGGCCGGCATTTCGGCGCCGCGCGCCTTTCTGACCAGCGCGACGTGATTCACATAGGCGGAGCCGTCGGCCCATTGATAGGCGCGCGGCAGCGGCGCGGCGCAATCATGCTCGCGAAAGCGGAAGGAGGGGAGCAGTCCCGCCTCCAGCCGCCCGGCGAGCGCGGCGAGGCGCGGCGCCGCGCGCGGCCAAGCGTCCAGCGCCGCCTGCAGCGTCGGCGCGATTTCCGTCGCCTCGGTCGCGCGCGTCAAATCCCGCGAGACGACGACGAGCCGCCCATCGCGCCCCTGCTTCAAAGAAGCGAGCTTCATGTCCTCTCCTCACGGCGCGCCGTCGAAGCGGCGGCCGAGCCCCGCCCAGCAATCGGCATAGTCCTGCTGCAATGTCTCGAGCGTCGCGGCGTAGCGCGTGAGATGCTGCGGCAGCCGCGTCTCCAGCATGAAGGCGAGCCCGCCCTCGAGCTTCTGCGGTTTCAGCGCCTCGGCCGTCGCCTGCGCGAAGCTCTGCGCATCGGGCCCATGCGGCGACATGCTGTTGTGCAGCGAGACGCCGCCCGGCAAAAAGCCCTCCGGCTTGGCGTCGTAGCGCCCGCAGACGAGCCCCATGAGCTCGCTCATCACATTCATATGGAACCAGGGCGGCCGGAACGTATGCTCGGCGACGAGCCAGCGATCTGGAAAGATCAGAAAATCGATATTCGCCGTCCCTTCGCGCTCCGACGGCGCCGTCAGCACGCAGAAGATCGACGGATCGGGATGGTCGAACAACAGCGCGCCGACCGGCGCGAAGCGCGCGAGATCATATTTGTAGGGCGCGTAATTGCCGTGCCAGGCGACGACGTCGAGCGGCGAATGATCGAGCCCGCAGATGAAGAATTTGCCGCCCCATTTCACCGTGAGCCGACACGGCCGCTCGGCGTCCTCGAAAGCGGCGACCGGCGTCTCGAAATCGCGGGCGTTGGCGAGGCAATTGGCGCCGATGGGCCCGCGGCTCGGCAGAGTGAAAGGCGCGCCGTAATTCTCGCAGAGATAGCCGCGCGCCGGGCCGTCGACGAGCTCGGCCTTGAATTTCACGCCACGCGGAATGACGCCGATCTCGCCGGGGGCCGCCTCCATCACGCCGAATTCCGTGACGAAGCGCAGCGCGCCCTGTTGCGGAACGAGCAGCAACTCGCCGTCGGCGTCGTAGAAATAATCGTCGGTCATCGAGCGCGTCGCGAAATAGAGCCCCGCCGCCATGCCGCTCTGCGCGTCGACGTCGCCCGCGCTCGTCATCACGCGCACGCCGGCGAGAAAGGTGAGCGGGCCCTCCGGCATGAGCGGCGGCCCCCAGCGATAGCGGCCGAACGGCAGATCATGCTCGTCGCGCGCCGGCGCGCTCTTCCACAAGGGGAGCGCGAGCCGCTCGAAGCGCCCGACATGACGCACGGAAGGACGAATGCGATAGAGCCAGCTGCGCGCATTGGCGCCGCGCGGCGCCGTGAAGGGCGAGCCCGACAATTGCTCCGCATAGAGCTTATACGGGCAATGCTGCGGCGAATTCTGCCCGACAGGCAGAGCGCCGGGCAGTGCCTCGCTGGCGAATTCATTGCCGAAGCCGGACAGATAGCGCAGAGTCATGGCTCGATCTCCGAATGGCGCGCGCTCCACCCTCCTCTTCAGGGGGAGGGTCGGCCGGCGATAGCCGGACGGGGTGGGGCGAGCGCGAGAGTCTTTGCCGCGTCACCCCCTCCCGCCCGCCTTTGGCGGTCGACCTCCCCCCTCGAGGGGGAGGTGGGCTCCACGCAGCGTCGAATCCACCCCTCACGCTCCCGCGCGCAGCACGCCGCGCTTCACCTGATCGTCCTCGATCGACTGGAACAGAGCGCGGAAATTTCCCTCGCCGAATCCCTCATCGCCCTTGCGCTGGATGAATTCGAAGAAGATCGGCCCGATCACCGTCTTCGAAAAAATCTGCAGCAGCAGCTTGTCGCCCTCGCCGTCGATCAATAGTCCGAGCGCGCGCAATTTTTCCAGCGGCTCGCCATGGACGGGAAGCCGCTCGGCGATGCGCGCGTAATAAGACTCCGGCGGCGCCGGCATGAATTGCAGCCCGCGCGCCCGCAAGGCCTCGACCGTGCGATAAATATCGTCGCAGGCGCAGGCGACGTGCTGAATGCCCTCTCCCTTATAGGCGACGAGATATTCCTCGATCTGACTCTTGTCGTCGACGCTCTCGTTGATCGGAATCCGTATCTTCCCGCAGGGGCTCGTCATCGCGCGCGAATGCAGGCCGGTGAGCTTCCCCTCTATGTCGAAATAGCGAATCTGCCGGAAGGAGAAGAAGCGCTCGTACCAGCCCGCCCATTCGTCCATATGGCCGCGAAACACATTATGCGTGAGATGATCGATCACGGTGAGGCCGACGCCCTCGGGGCGCGGATCGCGCGCGCCGGTCCAGCGGAAATCGACATCCCAGATGGAGCCGCGATCGCCATAGCGATCGACGAGATAGGCGAGCGCGCCGCCGACGCCGACGAGCGCCGGAATCTTCAATTCCATCGGCCCGATCCTGGTTTCCGCCGCGCTCGCGCCCAAGCCGAGCGCGCGCTCGAACGCGAGGCGCGCATCCGTCACGCGAAAGCCCATGGCGCAGGCGCAAGGCCCATGCGCGCGCGCGAAAGCGGCGGCGAAGCTGTCGGGCTCGGCGTTGAGCACGTAATTCACATCGCCCTGTCGATAGAGCGTCACATCCTTGGAGCGATGGCGCGCCACGGCGACGAAGCCCATTTCTTCGAGCAGCGCCGCGAGCTTCGCGGGCTCTGGATGCGCGAATTCGACGAATTCGAAACCATCCGTGCCCATCGGATTTTCCGGAGACGAGGACATTTCGACCTCCTTGCCATTCGCGCTCGCCTTCAACATATTGCGCGCGGCCGCCGATTGAAGGGCCCGCGGGCGGCCGGGAGGCAGCCGCGCGTGAAGCTCTATGATTATTTTCGCTCCTCGGCCGCCTATCGCGTGCGCATAGCGATCGCGCTCAAGGGATTGGCGATAGAGCGCATTCCCGTCCATCTCGCCCGCGGCGAGCAGCGCCTGCCGGCCTATCTCGCGAAAAATCCGCAAGGCCTCGCGCCCGCGCTGGAGCTCGACGACGGGACCATCCTCGCGCAATCGCTGGCGATCATCGATTATCTCGACGCTCTGGCGCCGCAGCCGCGGCTGACGCCCGAAGATCCTCTGCTCGCGGCCAAGGTGCGCGGCGTCGCGCTGGCCATCGCCTGCGACATTCATCCGCTCAACAATCGCCGCGTGCTCGACTATTTGCGCGAGCGGCTCGGACAGGACGATTCCGGCGTCGACGAATGGGTCCATCATTGGGCGCTGAAAGGCGGGCTGGAGGCGGTGGAGCGGCTGATCGAGCCCGGGCCCTTCTGCTTCGGCGCGCAGCCGACGCTCGCCGATGTCTGTCTCGTGCCGCAGCTCTTCGCCGCTCGGCGTTTCTCGACGCCGCTCGAAGCGCTGCCGAAGATTCGCGCCGTGGAGGCGCATTGCCTCGCTCATCCCGCCTTCGCCGCGGCCGAGCCGTCGCGACAGGCCGACGCCGAATGACCATCGCGGCCCGCGTCAGCGTCCGGCGGCCCGCAGCCCCGCTATGCAGCGCGCGAGATTGACGCGCGCGGTGGCGTCCCATGCCGCGCGCGTCTCCGCGCGACGAAACACCGGCGCATCGCCTCTCGCGAGCCCTTCCAGCATCTTGGCCTGATTGGCGGCGAATTCGGCCTCCTCGACGCCGACCGACTCGGAGCGAATCTTCTGCGTATTCGCCGCGAAGATATCCCAAGGCGCGGCGAGCGGGCTCAAATCGAGATCGACGAACAGATCGAGATCGTCGGAAAAGCCTGGATAAAGCTCGCAGCTCGCGCGCGCGCCGACATGATCGGCCGTCGCCATGACGAGCTCCTCGACCGCCTTCGCCTCGTTTCCGTCGAGCAGCGTATGGCGATGGAAAGCGGCGACGCTGTCGCGCACATTCTGCCGGTCGAGACGCGTCTTTCCGTCCGGATCGCGCGCGAGATGGACGGCGTCGTGCCAGAAGATCGCCGCCGCGATCAGATCCGGCCGCGTCGCCAGCCTGTCAAAATGCTCGAGGCCGGCCAGCAGCTCGTCGATATGCGCCCAGCTGTGATAGGCGCGATGCGGCTGACGATAGGCCGCGTCGAGCGCCCGATAGGCGCCCGGCTCATGCGCCGGCTCGATCCGCCGCCAATAGCGCAGCCTGCGCGCTTCATTTGCGCCTTCCATCGTCGCGCCCGTCATTTGCTGTCCATCTTCCAAACGGGCTCGCCTCCCGCCATGGAGGGCGGAGCCGCCTCGAAAGCCGCGAATCGCTGTTCCATAGCCATATAGCAACCACTCCAATCCGGCTCGACGGTCGCGCTCAGCCTCGCCGCCGCGGCGCGGGCGCGGGTAAAATCCCCTTCGGCATGATAACGCATCATCGTCACATGATCGTCACGCCAGGCGGCGAAAGCCTCGCTCGCCGCGAAGCGCGCATCTCCGGCGAGCGCGAAAATACGCGTCGGCGTCGAGCGTCCGACGACGAGCGCCGCGCCGAGATCGAGCCAGGCGAATTCAGCGGCGACGTCCCGCAAATCGCCCGAGACGAGAATATCCACGCGAAACCATTTACACAGTCCTTCGAGCCGCGATGTGAGATTCACCACATCGCCGAGGATCGAATAGTCGAAGCGCCGCGCCGATCCCATATTGCCGACGCTGCACGGTCCGAGATTGATGCCTATGCCCATCGCCGCTCGGCGGTAGGCGCGGTCCTCGCGCGCCGCGACGGCCGCGCGCTCGGCGTTGAAGCGCAGGAGCGCGGCGCGCATGGCGAGCGCGGCGCCGACGGCCTTGCGCGGATGGTCGGCGATATCGAGCGGCGCATTCCAGAAGGCGACGATGGCGTCGCCGATATATTTGTCGACCGTGCCCTCGCGGTCGAGAATGGCGTCGGTCATGGGCGTCAGATAGGCGTTCATGAAATGTGTGAGCTCCTGCGCGCTCAGCCCCTCCGAGATGGAGGAGAAATCGCGCAGATCGGAGAACAGCACGGTGAGCTCGCGCGTCTCGCCGCCGAGCACCAGCCGCTCGGGATGCTCGACGAGGCCTTCGACGACGGCGGGCGCGATGAATTTGCCGAAGGCCATATGCACATGGCGTCGCGCGGCTTGATCTTGACGCCACAGCGCCACCGCGCCGACGCCATAGGCGAGCGCGATCGAGAGGCTGGGGAAAGCGGCGTCGACCAGCAGGCCGGCGCGATCGAAAGCGAGAAACGACGCGGCGAATAGCGCGACGATCGCGCCGATCGCGGCGAGCGCCGAGAACAAGGGCGCGACCATCGGCAGCAGCGCGGCGATGATGACGAAAGCCGCGCCGGCGGCGATGAGCTCGAGGCCGTTCGCCCAATCGGGCCGCGACAGCAGCGCGCCGGACAGCAGCGATTCGAGAATTTGCGCATGGATCTCGACGCCGGGAACCGTCGGCTGCAACGGCGTCGCGCGAATATCGCCGAGGCCGACCGCCGTGGTGCCGATGAAGAGGATGCGCCCCTCGATCGCCTCGCGCGGCGCGCGCCCCTGCAGCATCGCCGCCGCCGAGAGCACCCGCTGCGCCGCCTCGGCGCCATAGCGCGGACGAATATCGGCCCCGGCGCCGACGGCGATCTCGAATGCGCCCACCTTGACCGCATTGACGCCGGTCTGGCGTCCGAAGGCGGTCTCGCCGCTGGCGTTGGAGGAGCGGATGACGATCGTCGAGGCGCCCTGCGCGACGCGCAGCGCCTCCAGCGCCAGGGAGGGCGTGACGCCGCCGGGACCCATGGCGAGCAGCGGAATGCGGCGCACGACGCCGTCGCGATCGGGCGCCCAATTGGTCGCGCCGAGGCCGCGCGCGGCCTCCGCCAGCGTATCGATCGGCGCGACGACGCCGGGAAAGCTCGCGAGGAATTCGACCGGATCGTCGCCGGCGATGGCGACGCCCGTCTTTTGCGGGGGCGCGCGCCGCGCGCCGGCGCCCGAGAGCGTGAGGCCGAGCGCGACCGGCGCCGCCGCGACCGATTGCGCGAGCAGCCGATCATTGGGAATGGCGTGGGCCACGGCGGCGGCGATCTCCGTCTTGGCCGGGCCGTCGGGCAATTGCCGCACGAAATGATCGAGGCTGGTCTGATCCTCTTCGGCGAAGATGATATCGAAGGCGATCGCCGCCGCGCCCGCCTCCGTGAGCTTGTCGACAAGCTCGGCGAGCCGCGTGCGCGGCCATGGCCATTGGCCGAAGACCGCGAGGCTCTCCTCGTCGACCGCCACCACCCGCACCGGAAGGCCGGGATCATAAGGCCGCGGCGCGAGGCGCTGAAACGAATCGAAGACGAAATTGCGCAGATCGTCGAGCGCCGGCGGCTGCAGCCGTCCGATCGCGAGCACGGCCAGAGCCGCGGCGGCCGTCGCGAGGAGATAGGCCGGCCTGCGTCGCCGCGAGCGCTTCAATCACGCCTCCCCTGCGCGGAGCGCCAGCGATGGCGCGGGAATAAAAGAGAAAGTTTCGTCAAAAGGCCCGTTCACGCTGACTCGAAACGCAGCTCGCCGCAAGCCGAGCCGCAGCGCGACGCCGGATAGGCCGCCGACGGTCGCCGATCGGTCGCATCGCTCGATCGGCTTCGCTCCTGGCCCGCGAGTCGCGCGAGGCTGGACATGGCGCTCGACGCGCGTCGCGCCGCGAGGCGCTCGACGACGCCGAGCGCGGCTTCGATCGCGATCCCGTCCGGCGCCGCCGCCCGGAAGCGCGGCGCGCCCCGCGGCACGGACAGGAAGCGGCGCAGCACCAGCAGCAGCTCGGCGGCGAGGCGCGTCGCGCCGATATCGAGCGCCCGCCGCATGTCGGAGACGATGAGGTCGCGCACGAAATCCGCGCCGCGGTCGCAGAGCATCAGATAGCTCTCATAGAGGGATTGATGAAAGGGCGACGGAATCGCGCCGGGGATCATCTCGTGCGGCCCGAGCCCGCAGAGCTCGGCGCAACGGGACAGGGGGATCAGAGCAAAGGACATAGCGGGCTCGTCTGGCGGACTCGTCTAGCGGGGATGGACGCCCGCGTCGAGCGAGCATCGCCACTCTAGGCGGCGCCTCGCCGCCTCTCTGTGCGCGACCGCACAGAGCGACAGTCAGCCGGCCTGCTCGAGGCAGGCCGTCAGCCGCTGCTCCAATTGCGAGGGCCGCAGCAGCACCAGGCCGCCCCTGATCTTCTCGGCGAGACCCTCGTGGATCATGGCCTGCACCTCCCGATTGACCTGCTCGCGGCGGCAGCCGATGCGCGCGGCGAGATCATGCTGCAGCGGCGGCGGCGAGATGATCGCCTGGCCGTCATGCCCCTTGCGCGGCAGAGAGAGGCGCAACAGCTCGGCGTAGAGCCGATGGCGCAGATCGAGCACCGAACGCTCGAACAGCCGCGCATTGAGGTCGCGAATGCGCTTCGTCAACAGCCGCAGCACTTTCTCGCAGGCCGCCGGCTGCGAGAAAAGCACGGTCTTGAATACGCTCGCCGGCATGATGCAGAGCTCGGATTTCGTCAGAGCGGTGACATTGGCCGAACGCTCGGCGCCGTCGATCGCCGCCATCTCCCCGAAAATCTGCCCGGGGTGGAGGTCGCAGAGAATGACCTCCTTGCCCGCCGGCGTGCGGATGAGCACCCGCAAATCGCCGGACACGATGAAATAGACATCGGTCGAGCGATCGTCATAGTCGACGACGAGCTCGCGCTCGTCGAAGCGCCGCCAAATGCATTTGCGGGCGACGCGCTCCGCCTCGGCGGCCTCTAGCCCCTCGAAATAAGCAATTCGCAACAAAGAGTTCGACACTTTATCGTCCCGCCCATAGCCTCAATTTCAGTTTGACAATTAATTTGCCGCGCGTCGAGAGGAAAGCGCTCGACGTTCCATTCAACGTTCATGGACATGGTTTCCAGGCGCCGCGCAGAGCGGCGCGAACCCGCGCGAGGCCGCCCCCATGGCCGGCGGCGCGACGCGCTCCGCCGAGCCATGGGCGGCGAGCCATTCGGTCCACAACGGCCACCAGGAGCCCTGCTCGCGCCGCGCCGCGGCGAGCCATTTGTCGGCCGAGACATAATGATCGCCGGCCCGGCGCAGGCCGACATGATAGGAGCGGCCGCCATGCCCCGGCTCCGAGACCACCCCGGCATTGTGGCCGCCGGTGGTGAGCGCGAAGGTCAGCTCATTGTCGGTGAAGAGATGGACTTTGTAAACGGAGCGCCAGGGCGCGATATGATCGGTCTCCGTGCCGACGACGAACATGGGCGCGGAAATATCCTTCAGCGCCACCACCTCCCCGTCCACGGCGTAGCGGCCGGCCGTCAGCCGATTCTCGAGGAACAGCCCGCGCAAATATTGCGAATGCATGCGATAGGGCATCCGCGTCTGATCGGCGCTCCAGGCCATGAGATCATTGGGTTTCTGGCGTTCGCCGAGCAGATATTCGCGCACCGCCTTGGACCAGACCAGCTCGTTGGAGCGCAGCGCCGCGAAGGCCCCGGCCATCTGGCGCGTGTCGAGCACGCCCTGGTCCCACATCATGTCCTCGAGAAAGGCGACCTGCGCGGCGTCGACGAACAGCATCAGCTCGCCGGGCTCGCTGAAATCGGTCTGCGCCGCCAGCAGAGTGAGGCTGGCGAGGCGATCGTCGTGATCGCGCGCCATTGCGGCGGCGGCGATCGAGAGCAGCGTGCCGCCGAGACAATAGCCGCAGGCGTGGACCTTGCGGCCCGGCAGCACGGCGTCGATCGCCGCGAGCGACGCGACCACGCCGGAGACGCGATAATCGTCGAAGGAGAGATCGCGGTCGTCGGGCGTCGGATTGCGCCAGGAGATCATGAAGACGGTGAAGCCCTGCGAGACCAGATAGCGCACCAGCGAATTCTGCGGCCGCAGATCGAGCACGTAAAATTTCATGATCCAGGCCGGCGCGATCAGGATCGGCTCGGCGAAGACGTTCTCCGTCGTCGGCCCGTATTGGATGAGCTCGATCAGCTCGTTGCGGAAGATCACCTCGCCCGGCGTCGCCGCCACATCGACGCCGACGCGAAAGCCGTTGCCGCCATTGGGCGTGTCGAGCAGAGCGCGCGCGACATCCTCGAGGAAATTCTCGGCGCCGCGCAGGAGATTGGCGCCGCCTTCCTTGGCCGTGCGGTCGATGACGGTCGGATTGAGCCAGAAGGCGTTGGAGGGCGAAAACAGCGCCAGCCATTGCTGCGCCATGAAGGCGACGCGGGCGGCGTCATTGGGCGTCATGCCGCGCGTCTCGCGCGTCGCCTGCCGCCACCAATGCTCGGTCGCGAGAAAACCCTGTTTCCAAAAGGCGAAAGGCGGCGCGTCCCAGGCGGGGTCGTCGAAGCGCTTGTCGAAAGGCGCGGGCGCGAAGGGCCCCGCAACGACCTCGCCCTTCGCCACATGCATGGCGAAATGCGCATAGCGGGCCGCGTCCTGCATGGCGGCGAGCGACAATTCGATCTGCCGTCCGGGCGCGCGGGAGAGATGCGTCGCCCAATCGAGCCAGGCCGACATTTGGGCGAGCGGCGAGACGCCATGCGTGATGCGCGCCGTGAAGGCGCGGGCGGCGCGATCCAGCGTGTCGAAGGACGGGATTTCCCCGCCGAGGTCGAGATCGCGCGGCCTGTCCTCGACGCTCACGGGCGGCGGCGTCACGGTCGAGACGAGATTCATGCGGTCGCTCCTCTTGCGCGCAGGCCCATTTCGACCCAGCTTATGTCGACCCCGCTTCATGAAACGCGCGTGACGGCGCAGAAATCGTGGCTCGAGGAGACGACGATGCAGCGCGCAGCTTATGTTTCGGCGAAGGACTTCGTCGACAGGGTGATGGTCGCCGGCCGCTTCGAAGTCTACACGAGCGAGCTGGCGACGCGCTATGCGCGATCTGCCGCGGTCAAGCGCTTCGCGCAGCAAATGATCGCCGAGAGCCGCCGAACCGAGGAAGAATTCGCCACGACGCTGGAAAAGGCCGCGATCGAGCCGCCCATAGACGCGCTGGACGTGGCCTGCAGCGCGAAATATTTTTCGCTGCCGGTCTTCGGCCGAACGGATGATTTCGACGATTCTTACGTGTTGCAGCAGGTCGAGGTCCATGAGGACGCGGTTTCGCTGTTCAGCGACTATGCCGCGCGCGGGCAGGCGCCGGAGCTCCAGGCCTTTGCGGCGCGCTTGCTGCCGCGCCTGGAAGCGCGGCTGCGGATGGCCCGGGAGCTGACGACGCGGCGGTGAAGGGCGTGGCGCGTTATTCGTTAACGGATGTCTTCCGCTCGAAATCACGACCGCCATAGAAAACGCCTTCGATCGAGACAAGGTCCCCATCGATGACAAAAGCGATGGTGACACGGCGCTCGAATCCGATGGTCCGCAAGCCGGGCAAGAGGTCGTCGCGCTTTCGCCCCCGCTCCGGGAAAGTGGAAAAACCGAGGCAATAGGAGACGATCCGCTCGACGAATGCGTCCGCGATCCTTTCGCCGGCCCGCTGCGAGATCCAGGCGTGGAGATCGTCGACCTCCCGTTCCGCCGCCGGCGTGAAGACGACCGTCGCCATGCTAGACTTATCGCCGGCCAGCGCGTCGCGCCTTTATCCGTGAGAGCAGCTCTCGGGCGGGCGCGCCCTTGGAGGGGTCCGCGAGAAATTCGGCATGGCCGGCGACGACGACCTCGCGGAGCCATGTCTCGAGCGATGCGTCGCGGTCCAGCAACGCCCGGACGCCATCGCTCAGCAACTCGCTCTCCGAGGCATATTCGCCGAGGCGCAGCTTGGCTTCCACCGCCTCGGCCATATCGAGCGGCAGGGTGACGCTGAATTGCTGCTTGGTAGACATGGACCGGCTCCCCGAGGCCTGAGAGCTTATCAGAAGGATGCGGCCGAGCCTATCGCGCCCGGACCTGCCGCCGGCGCCCGCAGCTCATGGACGCTGAACAGCGCCTCCGCATCGGTCCAGACGCGGCCGGGAGCCCAGCCCGCGCCGCTCGCCGCCGCGCGAAACTCGTCCACGGCGTATTTGTAGCAATCCTCGGTATGGATCGCCTCGCCGCGCGAGAAGGCGAAGTCGCGCCCACCAATCGTCGCGGTCTGGCGGCGGCGGCTGACGAGCCGCATTTCGACGCGCCCCTCGCGCTCGTCATAGATCGCCTGATGGCCGAAGCCCGAAAGATCGAAACCGCCGCCGAGCTCGCGATTTATGCGCGCCAGCAGGTTGAGGTTGAACGCCGCCGTCACGCCATGCGCGTCATTATAGGCGGCGATGAAACGCGAGGGCTCCTTCTTCAGATCGACGCCGACGATGAGCCGTCCGCCCGGCCCGAGCAGGATGCGCATGGCGAGCAGCAGGCCGCGCGCCTCGTCCGGCGCGAAATTGCCGATCGTCGAGCCCGGGAAGAAGCCGATGCGGCGTCGGCCGGCGAGATCCTCCGGCAGAGCGACCGGCTGCGAGAAATCGGCGACGATCGGGGTGACGCGCAAATGCGGGAAGCGCGCCGAGAGACGCACGCGCGCCTTCTCCAGCGCGCTGCCGCAGACGTCGATCGGCGCATAGAGGGCGAGCCGCGGCGCGCGCTCGAGCAGGATTTCCGTCTTGCGGCTCGAGCCCGAGCCGAATTCGACGAGCGCGACGTCCTCGCCCGCGCCGTCGAGCATCTCCTCGCCGAGCATCTCCTCGCCGTGCGCGCTCAGAATATCCGTCTCGGCGCGCGTCGGGTAATAATCCGGCAGGCGCGTGATCTCATCGAACAGATCGCTGCCGACGGCGTCGTAGAGATAGAGGCAGGACAGGCGCTTTTCGGACCGCGACAGACCGTCGAGCACATCCTCGGCGAAGCCATGGCCTCTCGGCGCGAAAGGCCAGGCGAAATCGATCTCATTCGTCATCGGCTCACATCCCTGGCGAGGCGCAGGCCGGCGAGCAGCCAGCGCTGGCGCGCATAGAGAAAGTTGCGATAGCTGGCGCGAATATGGCTCTGCGGCGTCACGCAGCAGCCGCCGCGCAGCACATGCTGGTCGCACATGAATTTGGCGTTGTATTCGCCGAGCCCGCCCGCCGGACGGCGGTAGCCCGGATAGGGAAGATGGGCGCTTCCGGTCCACTCCCACACATCGCCGAAGAGCTGGCGCGCATGGCCTTGAAAGCGCTCCGCCGGCGCCATGGGGCGCAGCGCGCCGCCGTCGAGCAGATTGCCCGCGACCGGCTCCTCGCTCGCCACGGCCTCCCATTCGAATTCCGTGGGCAGGCGCGCGCCGGCCCAGCGGGCGAAGGCGTCGGCCTCGTAGAAGCTCACATGAACCACCGGCGCGGCGGGCTCCAGCGGCCGCAAGCCTTCGAGCGTCATGGCGAGAAAGGATTCGCCGCGCCGTTCCCAATAGGCCGGCGCCCGCCAGCCCTCGCGCTGGACCGCGGCCCAGCCGTCGAAGAGCCAAAGCGAGGGATCGTCATAGCCGCCGTCATCGATGAATTCGAGCCATTCGGCGTTGGCGATCGGCCGATCGGCGATCTCGAAAGAATGGATCAGCGCATCATGGCGCGGCGTCTCATTGTCGAAGCAGAAGCCCTCGCCGCTGTCGCGGCCGATGCGGACGATCCCGCCGGCGTAGCCGATCCAGCGCAGCGGCTCGGGAGCGCCGCCGAGGCTGCGCAGCGGCGCGGCGCGATAGGCCGGCCGCTGCGGATCGGCGGCGAATAGCGCGAGAATATCGGCGAGGATCAGCTCTTGATGCTGCTGCTCGTGCTGCACGCCGAGCTCGATCAGAATCGCGGCCTCGCTCTGCGGCGCGAGGCCGCGATCGAAGAGCCGCTGCAGACCCGTCTCCACATGGCGGCGATAGGCGAGCACGCGCTCGAGCGGCGGCCGGCTCAGCAGCCCCCGCTTGGGCCGCGGCTGCCGCGCGCCGGCGAATTCGTAATAGGAGTTGAAGCAATAGCCGAATGCGGGGTCGAACAGCTCATAAGCGGGCAGAAAGCGCGCCAGCACGAAAGTCTCGAAGAACCAGCTGGTATGGGCGAGATGCCATTTGGTCGGGCTCGCCTCCTCGATCGCCTGCGCCGTCATATCCTCGGCGCCGAGCGGCTCGGTGAGCGCCAGCGTGCGCTCGCGCGCCGCCGCCAGGCGGGCGCGCAATGTCTCCATGGGCGGCTCGCCATGCGGCGGCGTTGCGAAAACCGGTCGCGCCATCGGCCGTGTCGCCATCGGCTTCGTCCTCGCGAGGGTTCGCGCCTCGGTCGGCGCTGTCGATGATCCGGCCATATAGGCCGCGCCGACGCGCCGGCAATCCGGCGCAATCGCCATCGCGAGCGGCGAGCGGCGCCACGCGTGATGATGGCGCGTGCGTCCTCGCACAGAAGCGGGCGGCGGCTACACGTAACCTCCTCTCACGCTCGAACGAAGACAGAGCGTGACGCCAGGGAGAAAACCATGTCGATCGAAATCATCCGCCGCGCCGTAGACGCAAAGGGCAATCTGCCGGTCGACGCCGCGAGCCTCGCCGCCGACGCCGATCTCTACGCCGCCGGGCTCTCGCCCTTTTGCGCCATTCAGGTGATGCTGCGGCTGGAGGCCGAGCTCGACGTCGAATTTCCGAAGTCCATGCTCAACCGCCGCAGCATGGCGACGATGGCGACGATCGGCGCGCTTCTCGCGGCGCTGGAGCAGTCGCAGAGCCGTCCGCGCGCGGCCTGATTATTTGACGACGACGCGGGCGCCTTTGGCGACGCGCTGGTAGAGATCGATCACATCCGCATTCAACATGCGGATGCAGCCGGAGGAGACGGCGCGGCCGATGCTCTCCGGCTCGTTGGTTCCGTGAATGCGGAACAAAGTGTCCTTTTGCCCCTGGAACAGATAGAGCGCCCGCGCGCCGAGCGGATTTTTCAGCCCGCCATCCATATGCTCGGGCAGATCGGGGCGGCGCTCCAGCATTTCCGGCGGCGGCGTCCAGCCCGGCCAGAAGGCTTTGCGGCCGATCTTCGCCTCGCCCTTCCAGGCGAAGCCCGTGCGGCCGACGCCGATCGCATATTCGACCGCCCGCCCATCCTCCAGCGAGAGATAGAGACGCCGCGCGCGCGTGTCGATCGTCAATGTGCCGGCGTCTCGGGCGGTCGGGTCGGCGACGAGGCGGCGCCGCGTCTGGCGCATGTCGACATCGTCGTCATAGTCGATCGGCGTCGAATAATCGGGATCGGCGTCGGGCGGCAGAGCGGCGAGGCGCTCCCTCTCGCGATTGTCCTTCGCGCGAGCGCGCGGCGGATCGCGACGCTCCTCGTCGAAAGGCCAATTGGCGCGGGCGCGCTGGCGGCGCGGCGGCTGCCGCTCGCCGTCCGGATCGCCGGCCGCGCCATTCTGCGCGCCATAGGTCGAATCCGGCCAGTAATAATATTGGGCGACCGCCGCGCCCGCATCGGCGAGCAGAGCGGCGAAGCCGAGGACGAGACCCAGACGCAGCGACATGACGATTTCCGATCGATCCAAACGCGTCTTTTGTCGAAGACGAACAAGGCGAAAAACAGAACGAGGCGGCTTTGCGGGCGCATTCGGGCACTATCGCATTCGGGCGACTATGGCATATGGAGCGGCGGCGCGGGCGTGACAGACGGCGCGCGCGTCTTCCGCCGATTTTATGCGAGCGGAGGCGGCAAAGCCACGCTTGCGCCATCGGGCGCTTGCCGCCGAAGGGGACGCCGGTTCGGCGTTGGAAGCGCGTCAAAACAACAGCTGAGCTTTGCGCAGACGAGCATTGCGCAGAAATGAAAAAGCCCGGCGTTTCGCCGGGCTTCGCTTCGTTCAGACCGGATGCGGCTCCAGGCCGCCCGTGTCCGGCTCGGGCGCCGGGAGCGCGGCGCCGGTCGAAGGCACGGGCGACGGGCGCGCCGGCGGCGCCGCGGGCGGCACGTCCTCGCGCACCGGGCGCTTGCCCTGCAGCAGGCCGATCAGCTCCTCGCCGGTCAGCGTCTCGAACTCCAGCAGGCCATTGGCCAGCACGTCGAGATCG
>NZ_DATBQF010000045.1:0-13847 GCF_036560965.1 Methylosinus sp. | reverse complement strand
CGTTTTCAAATCCTATGACGATATCGTCGATCATTGTTGCGCCGCCTGGAACAAGCTCATCGAGCAGCCTTGGCGCATCATGTCCATCGGGCTACGCGACTGGGCGCATGGGTTTTGATCAATGAGGATTGGTATAAGGCGCCAGCGCGCGCCGCTCCTCCTCGGACTTTCCACGAAAGACCCGCAGAATCTCGTGCGGCTTCCAGCCGACCTGCCGGCGCATCAGCGCGTCGAGCGCCTTTTCGTCATCGGCAGTGCTCATGAGGTCGCCGCCAGCTCGATCGCGGCGAACGTCGCGAGAATGTGCTTGCAGGGCCCGGATTCGCCTCCGGTGCGCGAATGCCATGCGCAGGTGCAGCGGCTCGCGTCGCCATCAATTTTGACGCGGTGCTCGATCGACGATCCGCGAACCCGCGCGGAAATCTCCTCGCCCTTGCGGCTCTCGACGGTGACCGCACCTTCCGCAACGAGCGCCCGCGCCGCTTTCAGTCGCGGGTGTAAAGAGTCGAGCGCCGTTTGATCGAAGGGCAGCTCGCGGTGAAAATGAACCCGCTCGCGCGGATCGAATCCGATTGCGCCTCTCGTTGCGAGCAGAGCCAGGGCCGTCGCGATTTCCGCGGCCGGCAGGTGCGTCTCGGCTGCGAGCGTCTCGGCGCGGAGTTCGTCCACGTTCCGCAGCCTCGCCTCGATCTGCGCAAGGGCGGCGTCTGCTTCGCCGCGCATCAGCGCAGCAAGGAGCTGCCCTTCGCCAGAGAATCCGCGCGAGGGCGCCGCGCTCAGCACGATCAGAAAGCGGGCAACGCCAAAATCGAGCTCGAAAGCGCTCACGCCGAAAGCGCCGCCGTAGATCCGCATCCCGATTGCGTGGCGCGCCAGGGGCTTCATCGCCGATAGCCGCCCGAGCCCGGCGGAGGAAACGGCGCCGGCGCCGGGCTGCTGGCTCAATCGGACGCCGCCCGGCGCAGGGGTCAGCCATAGGTGGTCCTTGGCGCCGATTTTCGACGGGAGAGACGTGAGGAATCGGCGCGCCTGTGGACCGTCGAGCGTCGCGGCGCATTCAAGGCGCGCTGCGAGCGACTGAACCTCTGCAAAGCCTCTCAACCATCGCAACGGCAATTTCACCTTGCGTTCGACGGTCGAACAGCGCTCTGAGGTCAGCGCGACAGCTTCCGGCGTGACGCGCAAGCACAGAGAGCTTTCTGCCCGTACGCGGGCGAGCGCGGCGCGCGTTTCCGGATTGAAGTCGACATTGGTGACGCCTTTGTCGAAGGACTCGGGAGCGAGCATTTCAGCGAGGAAATCGGCGCGGGCGTAGACGCCGCAACAGCGTGAGAACGACTCGAACCGCAATCGCGAACCGCTCGCCGAAACGACAGGATCGGCCGCGTCCATGGCGCTGCGAATGACTTGGAAAGGCGTATAATAGCGTTGCAGCGCTACTTCCGAAATCGCGAGCAGTAGACACGCCCCGAGTTCGGGCCGCACAAGAGCGCCGGAAAAGAAAAGGCGCTCCCGTCCGGGAGCGACGGTGGTCGCAAGTTCCAATAGCGCCGCCGCCCCGTCTCGACGTTCGTCGAGCCGGGATGCAAACGTGTAAGAATAGTCGTGTTCCAAAAAACCCGCTTCGACCATCGGAACTCCGTCGCGGTTGGCTGAATGAAACTCTCCCCAGGAGCTTTCTGCTAACAATCGACGAGGTCAAGGCTCGAAGCTCGCTGCGGCGCCTGTCTGCGGCACTTTTGCAGATCGGCGGTCGTAGTTCGACGTGTAAAATTTACGTCGGAAGAGTATCGGGACGCGCCATCGGGTTGGTGGGCGGTGCGCTCGCGTTGTCAGCCATTAGCACGAATACACCGGATTTTCCGTACTAATTTCTAACGATCCTCTAGCCTTCTACATTACGTTTTCGCGCGGAATTTTTCGCGAAGACGACGCGTGCTTGCCGTGTGGCTTGCCGGAGACGGATCAGCGTTGTGTCGTGAATTGGCTGGGATTCGGCGGGGAGGAGTGGAGAGGCAAGATAAAGCGAACTGACGTTCGCGCCTCGCTGCGCTCGTAACTGGTTATCTGCACATTGGTTTTTGCAGGCTACAAATGCGCAGGCATGGCGCCGATCTAACGGGCTTTTTCGTGTCCGGCGCACCCTTCCGAATGGGTTCCGATAATCTCCGCGCAAATAATCATGCTCGCGGTAAGCGCCATCCCGGCTTCCAAGAGGAAGCCGGCCCTTCGATTCCAGTCGCATTGGGCTTGCCGGGATTCCGAGGGGCCTCTGGCGATTTGGCGTAGTTTACTCCCTCGATCTGTTCTACCGGGCGATCTGTGCCGGCGCGCGGTTTTCGGCGGCGCCCGGGCCGTCGCCTTCGCCATGGGGCGGACCGCTCCAGGCGGCCACTGCGACGCTGCGGCGGGCGATGTCCGGCATGCGCATGAGGAGATCCCGGATCGGCTCCTTGGTCCAGGCGCGCGTCACATAATCGCGATGCGAATAGGCGTCGCCGGTGTGAAGGAAGGTGACGCCGCGTCCGATGCGCTCGGCGTCCGAGCCGAAAGCGACGCCCCGCCCGGCGAGCATTTGTCTGAGATGGGCGTTCTGGCGGGCGGTGGAGCCGGTGCTCGCGCTGACGAAGAACCCGGAACGCGTCGTCTCGATCCAGCGCGCGAAGACGTCGAGCTCACCATAGGCGGCGTCGAGCAATGCGACGCCGTGCAAGCGTGCGTCGCCATCCATGTCCCGCAGGCAATAGGCGGCCGGCAGAAAGCCTCCGCTATAGGCGACGAGCGTGACCGGCATGGTCCGGAACAGGGGTTCTGCGGCAGGGTCGCCGTAGGCCCGCGCCAAGCGAACGGCCGCCTCGTCGAGGAAGCGCCGGAAGCCGCCGCGCTCCCAGAAGCGGCCGGCGCTGCCGTCGCGGGCGTCGACCGCAAATTGCGGGGCAAGCAGGACCGCATTGGCGCCGGAGGCGGAAATCTGCTCGGGCACGCGCTGGCGGTCGCGCACGTCGCGGGCGAGCGTCGCCCCGAATCCATGGAGGAAGACGACGATGGTCGCCGGTCGGGACGGGTCGAAGTCCTGCGGGATATGAACCAGCACGTGCGGATCGCCGAATGTCTCATCCGCCCACAGGACCTTACCGTCTCGGGCGCGGTGGCCCCTGCGCCGGCCTGCGGCGACGTCGAGAAACGGCCGCTTGCCGGGTTCGAGGCCATTGAAGGGGAACGGCGCGGAATCGAAAGCGACGAGTTCGGTCGCGCCATCCGCCCGAAAGCTCGCGGCCTCTTCCGCGCGGTGGAGTTCCGACGGAACCTCGGCTGTTTCGGCGATCTGCGACATGCTCGCGCTCACGCCACAAGCGATCGTCAGCGTGAACGCAGCAATAATGGCCGCATGTGTTTTGCCATGTTCCGCGTCGCGCGAGGGGCGCGCGTCCGAAGACGTCGCCCGGCGAGCGTCTTCTCTTGCCGGATTCAAAGCTCTCATCCTTCGCGTGAGGGGCTGCTCATCCCCGCATTGCCGCGATAGCGATCGGCTCTCTTGTCCGATCGCTTCTTCCCGAAGGCCCGAAGGCCGCCGCGCGATTAAAGATGCTGCTTTACGCGCAATCGAGAATTAACGGCGCGGGGATGTCGCACGTTGTCGGTTTGTCACGCGGGAATATGTCTTTTTTTTGAGAAGCAGCGTTCCGTTTTCAGGGAGTGGAATTTCGGCATGACGAGAGACATCGCGATCGGCCGCGGCGCCGAAAAGGGCGTGGCGTTGAGTGTCGCCGCTGTGCTCGTCGTCGCGGACATGATCGGCGTCGGCGTCTTCACGAGTCTCGGCTTTCAGGTGAAGGCGCTGGGATCTCCTGTCGCCATTCTCTTCCTGTGGCTCGCGGGCGGCGTGATCGCGCTTTGTGGCGCCATTTGCTACGCCGAGCTCGCGGCCATGTTTCCGCGATCGAGCGGCGAATATAATTTTCTCACGCGCGCTTTCAATCCGGCGACGGGCTTCGTCGCCGGATGGCTTTCCGCGACGGTCGGCTTCGCCGCGCCCGTCGCGCTCACCGCGATGGCGTTCGGACAATATGCGCAGCCCTGGGCGTCGGGCGTTTCGCCGACCGTTCTCGCTATCGGCGCGCTGTGGGGCGTCTCGCTCTTTCATCTTTCCGGAATCCGCCGCGGCGGCGCGTTTCAAATCGCCACGACGGGCGTGAAGATCGCCTTGATCGTGGCTTTCATCGTCGCCGGATTTTGGACCGATGGAGCAGGTCGACTCGCCGAGGCGCCGCGTCTCGACGATCTCGGCCAGATTTTGAGCGCGCCTTTCGCGATCGGCCTCGTCTTCGTCGCCTATTCCTATTCGGGCTGGAACGCCGCGACCTATATCGGCAGTGAAATTCGCGACGCGGAGCGCAATCTGCCCAAGGCTCTGTTCATCGGAACAGGCGTCGTCACTGTTCTCTATCTCGCGCTCAACGCAGTCTTCCTCAATTCGGCGCCGCTCGCCGAGCTCTCGGGCCGCGTCGATGTCGCGCAAGTCGCGGCGAGCCACATGTTCGACGCGCAGGGCGGCCAAATCATCGGCGGGCTGATCTCGCTCGGCCTCGTCTCCTCCATCAGCGCGATGATGTGGGTCGGTCCGCGCGTCACCATGGTGATGGGCGAGGACATGCCGCTTCTGCGCGTTTTCGCGGCGCGCTCGCAGAATGGCGCGCCGAGGGCCGCGATCCTGCTCCAGCTCGTCGTCGCGAGCCTGCTGCTGGCGACGCAGAGCTTCGAATCGGCGCTCGCCTTCATTCAATTCAGCCTCACGGCGTGCTCTTTCCTCACGGTGCTCGGAATGGTCAAGCTTCGCTTCACGAATCCCGATATGCCGCGTCCCTATCGGGCGTGGGGCTATCCTGTCACTCCCATCGTCTTTCTCGCGGCGACGTTCTTCATGATGTATTTTCAGATCGCGACCCAACCCGTGCAATCTCTGTCGGGCCTTCTGGTGATGCTCGCGGGCCTGGTGTTCTACGCCGCGGGCTCGCCGCAGCGCGCGGCGAAGTTCGGCGTCTGGGCCATTGTCGCCGTTTGCGTCTCTTCTGTCGCGGCGCAGCGCGTCGAGGCGGCGAGCGCCAACGACAATGCGCGTTTCCTCGCCGGACTTCCCGTCTCCGCCGATTCGCGTCTTGCGCCGCTCGCGGCGCAGCCGGGCTGGAAGGCGCATGCGCATGGCTTCGACGCGGCGTTCAGGAGGGTCGAAGATCGGCAGCTGTCCAGGATCCGCGCTTGGTCCAAGGACAATGTGGCTGCGCCTTCCGTGCTGTTCTACATGTTCAGCGGGCCGGACTTTCTCTACGCCAACAGCTTCTTTCCCGACGCCTCGACCTATGTTCTCGCCGGGCTTGAGCCTGTCGGCCAGATTCCCGATCTCGAGACGCTGCCGCGCGGCGGGGTCGACGGCGCGCTGCGCGCCTTGCACGTCTCGACGCAATCGGTGCTCAATCTGAGCTTCTTCATAACGAAGGATATGAAGAGGCAATTACGCACCAGCCACGTCGGCGGCGCATTGCCGGTGCTCTATGTTTTCCTGGCCCGCGCCGGAAAGACGATAGAGGACACGGAGCTCGTCGGCCTCGACGACGCCGGGGAGCTGCTGCCGGCCGGAGGAGAGGCGAAGGGGCGCGTTCCGGGCGTCAAAATCGTCTTCTCGAGCCCGGGCGGTCCGAGGCAGACGCTCTACTTCTTCAGCGCGGACATTTCGGATGCGAGCTTCAAGAAGCACGGGCTCCAGGCCTTCCTCGAAAAGCAAGGCGAAGGCTCCGCGCTGTTGAAGAGCGCCTCCTATCTCCTGCACAGTGGCAATTTCTCGCAGGTGCGGGACTTCCTGCTCGCGCGCAGCGCCGCCATCATCGAGGACGACAGCGGCATCCCGGTCGCGAGCTTCGGCCCGGACTGGAAGCTCCAGGCCTACGGCCGCTACGCCGGGCCGATCGCCATCTTCTCGCGGAATTACCAGGCGCGGCTCGCCAAGCTGCACCAGACGCAGGGGCGTCGTCCACTTCCCTTCGGGATCGGCTATCGCTGGCGGCAGTCGGACTCCAATCTGCTGCTCGCCCTCAAGAATCGCGTCGAGAACGCGGAGACGAGCTCTGGAACGAAGGCCGGGGCGCGGTAAGGCCAGTCGGTCGATCGCTGGGTATGGCGTCTCGGCGCCCAGCATGCGGTGCTGCGCGAAGGGGGCGCGTCCGCCACAGCATCGTCGACTAGGTGTCCGAGCCGCCGGCGCCTCGAATGCTCCGACGGGGCGATGTCGCCGTCGGAAAAATCGTTGGACGCCTCGGCGCGCGCTGGCTAGTGGTCGGCGGGTCTTTTTTCCTCCACGAAGCGAGCCGCGCCCCAAATGACCGATCAACCTTGCCCTTGCCGCGCCAAAGACGCCGAGCCGACGCCCCTCTCCGCCTGCTGCGGCCCTTATGTCGACGGGTCGACGCCCGCGCCGAGCGCAGAGGCTTTGATGCGCTCGCGCTATACCGCCTATGCGCTCGGCCGCATCGATTATCTGCAAGACACGCTCGCGCCCGAACATCGCGCCGGTTTCCACCGCAAGGCGGCGACCGGCTGGTCCGAAAAATCGCAATGGCTCGGCCTCGACATCGAAGCGACGGAGGACGGCCAGCCCGGCGATGCGAAGGGCTATGTCGAATTCACCGCCCATTATATCGCGGAAGGGTTGCGCCAGACGCATCGGGAGAGAGCGTTGTTTCGCTTCGACGAGCCCGATCAGCGCTGGTATTTTGTCGAAGGCGAAGCCCGCAAGAGCGCGCCCGTCGTCCGGGAGGCCCGACCGGGTCGCAATGATCCGTGTTCTTGCGGATCTGGCAAGAAATACAAGAAGTGCTGCGGCGCTGCGGCGTGATGGCCGAGGGCGAGTCTTTTTGCTCGCCCCGCCCCATACGCGCTCGGCGCAAATTGCTTTCGACCAACGCGAAATGACGTCGGCGACAGGCTCTCACCGAAGCGCGAACCACGTGCTGACGCGCAGAAATCCCAACCATTCGTGATCGATCGACGCTCGACGCTCCGCCGCCGATGTCCTGTCACATCCGAGCGGGCGCTGTAACGCCTCTCGTCTCGAAGCGTCGCCTTTTCGACGGATCGCGTTGCGGCCGTCTGTTCGATTGGCGAACCCGTCGGAATTGTCGCGATCGGCCGGGGCTCTTCGTCTGTGTTCTACGAGTCGAGGATCGCCGTTTCGCCATCACCGCGGAATGGTCACAAAAATGTGCGAGAAGCGCGAATCATGACAAAAGCATTCGAGCTCCAGCACGAAATCGACAAAGCGGCGGATTGCGAAACGCCTGCGTCTCCACTCGACGACTATGGCGTCATCGCCATAGGCTTACGTATAGATCCCGAGGCGCGTGTGCGTTTTTGGAGAAATGCCGACGGCGCTTCTTTCTTCACCGTCGCATTCTCCGATGGATCGACATCCGTCTATGACACGCGTGGTTGTCTCGCGCCTTCCGGATCGCCGAGCCTTTCCGACTATGGACGCCATTGGTCGCCATAGCGCGCATTCGTAACTGCTTCACGATAAGGGCCCGGCCATTGCGGCCTCGATGCGCGCCGGCGGCCGGACGCACAGCGTGGCGCCGAGCGTCTCGGGTCCGATCCGCGCCTACCGCAAACAAATTGCGCGTTCCGACAGGAGCCCATTTCGGAACGCGCAATAAAACGACCAGCAGATACGGGGTTCGATTCCGCGCGCCATGAGCGCCTGGCGAAATCAGTCGCTCTCAGTCTTCGGCCGCGCCGTCCTGTTCGGACTCTTCCTCGTCGATCTCACGATCGGCGTTCTCGTCGGCGTCTTCGTCGCTCGGCGAAGCGGCGTCATCGTGCTCCGCATCCAAGAGCGCAGGCTCGGCTTCGGATTCGACTTGATCGGACGCGCCCGATTTCTTGGCCGCATTCGGCAAAGACGGCGTCCATCTCGGCCGCGAGCGCGCATACTCCACAATTTGAAACGCCGCGCCACACTTCGGGCAGAGAATCGGGGTTCGGTCGAGATCGAAAAAAGATGTTGCGCAGTTCAAGCACCGGCGCTTTGTGCCGAGTTCGGCTTTGGCCACTGGGGTCGACTCCTTCGATGAATGCCCTGCGCGCGCCGCGAACCAGATGCTATCGACCGATTCGACTGCCGACCCGGTAGATTTGGGGTGTCTCGGGCGATATTTCAAGGCGAACCGTCCTCGGCGCGCGACGCCAATTGTCGCCGACCTCGGATCCGTTCTCCTCTCTCGGACGGCTCTGACGCTCGCCGAGTTCTTTGTTTGTTCTAAAAATTGCGCTAGGCTGAACCCTCCTCCGATTCGGCATGGCGCATGGCGACACTCATCATCACGGAAAAGTCCAGTCAGGCGAAGGATCTTCGTGCGGCCTTTGGCGCGCGCTTCGGACAAATTCTGCCCGCCGAGGGACATCTGCTTCGTCTGGCGGAGCCCGAAGAGGTCAACGCCGCATGGAAGAGCTGGTCCTGCGTCGTCCTCAAGCCGGACGGCCTCTATCCGACCCGCGCCGCCACGCAAGGCAATAAGCCGGCGAAGCTCGGGGCCATTGCGACGGCGCTCGCCGCCTGTGACGACGTCATATTGGCGACCGATTGTGATCGCGAGGGCCAGCTGATCGGCCAGGAAATCCTCGATCATCTGGGCTATCGCGGACGTGTCCGGAGGGCGTTGTTCACCGCGCAGGACCCGAAGACGCTCCAGCAGGCTTTCGCGCGGCTGAAGCCGAACGCCGAAATGCGTCCACTCTACGAGGCGGCGGTGGCGCGTCAGCAGGCCGATCAGATTTTCAATCTGTCCCTCACGCGCGCCGCGACGAAGACCTTGCTGACCCCCGGCGTTCGGGGCGTGATCGGGATCGGCCGCGTCAAGACGCCGACTTTGGCGATCGTCTGCCTACGCGAACTGGAAATCCGCAATTTTCGGCCTGAGGATTACTTCGAGGTCGTCGCCACCGCGACGGTCGACGGTGGCAGCTTCCTGATGCGTCACGCTCCGGCGGCCAAGATGCGGATCAAAGAGCGCGCCCAGGCCGAGACGATCGCCGAAGCCGCCGCCGGCTATCAGGGGCCCCTCGGCGTCTCGATCGACGAAAAGCGTCAGGCGCCGCCGCGGCTCTTCGATCTCCCGTCGTTGCAGAAGACCTGTGGCCAGCGCTGGGGATGGACGGCCGAAAAGACGCTGTCCGTGGCGCAGGAGCTTTATGACGGCGATGGCAAGAAGCTGATCACCTATCCGCGCGCGGAGGCGCGTTATCTCACCGAAAATCAGATCGGCGACGCCCCGGCGATCGTCGGCGCGCTGACGCGCCTGCGCGGCTTCGCCACGCTCGATATCGCCGCTCCCGTCATCCGGCGCGGCAAGTCCGGGCACTTCTGCGACAAAGCGCTGGAAGGCGTGTCGCATCACGCGGTCGTGCCCAACGTGAATGTTCTCGACGACCTCGAGACCCGATTGGCGCGTCTGAGCGAGGACGAAAAGCGGCTGTTCGCGCTCATCTGCCGTTCCTATCTCGCCGCGGTGATGCCGGACTACGAGTATCGGCAGACGGTCGTCACAATGGCTGTCCCGATGCCCGGCCGCGCCGCCGCGGAGTTCCGCGCCATCGGACGCATTCCATTGCGACTCGGTTGGAAGGCCGTCTATCAGGCGCTCGACCCTGACGCCGAGACGGAGGCGGAGCAGACGCTGCCCTCGCTGCGCGACGGCGAGAGCGCGCGGCTATCCGACACGCGGGTCGAGGCGAAGCGAACGCAGCCGCCGCCCCGCTACAATGAAGGCACGCTGGTGGACGCGATGCAGAATGCTTGGCGCTTCGTCGAGGACGCCGCGCTCCGCGACCGGCTGAAGGAAGCCAAGGGCATCGGCACGCCCGCGACACGAGCGGAAATCATCAAAGGATTGAAGCGGCAGAATTTGCTGACCAATGATGGCAAGCTCGTGCTGCCGACGCCGGCGGGACTGCAATTGTTCGAGCTCTTGCGCGGCGCTGCGCCGGCGCTCGTCGATCCGGGCACCACGGCCTTGTGGGAGATGCGTCTCGATGAGGTGCTGGTCGGAAAGGCGGACTATCGCGCGGTGATCGACGGCGTCGCCACCGCCGCACAGCAATTGATCGACGCATTGCTCGCGCGATCGAACGGAACAGTGGATCTGACGACATCTGCGCCCGCGCGCCGACCGGGGGGACGCCGACGCCAGAGTGGGCAGGCCAGCGGCCGGACCGGCGTGAAAAGCGCGAGTCCGAATCGCGCGCGCCGCGCATCGAAGGCAATTCCGGCGTCGAAAGCGAAATTGGTCGCGTCGGCCGAGCGAGTCCGCAGCGAAGGAGCCGCGCGCGCGAAAGCGCCGACCGACAAAATGGTCGTCTATGCGCAGAATCTCGCACGCTCCAAGAATGTAGCCTTGCCGGAAAATTATCGGCAGGACTTCGATACATGCCGCAAATTTCTCGACGAGCACGCGAAATAGGACAAATCGCCGGCGCCGTCATGGCCCGCGCTCATTCGGGAAAGCGTGGACGCCCCATAGCGACGAGGACAGAGCGTTGGCCCGAGAAGCGATGCCTCCCGTGCGCGACCTGCATATTGTCCAACAATAGGACGTCGTCCTTTTGCCAACGAAACGTGACGCTCTCCTGTTTGAACGCCGTTCTTATCGTTGCCAGCTCTTCGTCCGCGATCTCTGCTCCATCTCCATAGACGGCGTTGCGTGGAAGCCCATCTACGCCGAAAGCCTCGATCATGTCCTGCGCAACCCCGGCGCCGAGACTCGAGGCATGAAACAAATGCGCCTGATTGAACCAAAGCTCGTCGCCTGAATCCGGATGAACAGCGGTCCCTTGACAGATCTGGGTGGTGTGGAGGCTGTCGTCGCGCCCCCAATCGAACCGGATATCGTGCTTTGCACAAAAACGCTCCACCTCCGCGCGACTTCGAGTCTGAAAGACATCGGTCCAAGGCAGATCGATTCCATCTAAGTAATTGCGGATATAGCAAACGCCTCGCTGCCGAAATTTTTGCACCAGCTCTGGATCGATTCCGGCCGTGACTTTGACGATGTCCGCGAGCGGCGTTTCTCCGCCTTCGGTCGCAGGCTGCTCGCAATAGAAAGCGAGGAGCATCGGCCAGTTTCGTTGATAGGCCTCCTCGCAATGGAGTGGAATTTCCCGATCTGGCGGATAGTTCGTCGCGGTAAAGATTCGGTCGGCGACACTGGTTCTCGGCGTCGATCTGTAGACATATTCTAGCCGAGCGCCACACAACAAATCGACGACTTCGCCGAAGGAGTTGCGGGTGACCGCGAAGCCTCGGAGCAATAAGGCGCCGTTTCGAATCAATGTCTCTCTCACTCTGTCCACATTGTCGCGAACCGCGGCGAGAAGGTTCTCATTGCCATTCGCCAATGAAATTGGAAAACGCGACGCGCCGATAAATCCCCCACATTCGTCGAGCTTCAATCCCATGGCGCTCCTCCGTTCTGCTTTGATGACCGAGAGTTCTACAATGCGCGTTCGATCGAAAAAGCGTGTGTCGCGCTTCACGCCTGCAAGCGATCCAAAACATCGCTGATCTGCGCATGAACGAGTGGGTCGATGACGATCGACTCGTGATCGCCGGCGATGATTTCTGTCTCGACCGCTCCGCTGGTGAGTTCGCGCCAATCGCAGGGAACGCCACCGGATCGCTCGATGCTTCGGCTGCACCACCAAATGTGAATTGGCGCGCGCACCGGATTCAGCACGAGACCTTTCGCCAGTTGGACTGAACTCTCCCTGTCGGTGTAAAGAAAGTCCATTAGCTCTGCTGAAATATTCGCCCATAACCCGCGTTCTTGACCCCACATCGCCGAATAAATATAGAGTTCTTTGCCTTCGAGCCGTAACGAGAGCTCGTTGAGATGCTCGCGATCGGATGAGTTCAGCCGATCATCGATCTCTATGCCCTCAATCTTTGCGAATCCCGCCAAATAATCGAGGGCCGTCGGCTTATGGTGACGCAGCGCTTCGGCGCTCCGCCCTTCTCGCGGTTTGGCCGTGAAGGACGATGCATCCTCGACAAGCGCGTTTCGCGACGAGAACGCCGTGTCGAGAAGTCCCAAGAACGCTACCGTTTCTCCCAACTGCTCGAGAATCTCCGTCATCTTTATCGCGAAGGAGCCGCCCGAGCTCCATCCCAACAACATGTACGGGCCTCGCGGCTGATTTCGACGGATCAAATCGACATAGTCTTTGGCCATTTCCTCGATCGAGGCGCCGACATAGCTCGGATCGATCAGATTGCGCGATTGAATGCCATAGACAGCACGCGAGCCGGTCATCGCATCGACGAGCGGCTGATAGCGTATGATCGAACCACCTCCGGGATGGACGCAATACAAGGGAACGGCCGCCGTTGCTCCGGCGCTGCGCATCTCGACGAGCGGCGACTGCGCATGACGGTCGAAATTCGTTATCCATTCGGCGAGCTGAGCGATCGTCGGCGCCTGGAATATCGCTGTGACGGGAAGATTGCTGCAGAGCGTCCGACGGATACGCTCCACCAGCTTGGCGCCCGAGAGGGAGTGTCCGCCCTTGCGGAAAAAATTATCGTGAATGCCGATGCGGTCGAGCTGCAAGACCGCGCAAAACTCTCGGGCAAGAACGTATTCGCTTACAGTTCGTGGGCCGACATAGTCGACGGCGATCAGCGAATCGAAGTTGGGCGCGGGTAGGGCGCTGTGGTCGATCTTGCCGTTGGCGGTGAGCGGAAAGGCGTCGAGCGCGACGAAGGCCGAAGGAATCATATGGTCGGGAAGCTCGGCCGCCAGCGCCATGCGCAGTTCCTCGGCGTCCAGAGCCGCGCCATCGGTTGCGATGGAATAGGCGACGAGGCGCTTGTCGCCGGAAGCATCCTCGCGGGCGATGACGACCGATTCGCCGATTTGGGGGAGGTGAGCGAGCGCCGCCTCGATCTCGCCGAGCTCTATGCGGAAGCCGTTGATCTTCACTTGATGGTCGACGCGTCCGAGGAATTCGACATCGCCGTCTGCCCGATAACGGACAAGGTCGCCGGTCCGGTAGAGCCGCTCGCCGGCTTTGCCGAACGGGTTCGGGACGAAGCGCTCGGCGGTGAGATCGGGCCTTCCGAGATAGCCGCGCGCGAGGCCGGCTCCGCCGATATAGAGTTCTCCCGCGACACCCGTCGGAAGAGGCTCCGAGGCGTCGTCGACCAAATAGATCTGCGCATTCCGGATCGGGCGTCCGATCGGTGGCGCCTCGCCGGGACGCAACGGTCCGCTCAGCGTCGCGCAGACCGTCGTCTCGGTCGGTCCATAGGCGTTGATCAGTCGGCGACCGCTGGCCCATCGACTCGTCAATTCCGCTGAGCAGGCTTCGCCCGCCACCACGAGACATTCGAGCACGAACGCCGAGGAGGGCGTCAGCGTCGGCATCACCGCTGGCGGCAAAGTCGCGTGAGTGATGCGCTCCTCCACCAAAATCTTCGCCAATCCGTCGCCAGACCTCTGGTCCCACTGTGCGAGAACGAGGCGGGCGCCGGTTGTCAGAGCCATGGCGACCTCCGAGACCGAGGCGTCGAAGCTCGCGTTCGCGAATTGCAAAACGTGGCTCTGGTCGCAAATCTCGAAGCAGTCCCGTTGCGCGGCGGCTAGGTTCGGTACGCCGTGATGCGTGACGCCGACGCCTTTTGGCTTTCCCGTAGAGCCGGAAGTGTAGATGACATAGGCGAGGTTTTGCGACGTCGCGCACGGCGCGGGGTTCGCGGCGCTTTCTTGCGCGATTTTGGACCAATCGGCGTCGAGCCGCAGCGTCGT
>NZ_DATBQF010000044.1:0-63133 GCF_036560965.1 Methylosinus sp. | reverse complement strand
GCTGGCGCTGGGCAAGGATCTGGGCCATGGGTTGTCGGTCTCGGCCACGGTCGTCGGCACCAGCACCCATGCGTACCTGACCTCCAGCGGCGCCAACAAGGGCGGCACCGGTGTGGTGCTGGGCGCCCTCTACACCTTTTGAACCGCATCGCGAGAAGGAGAAACGCTTATGAAAATCGTCACGGCCATCATCAAACCGTTCAAGCTCGATGAGGTGCGCGAAGCGCTCTCGGGCATTGGCGTACAGGGCATCACCGTCACCGAGGTCAAGGGCTTTGGCCGGCAAAAGGGGCACACCGAGCTGTACCGCGGCGCGGAGTATGTGGTCGATTTCCTGCCCAAGGTCAAGGTCGAGGCCGCCGTCACCGATGAACTGGTCGAGCGCGTGATCGAGGCGATCGAAACCGCCGCACGCACCGGCAAGATCGGCGACGGCAAGGTCTTCGTGTACGACCTGGAGCAGGTCGTGCGTATCCGCACCGGCGAGACCGGCAAGGACGCGCTCTGAACATCCCCGTCAACCAGAAAGCCAAGAACATGAAAAAACTACTTGTCTCCCTCGCACTGGGCCTGAGCCTGCTGACGGGCGGCCTCGCCATGGCGCAGACGCCGGCGGCGCCCGCGGCGGCTACCGCGGCACCTGCTGCATCGGCCGCTGCCGATGCCAAACCTGTTGACGCTTCCGCGCCGGCCCCCGCGGCTGCAACGGCGCCGGCACCTGCTGCTTCCGCCGCGACCGCACCGGCCGACACCGTCAACAAGGGCGACACCGCCTGGATGATCGTGGCCACGCTGCTGGTGATCATGATGAGCATTCCGGGGCTGGCGCTGTTCTACGGCGGCCTGGTGCGCAGCAAGAACATGCTCAGCATCCTGATGCAGGTGTTCGTGATCTTCTCGCTCATCGTCATCCTGTGGACGCTGTACGGCTACAGCGTGGCCTTCACGGCCGGCAATCCGTTCTTCGGCAGCCTGGACAAGATCTTCATGAAGGGCGTCACGCCGGACTCCATGGCCGCGACCTTCAGCAAGGGGGTAGCCATTCCGGAGTTCATGTACATGGCCTTCCAGGCGACGTTTGCCGCCATCACGGTCGCGCTGGTCATCGGCTCGCTGGCCGAGCGTGCGCGGTTCTCCGCCGTGCTGCTGTTTGCCGCGCTCTGGTTCACCTTCAGCTACCTGCCGATCGCCCACATGGTCTGGTACTGGGACGGCCCCGACGGCATTGTGAACCAGGCCGGCCTGGACAAGGTGACGGCCAACGCGGGCTGGCTCTGGGCCAAGGGCGCGATGGACTTCGCGGGCGGCACGGTGGTGCACATCAACGCCGGAATCGCCGGCTTGGTGGGCGCAATCATCGTCGGCAAGCGCATCGGCTATGGCAAAGAGGCCTTGCCGCCGCATTCGCTCACCCTGTCGATGGTCGGCGCCTCATTACTGTGGGTCGGCTGGTTCGGCTTCAACGCCGGCTCCAACCTCGAGGCCAATGGCACGACGGCGCTCGCCTTCGTCAACACCATGGTGGCGACCGCCGCGGCGGCGCTCTCCTGGCTGCTGGCGGAATGGGCGCTGAAGGGCAAGCCCTCGCTGCTCGGCCTCATCTCCGGCGCGGTCGCCGGCCTCGTCGCGGTGACGCCGGCTTCGGGCTTCGCGGGTCCGATCGGCTCCATCGCGCTCGGCTTCATCGTCTCGCCGATCAGCCTGTTCTTCGTCTCCAAGGTGAAGAACTTCTTCGGCTATGACGACTCGCTCGACGTGTTCGGCGTCCATGCGATCGGCGGCATCACCGGCGCTCTGGCCACCGGCATTCTGGTGAGCCCGGACCTCGGCGGCGTCGGCATCACCGACTACACCAACATCGGCGAGAATTTCGCCGGCAAATACGACATGGCCCAGCAGATGATCTCGCAGGCGACCGCCGTCGGCGCGACCATCCTCTATTCGGGCATCGGCTCGGCGATCCTCTACAAGATCGTCGATGTGGTCATCGGCCTGCGCGTCGCTCCCGATCAGGAGCGCGAGGGCCTCGACATCGCCGAGCACGGCGAGCGCGCCTACAACTCCTGAGCGCAGCCGCTCATCTGCCGAAAATGGAAACGGCGCCCTTCGGGGCGCCGTTTTTCATTGCCCGCCGCATCACGCGACGCTTGTTTTTGCGCTCACTGTCGTTTCGTCATCGCCCAGCCGCCGAAGAGGAACGTCTGATAGAAGCGGATGGGCGCGTCGAATCCCGCTTCGTTCAGCAAATCGCGCAATTCGCTCTCGGAGACGAAAGCGATGTCATCGTCGATATGAGCGCGGTCCTTCTCCAACTCCCGCGGCTCGACGCCCTGCGACGCGTGAGACGCGAGCCAGGCTTCCAGCAGCGGGCCGAACTCGCGCGATGCTCTATCGCCGAAAAGATCGGCGAGAACGAACGCCCCTCCGGGCTTCAGAAGGGACGAGACGGCGCGGAAATAGGCGAGCTTCTCCTCGCGCCCTGCGATGAAGTGAGAGACGAATATGGACGAAGCCGCGTCGAATGGCGTCGGCGATCGAAACTCCTGCAATCGCCCATGAAAGCAGGCCGTCCGGTCCGCCATTCCGGTCGCGGCGACGCGATCGCGGCAAGCGTTCGACATATCGCGTGAGACATCGACCGCGGTGAAGCGCCAGAAGGGGAAGCGGCGGCCCAGAGCGAGAATTTCCGCCCCTGTCCCCGCGCCGGCGGATAGAAATTCGGCTCGCTCCGGCAGGCGTTCGAACCAAGCGGCCATCATGTGGTGCAGCGCGTCGTAGCTCGGGCAGAACGATCGAATTCTGCGATCGTATCGCGTCGCCGAAGCCTCGTCGAAATGCGCCGCCGCATCGAATGCGCCGCCGGGCTGTGACATGAAAATTTCCGATCCGAAACCGCCGCGCGAACGCTAGCCGCCGACCACCCGCGCCACCACCTTCGCCGTGTAATCCACCATGGGCACGATGCGCGCGTAATTGAGCCGCGTCGGGCCGATGATGCCGAGCGCGCCGACGATGCGCTTATTGCCGTCGCGCAATGGCGCGGCGATCATCGAGGAGCCGGAGAGCGAGAACAGCCGGTTCTCCGAGCCGATGAAGATGCGCACGCCCTCCCCCGTCTCGGCGCGCTCCAGAAGATCGATGACCTCGGTCTTGGTCTCGAGATCGGAGAAGAGCAGCCGAATGCGGTCGAGATCGGCCATAGCGGTCAGATCCTCGAGCAGATTGGCCTGGCCGCGCACGATGAGCTGGCGGTGCTCGGTCGCCGCCCCGCCCCAGCTCGCGAGCCCGGCGTCGACCAGCCTCGCCGTCAATGCGTCGAGCTCGGTCTGCGCCGCCTTGCGCGCGTCCTCGATCTCCGAGCGGACCTGCCCGAGCGTGAGGCCGCGAATGCGGGCGTTGAGATAATTGGCCGCCTCGATCAGCGAGGAGGCCGGAAGGTCGCGCGGCACCTGCAGCACGCGATTTTCGACCGAGCCGTCCTCGCCCACGAGAATGGCGAGCGCGCGCTCCGGCTCGAGGCGCACGAATTCGATCTGCTTCAGCCGCGCATTGTCCTTGCTGGTCACGACGACGGCGGCGCCGCGGGTGAGGCCGGAGAGCATGGTCGTCGCCTCGGCCAGCACGCCCTCGAGATCATGGTCCTTGGAGGCGGCCTCGACCTGCGCCTCGATCTGCGCGCGCTCGTCCTCGGCGACGTCGCCGATCTGCAGCAGCGAATCGACGAAAAAGCGCAGGCCGAGCTCGGTCGGCATGCGGCCGGCGCTGGTGTGCGGCGCATAGACGAGGCCGAGCTCCTCCAAATCCTGCATCACATTGCGCACGGAGGCCGGCGACAGCGCCATCGGCAACAGCCGCGAGAGCTGGCGCGAGCCGACCGGATCGCCGCTCGACAGGTAAGTGTCGACGATCTGGCGAAAGATTTCGCGCGGCCGATCGCCGAGATTGGCGAAGCTCGCGCCCGGCTGCGGATGGATTGGATGGCCCATGCGGATCATGACAGAAGAATGGCGCCTCGGCGGCGCGGGTCAAGCCCGCGCGCGTAGGACGGGGAAAATACGCTACGCTTTTGTCGTCTCTCCCCTATTTCATGCCTGACATGAGGGCGGGGCGGGCGCGATGCGAGACGAAATCCTCGTCGACCTGGCGTTGCAGGGCGGCGGCGCGCATGGCGCCTTCACCTGGGGCGTTCTCGATCGGCTGATCGAGGAGCCCTGGCTGCGCATAGACGGGGTCTCCGGCGCCTCCGCCGGCGCGATGAACGCCGCGGCGCTGATCCACGGCGTCTCGCTGGACGGCGCCGAAGGGGCCCGCGCCGCGATGGAGAGCTTCTGGCGGCGCGTCGCCGGCGCGGCCCGTTTCAGCCCGCTGCAACGCACCCCGCTGGATAGGGCGCTCGGCCGCTGGACGCTGGACAATTCGCCGGCCTTTCTCGCCATGGACATGGCCTCGCGCCTGGTCTCGCCCTATGACCTCAACCCCGCCGGCGCCAATCCGCTGCGCGACATATTGCGCGAGACCATCGATTTCGAGCGTCTGGCCCGAGCCCCGATCAAGCTGTTCGTGACGGCGACCAATGTGCGCACCGGCCGCGCGCGAGTCTTCCGCAACGCCGATCTCTCCGCGGAGGCGCTGCTCGCCTCGGCCTGCCTGCCGACCATGTTCCAGGCGATCGAGATCGACGGCGAAGCCTATTGGGACGGCGGCTACGCCGGCAATCCGACGATCACGCCGCTGGTGCGCGAATGCGCGTCGCAGGACACGATTTTGGTGCAGGTCAATCCGATCGAGCGCAAGGAGACGCCGCGCAGCGCGATCGACATATTGAACCGGCTGAACGAGATTTCCTTCAACTCGCCATTGCTCAAAGAGCTGCGCATGATCGCGCTGCTGCGCCAAGTCGCCGATCCCGGCCATAGCGAGGGCGCGCGCTGGGCCTCCATGCGCATTCACGCCATCGCCACCGATATGGCGGCGGAGCTGTCCGCCTCCTCCAAGCTCATCGCGGAGTGGGATTTCCTGCTCATGCTGCGCGACGAAGGCCGCCGACGCGCGCAGGGTTTTCTCGATCGCAACGGCGACGATCTGGGGAAGCGCTCGAGCTTCGATCTCGCGCGGCTGCTGGATTACGTTTGATGCGCGCCGTCAGACGCGCATCGCGGCGCCGATGAGCGGCGGCGCCAGCGCCGCGAGATTGGCGCGATAGGCGTCGAGCGAGAAATGCGCGTCATAGAAGCGCCGCGTGTCGCTCGCCGCGCGCTGCGCTTCGCTCGGAACGGAATCGTCGGCCGCCGCCGCGCGCAGCGCGCGCGCGAAATCCTCGGCGGTATCGGCGATGGCCACATTGGCGAAGCGTGAAATATCCGCGCTCATGCCGCGGAAGGCGTGACTGGTGGACAGGAGCGGCAGGCCGCTCGCCATCGCCTCCACCGTCTTGATCGAGAGGCCATGGCCGCTGATCGTCGGCAGCAGCACGAGACGCGCGGTCGCATAGGCGGCGCCGGGATCGTCGACGCGGCCGACGAAGGAAGCGCGATGAGCGGCGTAGAGCGCGGGATCGCGCGACTTCACGCCGGCGTCGACATTGCCGACGATGCGCAATCGCGGAATCTGCGCGCCGGCCAGCGCCTCGCGCAGGAACCAGCAGACGCTGTCGACATTGGCGCTGTTGTTGCTCGCGACCAGCAGAATATCGCCGCCGCCGGGGCCGAGCGGCGCCGCCGGCGCGCTCGGATAGAGCAGCGCGTGCTCCTTCTCCGGCAGCAGCGCGCGGAAATCATCATATTCCTGCGCATTGAGATGCAGCAGCAGATCGGCGCCGCGCATCATATCGAGCTCGCGGGCGAGCATTTGCTCATAGGTCACGCGCGGCGGCAGCAAGAACGAGTGCTCGTTCATCAGCGCGAATTGGCGCGCCTGCAGATCATGGCTGTCGAGCAGGATCGGCGCGCCGCGCGCGAGGCGCTTCGCTACCGACATCAGGAAGAAATGATTGCAATGGACCAGATCGAAGCGGCGATCGGTCAGACCCGGCGCCAGCTCGGCGCGCTCGGCGACGCCGGCGCGAATGACCGCCTGATCGCCATGGAGAAAGGGCCAGAGCACGTCGCGCAGAAAGCGCGGCGCCGCGAAAGCGTGAAAGGGCGCGCCGCCGAACCAACGCGCGCCCTCCGACAGCTCCGGCGTCGCCTCCACGAAGGAACGCCAGCGCCAGGCGCGATCCGGCGAGAAGCCCGGCAGATCGCAGATCGCGACCGGCGCGACGCGCGCGCCGAGCGCGCGATAGGCGGCGACCTGCCCCAGCACCACGCGATACGTGCCGCAGGAATGCCAGGCCGGATGCACGATGGCGACATGACGGCCGGCGAGCGGAAGAACGGCGGGACCATTCATTGCGTGAGCAGCGTTCATCGTGCGAGCAGCGGCGCGGCCGCCTCGCGCAAGGCGCGCGCATAGGCGACGGCGCTGAACATCGCGTCATAGAGACCGCGCGTGTCCGACTGGGCGCGCGGGCCCCCGTCGCGGCGACGGCCGGCGTCGCGCAAAGCGGCCGCGAAAGCGCCCGCCTCGTCGGCGAGCGTCACATTGCTCAGCCGCTCGGGATCGATCGCCATCCCGCGAAACGCCCGGCGCGTGGCGATGAGCGGCGCGCCGCTCGCCATCGCCTCCACCGCCTTGACCGAGAGTCCATGCCCCTCGATCGTCGGCAGCAGCACGCAGGCGGCCTGCGCATAGACGGCGCCGATATCGTCGACGCGGCCCTTGAAGAGCCGCCGATGGGCGTCGAAGAGCGCCTTGTCGCGGCTCCTCACCCCGGCGTCGATATTGCCGTAGATCTCCACCTCGACGTTCGGCGCCAGCGGCGCGACCTCGCGCAGGAACCAGCGCAGGCTGACGAAATTCGCGTAATTGTCGCTGGCGACGATGACGATGCGCTCGCCGCCCGGCCCGCAGGGAACCGGCGCGATGGCGGGATAGACGAGGCGGTGCTGCGCCTGCGGCAGCAGCCGGGCGAATTCGGCCCGCTCCTCTTCGTTGAGATGTATGCAGAGGTCCGCGGCGCGCATCCACTCGAGCTCGATCGACAGCATGTCGTCATAGGTCGCATAGGGAGGCAGGAAGAACCCGCCCTGGTTGCGCAGAATATACTGACGCGCCTGTATGTCCTGCGTCTCGACCATGACCGGAATATTTCGTCCGCGAAGCAATCGAGCAACGAATGGAAGGGTGAAGTAATGATTCGTATGGACGAGATCGATATGTTCGTCCGCGAGGCCCGGCGGCGAGGCGGCGATCTTGGCGAGCTCGACGAGCCATGTCGCCTGATCGCCGTGGATCAGCCGCCACCAGGCCCGAGCGAGGAAGAAAGGCGCGAGCGCGGCCCATCGGCTCGGGCCGCAGAAATAGCGCCGATCCGCCGGCAGATCGGCGGAGGCGGCGAGATAGGCCTGCCAGCGCGCGCCCTCGGGCGGCGGCGGCGCCGGCGCGTCCATCAGCGCGATCGAGATCGTCCGCGCGCCGAGCGCGCGATAGGCCTCGAGCTGGCCGACATTGACCTGATAGCTGCCGCAGGAATGCCAGGCCGCATGGACCACTGCGACCGTTTTGCCGGCAAGCGGCCGCACATCGGCTGAAGCATCATTGGAAACAAGGGACTCTATCGGCGCCTCCCGTTGCGTTCGGTCTTCCGGGCACAGCCCCTGGCCGCCCGGCGGCTTGCCCTGCGGCGGCGTTTCCAAGTAGACGGGGTATATGAGCCTTCGACCCGCAAATCCAGATTTTTCCCCGCTACGCGCCGCCCCCGAGTCCGCCGCCCCCGAATCTGCCGCCGCAGACTTGAGCGGGGCGGCTCCGGGCAAGCGCTATGGCGTCGCGATCGTCGGAAACGACAAGATCATCGACTGGCTGCTCCCGTTCCTCGAGAGCTATGCGCAAACCAACGCCCATCTGCCGCTCTATCTCGTTCCCTATGACGAGAATGTCGCGCAGACGCGCCGCGCGGCGGAGCTCTACGGCGCGCATTTCATCGAGGAGGTTCCCGAGGCGATCGACCGACTCGCGGCGGAGCTCTATCCCGGCCCCTTCAACGGCAATCGCCGCCGGCTGCGCAAGCTGCAGGCGCTCGCCCTGCCGCTGGACGAGGTCGCCTATGTCGATGTGGATGTCGTGCTGTTTCGCGATTTTTCGCCCATTTTCGGCCGGCTCGAGGCCAAAAAGACCGAATTCATCGTCGCTTCGCCGAGCTTCGAATATGTCTACAACGAGAAGAAGGCGGACTACCCCTTTCTGCGCGACGCGCTGCTGTTCAATGACGGCTTCTGGGTCACATCGAGCAAATATCTGAAGCTCGAGCACTTCATCGAGACGATTCGCGACGACGCGAAAATCTTCCACGAGGTGCGCAAGCGCGGGCAGCTCTTCGCCCAGCCGCTGGTCAATTTCGTGACCCATAGGCGCGGGCTGGCCATCACGCTTTTGCCGCATTGCGTCGAGCGCGCCTCGCATGAGAGCTTCTACAAGGCGCCGGGAATCACCTTTTCGGAGGGCAAGCCGCTCGATCCGGACAGCAAGGAAATCTATTTCGCTCATTGGGCGGGAGCCACCGCCCTGCCCTCGACCGGCGTCTTCGACGCGGCCTGGAAGGAGTTTTCCAAAGCCGCCTGGGCGAGATTTCGCAAATAGGCCGAATTCCGCTATGAGAATAGCGTGCGGCGGCGGCCTTCCTTTCGGGAGGGTCGCACTAGCGCGCTTTCCGCTCGACCAGGACTGTCGAGCGATTCGCGCGGGTTCGAGGACCGAGAGCGCGGAAGCCGCTCTCGACGCGCGGAACAGGACTCATGCCTCGCCTTCTCTTCCTCTACCTCGCCCGGCGAATCCTGCTCAGCACGCTCGTCGTCCAGCTCGCGCTCATCGTGCCGGTGGTCCTCTCCTATCTGCTCTACACGCTGACGCCGGCCGCGATTCGCGCCGGCCTGCTGGTTCCGGCGCTGATCGGCACCATGCCGACCGTCGGCTTCATCACCCTGCCCATGGCGATCGGCGTCGCCACGGCGCTCGAATTCGCGCGCATGTCCAATGAGGGCATGATCGCCGTGCTCTATGCGCTGCGATTGTCGGTGTGGTCGGTGTGCCGGCCGGCGATCGTCTGCGCCGGCGCGCTCGTCGTCGTCGGCTATGGGCTCGCCAATCTCGTCGCGCCCTATTACGCCAGCGGCTTGCAGGACGTCATCAATGTGGTGCGCAACTCGCTGAACCACCGCATGTTGGACGCGGCGCATTTCTACACTTTCGACAATGGCGTGAAGACGCTCTACCTCCAGCGCTGGGAGACGCCGGACATCGCCGTCAATCTCTTCGTGCGGCAAATCTCCATCGAGAAGCGCCAGGAGGAGACGATCACAGCGGCGCGCGCCGAATTCCGCCGCCAGCCCTCGGGCGTCATCGTGGCGCTGTCCAACGGCAGCATACAGACCAAGCCCTTCGACACCGATGAGGTGCGGATCGCCAATTTCGACGAATACGCCATGGCGCTGCCGATGCAGGGCAGCGAGGCGCTGCCGCCGCGCAATTGGCGCGGCGTCTATGAGCTGACGCTGCCGGAATTCATCGCCAATTGGCAGGTCGCCCGGCTCGACCGGCGCCAGGCCGGCGAGTGGATGGCCGAGGCGGCCAAGCGCTTCGGCGTGCCACTGCTGGCCATCGCCCATACGCTATTGGCGATGGCGCTGGTGCTGACCTTCGGCAGCGTCACCGGACGCCGCGGCGGCATGAGCTCCTTCGTCATCATCGCCATTCCGGCGGCGCATATTTTCTTTCTCGTGGCGCTCGAATCGATGCTGCGCGTCGATGCGCGCTTCGCCTTTCTGCTCGCTGCGGCGGCGGCGCTCGAAGTCGGCGTGTCGATTCTGCTGATTTTCCGCCGCAATATGAGCACGAGCCCGATGCGCCGGCTTTCCAACTTTGAAACCGTCGCCACAGAGCCGCAGAGCCTCGCGGCCTGACCGGAGGCTTGCGCTCCTCCGCCCCCGTCGCACGACTCAGGCGGCGGCGAGCACGACCTCGCGATAATGGGGAATCACCTCCTCCGGCGCGCCGCTCTCGCGCACCGCGCCGTCGTCGATCCAGATCACGCGGTCGCAGAGATCGGCGAGGAAGCGGAGGTCGTGCGAGACCATCAAAATGGTGCCGGTCTTGGCGAAATCGGCGATAAAGGCCTCGCATTTGGCCTGGAACACCTCGTCGCCGACCGACAGCGCCTCGTCGACGATGAGAATATCGGCGTCGGCGTTGGCGCAAATGGCGAAGGCGACGCGCGCCACCATGCCGCTGGAATAGAGCCGCATGGGCTGATCGAAGAAGGGGCCGATATCGGCGAAAGCGGCGATCGCCGGCAGGCGCTTCTCCACCTCCTTGCGCTTCAGGCCCAAAATCGCGCCGCCGATCATGGCGTTCTCGCGCCCGGTCAGCAGCCCGTCGAAGCCGGAGCCCAGCGCGAGAATCGGCGCGATGCGGCCCTTCACCTCGAAGGCGCCGCGAGTCGGCCGCGTGATGCCGCAGAGAATCTGCAGCAGCGTCGTCTTGCCAGCGCCATTGCGGCCGATGATGCCGACTTTCTCGCCCTTGGAGACCTCGAAGCCGACATTATGGAGCACCCAATGCTCCTGATAGAATTTTTTCCACAGGCCGAACAGCACCTGCTTCAGCTGGTCGTTGCGGTGCAGATAGAGCTGGAACGCCTTGCCGACGCTGTCGCAGCGGATGATGGGTTCAGATGACATCGACGATGACCGATTTGTAGCGCATGAAGAATTGGTAGCCGAACAGGAATATCCCGTAGGAAATGGCCACCAGCGCGACATAGGCGATGGGGTTGGGCAGCACCCCGTCGAGCGCCGCCCCGCGCAGCATCTCTATATAGTCGCCGACGAGATTGAGCCGCAGCCAGATCGAGATATGCGGCGGCAATTGATCGAGGCGATAGAAGATCGGCGTCGCAAACATCAGCACCGGCACGATCGACACCATGATATGCGCCACATCGCGGGTGAAGGCGCCGAGCGCCATCAGGAACCAGACGATGCCCAGCATGAAGGCGGCGAAGGGCAGGATCAGCAGCGGCGTGAACAAAATCGTCAGCGGCAGCTCGCCCGCCGTGAGCAGCCGGAACGCCATATAGACGCAGAGGCTGATGCCGCCATAGACGAAGGCGCGAATCGTCGCCACCCAGGCGATGGTCTCGCTGGGGAAAATCGACTTCTTCACGAAGGTCACATGCTCGTGCAACAGGCCCGGCGCGCGATAGGCGAGCTCGCTGAACAAATTGAAGACGATGAGCCCGACAAAGATGCCGGCGGCGTAGTCGGCCGTGCTCATGCCCGCCGACAATTGCGGAACTGTTATGGAAAACAACACCGTATAGGTGAGCAGCATGATCAGCGGCGCGAGCACGGCCCACAGCGGCCCGAGGACCGAGCCGCGGAATCGGGAGGTGAGCTCGCGCCGCACGACGGCGCGAATGAGCTCCCTATGGTGCCAGGCCCGCTCGAAAGGGGCGACATAGGCGACGATTGGCGTTTGGGCGAGCGACAGGCCGAACCTCCTCGGAACGAATGCGGCGGCGCAGCCGCATAGACCAGCTCGGCGCCGCCCCTGTCAACGGTCGGGCGCCGGCCGGCGCAGTGGACGGAGCAGACCTCTGGCGGCAGACCTCTAGCAGCCGACCTCGGCTTGACGTGGCGCCGCGCGGTTCCTACTCTTTTAAAAAAGTTTCAATTCGAAAGGAATGCCATGTCTGCCGTGACCGTCAAAGTCTCCGATGCGAGCTTCGAGGCCGAGGTTCTGAAATCCGACCAGCCGGTCGTCGTGGATTTCTGGGCCGAATGGTGCGGGCCCTGCCGCACCATCGCGCCGGCGCTCGAGGAAATCGCCGTCGAGCTCAAGGACAAGCTCAAGATCGTCAAGCTCAACGTCGACGAGAATCCCAACGTCGCCGGCATGCTCGGCATTCGCTCCATTCCGACGCTCATCATCTTCAAGGACGGCAAGGCCGCCTCGCAAAAGGTGGGCGCGGTGCCGAAAGGCGAATTGCTGCGCTGGATCAACGCCGCTATATAAGCACTCGACGTAACGCGAGCGAAGGCGTAGAGCCCTGAGCATATGATACTCTCGGATCTCGCGCCTTCCCTCGACTTCTCCCCGCAAGAGCTGACGGCGATCGCCCTCAGCCTGAAAGTGGCGGGGACGGCGACCATCGTTTCTCTGCCGCTGGCCGTCTTCGTCGCCTATGCGCTGGCGCGCTGGCGCTTTCCCGGCCATGCGGCCTTGAACGCCCTCATTCATCTGCCGCTGGTCATGCCGCCGGTCGTCACCGGCTTCGCGCTGCTGCTGCTGCTCGGCCGCAGGACGCCGCTCGGCTCCTTCCTCGCGGATTATTTCGGCGTCGTCTTCGCCTTTCGTTGGACCGGCGCGGCGCTGGCCGCCGCGGTCATGAGCTTTCCGCTGATGATCCGCCCGATTCGCCTCTCCTTCGAGAGCATAGACGAGCGGTTGGCGCTCGCCTCCCGCTCGCTGGGCGCCAATCCGCTGTGGACATTTTTCCTGGTGACGCTGCCGCTGGCGGCGCCCGGCCTCATCGTCGGAGCGATTCTCGGCTTCGCCAAGGCGCTCGGCGAGTTCGGCGCGACGATCACCTTCGTCTCCAACATCCCCGGCGAGACGCAGACGATTCCCTCGGCCATCTACAGCCTCACCCAGACCCCGGACGGCGACGCCGACGCGCTGCGGCTCGCGGCCGTGTCGGCGGTGATCGCCGTGACCGCGCTCGTGGTCTCGGAAATATTGCAAAAGCGCGCCGACGCGACGAGAGCCGGCAAATGATCGCTGTCGACGTCACCTTGCGGCGCGGCGACTTCACCCTCGCCGCCGCCTTCGCGTCGAAAGCGCGCATCCTCGCGTTGCATGGGCCGTCCGGCTCCGGCAAGACGACGCTCGCCCATCTCGTCGCCGGCCTCGCCGCGCCGGACGAGGGCCATATCGTGGTGAATGGCGTGCGGCTCGTCGATACGGCGCAACGCCTGCTCGTTCCGCCGGAGAAACGGCGCATCGGCCTCGTGTTTCAGGACGCGCTGCTGTTTCCGCATCTCGACGTCAAGACGAATATTTTGTTCGGCCGCTTCTTCACGCCGAAGGAGGAGCGCCGCGTGCCGTTCGACGCGGTCGTCGAGACGCTCGGCGTCGCGCATCTGCTGCGCCGCCGCGCCGGAGCGCTGTCGGGCGGCGAGCGCCAGCGCGTCGGACTCGCGCGCGCGCTGCTGTGCTCGCCGCGCCTCTTGGTGATGGACGAGCCCATGGCCTCGCTCGACTATGACCGGCGCCAGGAGATCATGACGCTGATCGAGCGGCTGCGCGACGAATTCGCCATTCCGATCCTGCTCGTCTCCCATGCGGCCGACGAAATTTTGCGCCTCGCCGACGAGGTGGTCTCGCTGGATCGCGGCCGCATCGTCGCGCAGGGCCTGCCGTCGGAGACGCTCGCCGCCGCGAGCCGGCTCGTCGAAGGCGGCCGCTTCTCGCTGGTGAGCGCGCTGGAGGCGGAGGTCGGCGCCTTCGATCCGCGCTTTGGCGTGACGCGGCTCGAGCATCCGGCCGGCGAGATCGTCATCGCCGCCCATATCGCCGACGGACGCCGCAAGGTGCGCGCGCTCATCAACGCCACCGATGTCGCGCTGGCGCGGCGCAGGCCCCAGGACATCAGCATCCGCACCGTGCTCGAGGGACGCATCGTCGCCATAGACGAGGACGCCAGTCCGCTCGCCTTCGTGCAGATCGAGCTGCAAGGCGGCGGCAGGCTCATATCGGCGGCGACGCGGCTCTCCGTCGCCGAGATGAATCTGACCGTCGGCGTCGAAATTTTCGCGCTGGTGAAATCCGTCGCGCTCGACGAGAGGGAGATCGGCCCCGGCGCGTGACCGTCGCCGCGTGGCCCTCGGCGTCTCTCGACGCCAAGTTTTTGTTAGCTATTTCATTTAGACGTTTATTAAGACCTGCGTGCGATTGTCCGACCCGCGAAGCCATCCGATGATGCATCCGCCTCGCATTCGCGCCGAACAGGACAGATGATCTGTCCGTCGCTGGCCCCGCGCAGGACCCTCGAGCCGCCTCGGCTCTCAGGGCTCCCACGGAAGGCACGGCCTGGCGCGACGGTGTTCCCCGAACCTTTGTGACGAAGACACAGCCGCCGGCCGCTCGCGCCGGAGCGATCGCTCGCGCGTCGTCGCTGCGTCTCCGTTCGCGCCCGACCGCCCGAGCCTCGCGCGCTCGAGCCGACAAATGTGACGCCGTCCCACGTTCGTATCTTCGTAAACAGCTTCATTAGAAGCGGAGCGCCCGATGACCTCGATCTTCACCTCTCTCACCGCCACTCAGGTTGCCGGGCTCACCACCACGATCATGTCCAATCTGTCGACGACGGACATTGCCGCGTTGAGCACCACGCAGGCGTCCGCGCTCAAATCGACGCAGCTCAACGTCCTCAACTCGACCGATCTCCAATATCTGGCGCAGACGCAGATCGCGGCTCTCTCGGCCAACGCCATCGCCGGCCTGTCGCTCGCGCAGATCGGCACGCTGACGACCACGCAGGCCGACGAATTCACCGCCACCCAGGTCTCGGCCCTCACCTCCTCGCAGATCGGCGCGCTCACCTCGACCGAGCTGCAAGGCTGGGACGGCACGCAGCTCGGCGCGCTCACCTCCACGCAGATCGGCAAGCTCACCACCTCCGCGATCAGCAATCTGTCGACGACGCAGATCACCTCGCTGAGCCAGACGCAGTTGCGCGGGCTCACCACCTCGCAGCTCAATGCGCTGAGCACCGACGATCTCATCGCCGTCAATCTCGCCAATCTGAGCACCTCCCAAATTGCCGGCCTCGACGCCGCCGCCGCCGGCAATCTCTCTACCACTCAGGCGGAAGGCCTCAGCTCCGCGCAAATCTCCGCTTTGTCGGCCACTGCTTTCGCCGGCCTCTCGTCGACGGAAGTCCAGGCGTGGAACAACACGCAGCTCGCCGGCCTCACCGCCACCCAGATCGGCAAGCTGACTGCCACCGCCTTCTCCAACCTCTCCACGACCCAGGTCACCGACCTCAGCTCGACCCAGGTTCGCGGCCTCACCGCCACGCAGATCGGCGGGCTGACCGCCTCCTATCTCGACGCCGTCGACACGGCGGACTTCTCCACCAGCCAGATCGCCGCCTTCGGAGCCGCCACCGTCGGCGACCTCTCGACGACTCAGGTCGGCGGTCTCAGCTCGGCGCAGATCGGCGCGCTCTCCGCCACCGCCTTCGGCGCGCTCACCTCCACCGAGGTGCAGGCCTTCTCCTCCACGCAGCTCGCCGGCCTTACCGCAACGCAGATCGGCAAGATGACGACGACGGCCTTCTCCAATCTCTCCACCACGCAGGTCACCGACCTCAGCTCGACCCAGGTCCGCGGCCTCACCGCCACGCAGCTGGACGGGCTCTCGGCGAGCTATCTGGATGCGATCGACGCCGGCGATTTCTCGACCTCGCAAATCTCCGGGCTGGACTCGACCGCGGTCGGCAATCTCACATCGACCCAGGTCGGCGCGCTGACCTCGGCGCAGGTCGGAGCCCTCTCGGCGACGGCGGTCAATTCACTGACCACGACCGAGATCGACGGCCTGAGCAGCACGCAGGTCGCGGGCCTCACCAAGACGCAGCTCGCCGCGCTGAGCACGACCAATTTCACGGCTCTGAGCAGCACGACCGGCATTCCGGCGCTCACGACGACAGCGATCGCCGGACTCACGACGAGCGATATCGCCTCGCTGTCCACGACCCAGGGCAACGCCTTCACGACAACCCAGATTCAGGCAATGTCCGTGGATCAAGCTATCGCGCTCGTGTCTCTCATCGGCTGACGGCGGGGGGCGCGAGACGCGGTGACCTTCGTCACGCGTCCGCAACGGCGCTTCGGGCGGCATCGCTCGGGCGCCGCCCTCTCGAATGGACGTCGACATGACCACGCAGCCGAACGAATCGGAGTCCGCCCTCGCGCTGTTCAAAAATGCGATCGAGAAATCCTTCTCGCGCAAGCTGACGATCGCCGATCTGTTCATGACCGCCGCGCAGATCAAGGCGGCGGGGCTCGATCGACGGGCGGCAGAGCTCTATAAGCATTGGATCGCCTTCAATTCGGACGATCCCGTCGTCTATGCGGCCTATTTCAACTATGCGACCGCGCTGTCGGAGACGGGCGACCGCCCCGGCGCGATCAATGCGCTGCGCGAGGCGATCCGCATCCAGCCGGATTTCCAGCCGCCCTATATCAATCTCGGGCGGCTGCTCGAGGATTCGGGCCAGATCGGCGCGGCGGTCGCGCAATGGATGGCGCTGGTCGAGCGGACCGCCGCCATCAATGGCGACGCCGTCGCTCACAGACTGAGCGCGCTGCAGCAGACCGGACGCGTGCTCGAGAGCCTCAACAAGGACGAGGCGGCCGAAGATGCGCTGCGGCAGATCCTCGAGATCGACCCCAAGCGGCAGGAGGTGGTCCAGCATTGGATCGCGCTGCGCCAGCGGCAATGCAAATGGCCCGTGATGCCGCCCTCGGAGCGCGTGAGCCGCGCCGATCTCGCCAATGGAATTTCGTCGCTGTCGCTCGCCAATCATTGCGACGATCCGATGTTCCAGCTCGCCAAGGCGCATCACTACGAAAAGCGCGCCATCGGCCGGCCCGAGCGCCGCCTGCTCCCCGCGGAGCCGAAGCGGACGGCCGCCAAAGGAAAGCTGCGCATCGGCTATGTGTCCTCCGATCTACGCGAGCACGCCGTCGGCTTCGCCATGACGGATGTGCTCGAATCGCATGATCGCGCCCATTTCGAGATCCACGCCTATTATTGCGGCATCGCGCGCAATGATCCGACGCGCGAGCGCATCGTCGCCGCCGTGGATCGCTGGACCGACATCAATGGAATGAACGACGAGACCGCCGCGCGAAAAATCGCCGAGGACGAAATCGATATTCTCGTCGATCTCAACGGCTACACCAAGGACGCGCGCACCAAGGTCTTCTCGCTGCGGCCGGCGCCGATCATCGTCAATTGGTTCGGCTTTCCCGGCACGATGGGCAGCCCCTACCATCATTACATCATCGCCGATCCGGTGATCGTTCCGGAAGGGTCGGAGATCTATTATTCCGAGAAAGTGCTGCGTCTGCCCTGCTATCAGCCCAACGACCGCAAGCGCGTCGTCGCGCCGAGCCGCCCGACGCGCGCCGAGGCGCGGCTGCCGGAAGACGCTTTCGTCTATTGCTCGCTCAACGGCATGCAGAAGCTCACCGCTCTGACCTTCGACCGCTGGGCGCGCATATTGACGGCGGTTCCGGGCAGCGTGCTGTGGCTGCTGACCGGCACGGAACAGACCAACGACCGCGTGCGGGCGGAGGCGAAGGCGCGCGGCGTCGCGCCGGAGCGCATCGTCTTCGCCGATAAAATGGCCAATCCGGAGCATTTGGCGCGCTATGCGCTCGCCGATCTCTTCCTCGACAATTTCCCCTATGGCGCCCATACGACGGCCGCCGATTCGCTGTGGATGGGCGTGCCGATCGTCACCTACCCCGGCCGCAGCTTCGCCTCGCGCGTCTGCGCGAGCCTGGTGCGCGCGGCCGGCGTCGGCGAGCTCGCCTGCGCCTCGGCCGAGGATTACATCGCGCTCGCGATCGAGCTCGGCAAAGACAGGCGCAAGCTCGCAGGCGTCCGCGACAAGCTGGCGAGAGCGCGCGACACATCGCTGCTGTTCGACACGCCGCGTCTCGTCGCCGAGCTGGAGACGCTCTATCGCGCTATGTGGAGCGATTACGAGAGCGGCGCGCTGCCGCGGCCCGATCTACGCAATCTCGACATTTATCACGAGATCGGGCTCGATCTCGATCTCGAGAAGATCGAGCTGCAGAGCGACGCCGATTATGCGGCGCTCTATGAGCGCAAGCTCGCGGAATGGGACGCAGCCTATCCGATCGAGCCCGACGCGCGCATGTGGCGGCCGCGCTGAGCGCGCGGCCATGCGCCTCTCATTCGGCGAGCATTCGCTTCAACAGCTCGATCACCTCGGACAGGCTCTTGTCCTTGGAGGCGAGATCCTCGACCTTGCGCACCGCGTGCAGCACGGTCGTATGGTCGCGTCCGCCGAAGCGCCGGCCGATCTCCGGCAGCGAGCGCAGCGTCAGCACCTTGGACAGATACATGGCGATCTGCCGCGGGCGCACGACATTGGCGGTGCGGCGCGAGGAGAGAATATCGGCGCGCGAGATGTTGTAGTGGCTGGCGACGAGCTTTTGAATGTCGTCGATCTTGACGCGCTTGGGCTCGGCGCTGCGCACCAGATCGCGAATGGCGTTCTCGGCCGTCTCCACGCAGAGCGGCGCGCCATTCAGCGTCGAATGCGCGAGCAGGCGATTGACCGCGCCTTCGAGATCGCGGCCGTTGGTCACGATCGTCTTGGCGATATAGGACATGACCGCCGGCGGCACATGGAAATTGGGCTGCGCCTCCTGCGCGGCGGCGATGCGCGCCTCCAAAATCTTCATGCGCAATTCTTCGTCGAGCGGGCCGATGTCGACGCAGAGCCCGCCCTTGAAGCGCGAGAGCACGCGCTCGTCGAGAGTCTCGAGATCGGACGGCGGACGGTCGGCCGCGACGACGACCTGCTTGCCGGCGTCGATGAGCGAGTTCAACGTGTGGCAGAACTCCTGCTGGATCGACTTGCCCTGCAGAAATTGCACATCGTCGATGATCAGCACGTCGATGTTGCGCAGCTTCTCCTTGAAGGCGATCGACGAATGCTGCGTCAGCGCCGAGACGAAGCCGCTCATGAACTTCTCGGCCGTCAGATAGAGCACGCGACGCTTATTGTCATTGGCCGAGCGCGCCACCGCCTGCAGCAGATGCGTCTTGCCGAGTCCGACGGCGGCATGCGTGTAGAGCGGATTGAACAACGGATGCTCGCCGGGACGGGCGTCGGCGACGCGACAGGCGGCCGCATAGGCGAGCTGGTTGGAGGGGCCGACCAGAAAGGTCGAGAAAGAAAGACGACGATCGAGCGGCGAGCCGCCGAACGACTCGCCCTCGCCGCGCCCCGTCGCGCGCATGGGCGCCTTGGCGGGCTGCGCCTCGATGCGCTCGACGATGGCGGGCGTCTGCGCCTTCTCGGTCGCCGCGCCGACGGCGGAGTCCGCATCGCGCGGACGCGAGCGGCGCGTCGGCGAACGCACGTCGATGACGATCTGCTCGAGCGAAGTGAACTCGGCGAAGAGCCGCGTGCGAATGCGATCCGCGTAATGAGTCTGAATCCAGCTCTTCAAGAATTTCGTCGGCACCGTCAGCAATGCGGCGCCGCCCTTCGCGCCTTCGAGCTCCAGCCGCGCAAACCAGGAATTATAGACCGCTTCGCCGAGCTCGGCGCGCAACCGACCCCGCACGCGCTCCCATTTCTGCCGGTCCTCGGCCGACATTTCGCTGGAATTCGACTGGTCTTCGTTATTATCGGACATGGCTTTCTTTCGCGCTGAAGACGAGTTGAGGCGCGCCGCCTCGGCAGCGTCGTCACAGTGAAACGGATAGAGTGGTCGGTTTCGATCGAAAGGCGCGATCGTCGCTTCGAGGACGCTTACAGCCTGCTCGGGGGACCCACGGAACTCTCGCTGAAGTCGAACGGGTTTCTCCTGCCCTTTCGACTGCGACGCGGCGCGCCGTAGCGCTGCGCTTCGTCGTCGCTCGTTCTCGTGTCGGCTCGCCGCCCAAAAGCCATCACATCACCCCTACATCCGCGATGAGCGAAAGCTCGTCGCGGTCCTAACAATCGGATCTGAAGATACGCAGACTGAAACGCACCCAGCGGGAATTCGGCCGATGCATTTACGGTGTGGTCGACGCGTTTGTCGAACGCGTCGGGCGGTCTCTCGCCGAGACGGTGTCAGCCGAAGGCCTACATGCTTTTACTCACCCATCTGAGCGACGCCGCTCCGCAACGCCACGCCACATTCAGAACCTACACGCCCGCTTTTGCGCACGCAACGATCGTCGAGCCGCAGAATGCCCAGATCGACGCCGCAACACCGCCGCACATCGCGCATCGCCAGGATAAAGTCATGATTCCCCGCTCAGAAAAATCTATCGCCGACGAGGGCGCCGCAGAGCGATCGCCGCAGCTCCGCAGCGCCGCAGCGGCGAAGAGCGCGTGTCAAGCCCGCCGAGCGTTGCCGGCGCAACGGGCCTATGATGCAATTAACTGTTTCTAAACCATATACTCTGCGCACAAGAAAAACGTGTGAAAATAAATCTCACACTACGGGGACTAGCGGAATCGGTTTTCCCGCGTGGTCGAAGAATTACGCAGAACGCAAAAAAGCCCGGCGGAGCCGGGCTTTCGAAACACGCTGTTTGCGTAAGAAAAGATCAGGCGGACAGCGCCTTCACGCGAGCGGTCAGACGAGAGACCTTTCGCGATGCGGTATTCTTGTGAATGACGCCGTGCTGCACTGCGCGCATGACGACCGGCGCGACGCTCTTGAGCACGGCGGCGGCCGTCGCGGCGTCGCCGCTCGCGATCGCCTCCTCGACCTTGCGAACCTGCGTGCGCAGCAGGCTGCGACGCGCGCGGTTGACGGCCGTGCGCCGGGCGATCTTTCGGACGGCCTTCTTGGCCGAGCTGGTGTTGGCCATCTTTGTTCCTTCGACGGTCGAGGCGAGGCGGGCGGGGTCGCCGCCCAGAAAAGCAAAGCGGCCGCGAAATCGCGGCCAGCTCGCGGGCCTTATACGCGCGCCGGCGTCGTTTCGTCAATGCCCGCGGTCCGAGCGGCTGGAGCGCCTTCCGATCGACCGGACTCACTCGATCGATCGGAGTTCGCTCCGAAGAAGGAATGCCGGAGCGGCCGCGGAAGTCGCGCTCAACGATGCTCGAAATGCGGCGGACGCTTCTCGATGAAGGCGGTCATGCCCTCTTTCTGGTCATGCGTCGCGAACAGCGAATAGAACAATCGCCGCTCGAAACGCACGCCTTCCGACAAAGGCGTCTCATAGGCGCGCTCGACCGCCTCCTTGGCCATGAGAACGGCCGGCAGGGACAGCGCCGCGATCGTCTGCGCCGTCTTCAACGCCTCCTCGATCAGCCGGTCCGCCGGCAGAATGCGCGCGACGAGGCCGCAGCGCTCGGCCTCTTCCGCGCCCATCAGCCGTCCGGTCAGGACCAGCTCCATCGCCTTGGATTTGCCGATGGAGCGCACCAGACGCTGCGTGCCGCCGGACCCTGGAATGACGCCGAGCTTGATCTCGGGCTGGCCGAATTTGGCGGTGTCCGCGGCCAGGATGAAGTCGCACATCATGGCGAGCTCGCAGCCGCCGCCGAGCGCATAGCCGGCGACGGCGGCGATGACAGGCTTGCGCGCCCGCGCCACCCCGTCCCAGCGCGCCAGGAAGTCGTCGAGATAGGCCTCGGCGACGGTCTTGTCGCGCAGCTCCTTGATGTCGGCTCCGGCGGCGAAAGCCTCGGCGGAGCCGGTGAGGACGACGCAGCCGATTCCCGCGTCCGCCTCGAAATGCGTCAAAGCGTCGGCGACCTCGCCGATCAAACGGGCGTTCAGCGCATTGAGCGCGCGGGGACGGTCCAGCCGCAGCAGCGCGACGCGTCCATGCGTTTCGATCTTGATCGTCTCATATTCCAAGGCCGGCCTCCTGTTTCCTCGATCATTCGGCGAGTCGAGGCCGCAAGGCCCGCTCGGGCCGCGTGGCCACGCCATGCATGCCCCCTGCATTGCGGGCGCCGAATGGGCGCTCAAATTTCGAAATCGCCTTCGTTCGTCTCGATCTCGCCGAGGCCCGCGGCGACCGCCTGCCCATGCAGCTCGTCCAAGGTGATCATATCGAGCTTGGCGAGCGCCTGCCGCTCGGCGTCGGCGAATATGGGATCGACCGCGAGCCTCAGCAGCGCCGGCCCCTCGCCGTCGATCGCCCCCTCCTCCGCGCGCAGAGCGACGCGCACGATCTCGCCGACATTGAGGCGGCGACGCTCGCGCGCCAGCTCATAGCCGCCCGCCGGGCCGCGCACGCTCTTGAGAATGCCGGCGCGGACCATGGCTTGCAGCATGCTCTCGAGATGCCGCGGCGGCAGATCGTGACGCGCCGCCAGCGCGCGCGACGACACCGGCCGCGAACGCCCATGCAGAGCAATGTCGAGCGCCGCCAGCACGGCGAGGCGCGCGGGACGCGGCAGCAGGCTCATTCCCCGCAGCCCTCGCTCGCCACGCCGCCGTCGCGCATCCCTGTCGAGCCGAAGCCGCCCTCCCCGCGCGCGGTCTCGGCCAACGCCTCGGCGGCCTCGACGAGCTCGACTCGCTCGTAGCGCGCAACCACCAGCTGCGCGATGCGCATGCCGCGCGAGATCTCGAAGGGGTGCGTCCCGAAATTGACGAGCAGAACCTTCACCTCGCCGCGATAATCGCTGTCGATGGTGCCGGGCGCGTTGAGCACGCTCACGCCGAATTCGAGCGCGAGGCCGGAGCGCGGCCGCACCTGCGCCTCATAGCCCGGCGGCAGCGCGATGGAGAGGCCCGTCGGCACGAGATCGCGCGCGCCGGGCTCGAGCACCAGCTTGCCGCCCGGCGCGATCGCCGCGCTGAGATCGAGGCCGGCGGCGCCCGCGCTGGCGTAGGCGGGCGCGGCGAGGCCTTCGCCATGCGGAAGGCGGCGGATGGCGATCTTCATCACGGCGTCTCCTCCGCGGCCAGTCTTTGCGAAATATGCGCGACGAGCCGCGCCGCGACCTCGGCTTTGTCCAGCCGTGGCCAAGATGCGACGCCCGCGCCCGAGACCAGATGGACCTCGTTGCTGTCCGCGCCGAACACGCCGGCGGCCGCGCCCACGTCATTGGCGACGATGAGATCGCAGCCTTTGCGCGCGAGCTTCTCCTGCGCATGGGCGAGCACGTCGCGCGTCTCCGCGGCGAAGCCGACGACCAGCGCCGGCCGCCCCTCGCGCCGCTGCGCGATGCTGGCGAGAATGTCCGGATTCTCGCGCAGAACGAGCGTCGGAGGCTCGCGCGCGGCGCATTTCTTGATCTTGTCCGCCGAAGGCTCGACCCGCCAATCGGCGACGGCGGCGGCGGCGATGAAAATATCCGCCGGCAGCGCGGCCTCCACCGCCGCGAGCATTTGCTGCGCCGTCTCGACATGATGCGTCGCGACGCCCTGCGGATCGGCGATCTCGACCGGGCCGCTCACCAGAGTGACGCGCGCGCCGGCGCGCGCCGCCGCCGCCGCGATTGCGTGGCCCTGCTTGCCGGAGGAGCGGTTGGAGAGATAGCGCGCCGGATCGATCGGCTCGCGCGTCGGCCCCGAGGTGACGAGCACATGGCGTCCGGCGAGCGGCCCCTGCGCGACCGCGGGAAGCGGCAAAACCGTATTCCCACGCAACGCCGCCTCTATTGCCGCGACAATGGCGAGCGGCTCGGCCATCCGTCCCGGGCCGAACTCGCCGCAGGCCATCTCGCCGTCGTCGGGACCCACGAAAAGCGCGCCGTCGCCGCGCAGCGTCGCGACATTGCGCTGCGTCGCCGGATGCAGCCACATGCGCAGATTCATGGACGGCGCCAGCAGCGTCCGCTTGTCGGTGGCGAGCAGGAGAGTCGTCGCCAGATCATCGGCGAGGCCCTGCGCCATGCGCGCCAGGAGATGCGCCGTCGCCGGCGCGACCACGACGAGATCGGCCTCGCGCGAGAGGCGAATATGGCCCATCTCCTGCTCGTCGGTGAGCGAGAACAAATCCTCGTGGACGCGCTCCCCGGTGAGGCTGGCGAAGGAGAGCGGCGTGACGAAGCGGGTTGCGGCCCCGGTGAGGACAGCGCGCACGGCCGCCCCGCGCTCGCGCAGCCGGCGCACCAGCTCAAGCGCCTTATAGGCGGCGACGCCGCCGCCGACGACGAGCAGTATGCGTTTACCTCGCAGAACAGGCTCGCCCGGCAGAACAGGATCGCCCGGCGGAACAGGGTTGCCCGAAAGGCTCTGCGGATCGGAAAAGACCACGCGACGGCTCCGCTGGCGATGAGGGGGCGACAGAATACTCTTTTTCGCGCCGGCCCGGAAAGGGCGGCGCCGGGCGTCAACCATATTCGGCCGAACAGCGCCAAAGCCGTATCCGGTCGCGACGCCTTGGTCTATATTCGTCAGCGCCCGCGCGCCAGGAAAGGGCGAGGAAAGGGGATGTCCGACTATCTCGACAAAGTGAATAGCATCCCGATCTCGGCCGATCTCCTCGGCGAGGTGCTGGATATGCTGCGCTCGCTTCCGGCGGAGGAACGCTGGGCTTCCGGCTCGCGCTCGGCTCGATTGTTCGAGCTGCTCGATCGCCGCGGCCTGTCCGAGACGGCTGACATCGTCGCGGTCGCCATAGACCTGCGCGTCACCGCGCTGCTGCGGCTGCAGAGCGCCGACGCCCTGCGCGGCTGGACGAGCCCGGGCGGCGAGCTGGGCGCCAACCTCATCCACCCCGATCTCTTGAAAGCCGCCGCCGCCGAGCCGCTGATCGACGAGGCCGACGGCGAGGCCGGCTTCGACGCCGCCAGCTTCCGCCTGCGCCTGCTGGCCGGCGCGGAAGTCTACGGGCGCGCCTGAGGCCGCCGCCCTCGCGCTGGCCCTTCGCGCGCGGTCATGGCAAAGCGTGCGGCATGACGCCGAGCGATCCCCCCGCGATTCTCGCCCCCATGGCGCGCCGGCTGCTGCTCGCCGACTATCGCTCCTACGCCGCGCTCGATTGCGCGATCGAGGCGCCGCTCGTCGCGCTCTCCGGCGAGAACGGCGCCGGCAAGACCAATATTCTCGAGGCGCTGTCGCTATTCTCCTCCGGCCGGGGGCTGCGCGGCGCCGAGCTCTCCGATTGCGCGCGCCGCCAGGGCGCGGGCGGCTTCGCGGTCTCCATCGAGCTCGCCGCCGACGGCGTCACGACGCAGCTCGGCCATGGGCTGGAGCCCGCGAGCGGCGAGCAGGGCGCGACGCGGCGCTTTCGCATCGATCGCGCGCCGGCCGCCTCCGCCCGCGCTTTCGCCGATCATCTGCGCCCGCTGTGGCTGACGCCGGCCATGGACGGGCTGTTCGCCGGCCCGGCGGGCGATCGGCGGCGGTTTCTGGATCGGCTGGCGCTCAGCCTGGACGCCGAGCACGGCGCGCGCGCGGCAAGGCTCGAGCGCGCCCTGCGCAATCGCAATCGCCTGCTCGCCGATGATGCGCCGGACGCGCGCTGGCTCGATGCGGCGGAACGCGAGATCGCCGCGCTCGGCGTCGCCGTCGCCGCCGCGCGGGGCGAGACCGTGCTGCGGCTGCGCGCCCTCATCGCGCGCGAGCGCGACGACAGCTCGCCCTTTCCCTTCGCCGATGTCACGATCGAGGGCGACCTCGAGCGAATGCTCGGCGAAGAGCCCGCTCTGCGCGTCGAGGACCAATATCGCGCGCGGCTCGCCGCCTCGCGCCGCCGCGACGCCGCCGCCGGCCGCACGCTGGAAGGGCCGCAGGCGAGCGATCTTTCGGTGCGCCACGGCCCCAAGGACGAGGCGGCGCGCGCCTGCTCCACGGGCGAGCAGAAGGCGCTGCTGACCGGCCTCGTGCTCGCCCACGCCCGCCTCGTGGCCGCCACCACGGGACGCGCGCCGCTGCTGCTGCTCGACGAGGTCGCCGCCCATTTCGATCCGCTGCGGCGCGAGGCGCTCTACGCCGAGCTTTCGCGCATCGGCGGACAAGTGTGGATGACGGGCGCCGATCCGCAGGTGTTCGCCTCGCTCGCCGGCCGCGCGCAGCTTTTGCGCGTCGTTCCGGGACGCGTCGAGCGCGCGGCATGAGGCTCGCTGGACGCTATCGGCGGCGGTCCTAAAAAAGGCCGAATTCGAGGCCCTGAAAAGGCCGCGCCGCCGCCCGAAGGGCGAGCGGCGCCAGTGAAGACGCCAACGATCGAAGAGCGCATGCGGCAGCCGAACGAAATCGATTTCTGGCGCGGCTTCGCTCTCGTCACGATCTTCGTCAACCATATTCCCGGCATCGTCTTCGAGCGATTCACCTTCCGCAATGTCGCGATCTCCGATTCGGCGGAGCTGTTCGTCTTTCTGGCGGGCTGGGCGCTGCGCAAGCTCGTCGACGGGCCGGCCAAGCCGCTGTCGGCGCGCTATCTGATCCTGCGGCTCGAGGGCCGCGCCTTCACCGTCTATCTCGCCCAGCTGGTGATCGCGCAATTGGCGATCGCTCTTCTGGCGGGCGCCTCTCTGCTGCTCGACGCGCCATTCCTGCTCGATTGGAACAACGCCTCGGCCATTTTCGCCGATCCCGTGCGCGCCCATCTCGGCCTCGTCGCGCTGACCTTTCAGCTCGGCTATTTCGACATTCTGCCGCTCTATGTGGCGCTGATGCTCGTCTCGCCGCTGATCGCCCTCTCCTATCGCCATGCGCGAGCGGCTTTGCTTCCGGTCTCGCTCGCCATCTGGGCCTTTGCGCTGGCCTTCGGCGTGAATCTCCCGACATGGCCGGTCGAAGGCGCCTGGTTCTTCGATCCGCTCGCCTGGCAGCTCATCTTCGTCCTCGGCTTTCTGCTCGCCGGCGAGGATGGAATCGGCGGCCTCGCCCGCCGCTACCGCAAGCCGATAGGGTGGATCGCGCTGCCGATCGTGCTGCTCGGCGTCGCCGCGGCGCGGATCGACTTCGACCCGTCGCCGATCGCCTTGCCGGAGCCCAAGCTCTTTTTCGTCTTCGACAAGACCTTTCTCTCTCCGGCGCGGCTGCTCTCCAGCCTCGCCATCGTCGCCGTCTTCGCCGGCTCTTTCGGCGCGATATCGCGGGCTTTGCCGCGCCTCGGCGCGTTTCTGTCGCTGCTCGGCCGCAATTCGCTCAATGTCTTCTGCGCCGGCTCTCTGCTGAGCCTCGCCGGACAGGTGTTCCGCTTCGCCTATGGCGGAGATGTTGTAAGCGACGCTTTTATCGTTATGTTCGGGCTCATTGTGATGGGAGCGGCCGCATGGGCTTCGGAATGGCGCGAAAGGCTGCGGGCAAAAACGTCGAAAGAGCCTGCGGCTTAGCGCTGGCGCTCATGGCCTCGCTCGTCTTCGCTCAGGCATCCGCAGCTCAGGAATCCGCGCCGCCGGAGGCGCCGCCTCCGCTCAGCCCGGCCTGCGAGGCGCCGGCCGGCGACATCGCCGCGCCCGCCATGCTGCCGCATTTCGCCAGGGCGCTGCGCGAGCGCAAGACGGCGCGCATTCTCGCCATCGGCTCGTCCTCGACCTCGGGCGTCGGCGCCTCATCGGATAGCAAGAGCTATCCGGCCCAGCTCGAAGCCATTCTCGAAGGCGCGATGAAGGGCGTCGACGTCGTCGTCGCCAATCGCGGCGTCTCGGGCGAGGTCGCCGCCGTCACCGCCGAGCGCATCAAGAGCGAGGTGACGCGCGAGAAGCCCGATCTTCTGCTGTGGCAGCTCGGCACCAATGACGCGCTGGTGCGCGTCGCGCCGGACGAATTCGAGAATACGGTGCGCTCGACGATCCGCTGGCTGAAGGAGAATGAGATCGACGTCGTTCTCGTCGGCCTGCAATACAGCTCGCGCTTCTCGCGCGACGAGGAATATTTCGCGATCCGCAACGTGCTGCAACGCGTGGCCAGCGCCGAGAATGTCGCCTATGTTCGCCGCTATGACGCGATGCGCTTCATCGCGCAGAACCACGCCAATCTGCAGATGATGGCGCGCGACAATTTCCACCTCAACGATCTCGGCTATCAATGCATGGCCGAGCATATTGCGCGCGCGGTGATCGTCGGCGTGTTCGCCAAGCGTCGGCCGAGCGGAAACTGATTCCGCCTTGCCTCTATGCGCCGCGCGAACCGATAGGACAGATAGGCGACCGCGACTCCGCCGATCGGGTCCACGGCATAATGTCCGCCGTCCGTCACCGTGCCCACCAACAGGGCAGCGTCGACGAGGCACAAGAGGTAGAAGACCGGGCGCACAGAGCGCAGGCTGAGAGGCGTCAGCGCGCCGACCACGGCATGAAACGAAGGAAAGCTCACAAGGCCGCCGATCCCGCTGTTCGCGAAGTTCAATGGACCGGCCTCGCGCAAGCGCGTCAGATGATCCAGCGGGGTGCGGCCGGCGAACCGAAGCTCGTGAAACATCGAATTGTCGATGAGAGTGATCGCGCTCGAGGCCGGAAACAAAGCGGCGATGACGATCGTCGCCGTGAGCGCGATCGTGAAGGAGAGAAGATAGATGCGCAATTCATCGATGCGCTCGAGCGCGGCCAGCAGAAACACCGGCGCGACGATCTGAAGGGACATGCTCGCATAGGCTTTCCGCAGCCATTCCGCCAACACAGGGCGATCGTCGATATAATGGACGAAGGCCAGCCAATCGACGCCGAGCCATCGATCGAGCGAGAGAAACAACTCGTCCTGCAGCGGCATGGCGAGACGCTGCGTCGCATAGCTCGCAAACGCGCCCGCGAGCGACGTCGCCACCAGATAGATCAACGAATAGACGAAAATCGGCGCGGCGCGTGAGACGAAGCTCGGCGAGGCGAAGCGACAATAGACGTCGAGAGCGAAGACTGCGACGAGGAAAAGGCTCGGGTCAGAGAAGGATGGCAGCGTCAGCCCTGTCGCTTTTGCGCCGACATAGGCGGTCGTGATCAATGCGAGGCTGAGCCGCGCCGCGGCAGATGGGACGGCGACGAAGCGCGATCGTAGATGATCGAGACAAAGGTCGCAAATTCGGCGGGAAACATGAAGGAAATTGCAAAGCAACGTCAAATACATACGAAACTCGTGTCTTGATATGATTTGGAGACGCGCCGCCGGACTCGACGAAAGCGTCCCAGAAAATGCCGACTCGCGCCGGCGTCCCAATGAATACTCGATTACGAAACCGCGGTTACATTTCGGTAAACGACTAATTTTATATTGTCTTCCAGTAATATAGCCGTCTCACCAGTCTATCGGCGCGCGTTCTCTCGATTCGAGATAGGCGTTGGCTTTGGAAAAATGCCGGCAGCCGAAGAAACCATTGCGCGCCGAGAGCGGCGAAGGATGCGCGCATTCGAGCACCAGATGCTTGGAACGATCGACGCCCGCGCCTTTCTGCCGGGCGTAATTGCCCCACAGCAGGAAGACCAGCCCCTCCCGCTCGCGCGAGAGCGCCTGCACGGCGGCGTCGGTGAAGCGCTCCCAACCCTTGCCCTGATGCGAGCCGGCGGCGCTCTCGCGCACGGTGAGCGTGGCGTTGAGCAGCAGCACGCCCTGCCGCGCCCAGCGCGAAAGGTCCGGGTCGCGCGAGACCTTCCGGCCGAGATCGGCCTCGAGCTCCTTGAAGATGTTTTGGAGCGAAGGGGGCGGCGCAATGTCGCAGCCGACGGCGAAGCACAGGCCATTGGCCTGGCCGGGGCCGTGATAGGGGTCCTGCCCCAGTATAACCACCTCGACAGCGTCGAAGGGGCATTCGTCGAAGGCGCGGAAAATCTGCTTGGCCGGCGGATAGACCTTGCCTCGCGCATATTCCTCGCGCACGAAATGGCGCAGCGCGCCGAAATAGGGCTGCTCGAGCTCCGCACCGAGGCGAAGCTTCCAGCTCTCGTCGATTTGCACGGGTTTGTTCATATCCGCCAAGCTAACATGCGCGCGGGTCCGGCGAAAACCAGGGCGTGCGTGCCGCGGCCGCGCTGCACAATGGCTCAGATGATGTTTAAAACATCATCTTGGCGATGTAAAACATGTCTGCTAATATAAAAAGCGTGAGCATATGAGATGATCACCGCCGCTCAATTGCGCGCCGCAAGGGCGCTGCTCGGCATAGATCAGAAAAAGCTGGCCGAGCTTTCCGGCGTCTCCCTGCCGACGATACAGCGCATGGAGGCGAGCGACGGCAATGTCCGCGGCGTGATCGACACGCTCACCAAGGTCGTGGAGGCGCTGACCGAGGCCGGCGTCGAGCTGATCGGCGAGAACGCCCGCAGCGAAGGCGGCGGACGCGGCGTCAGAATGCGCCGCCCCGGTCCGCCCAATCCGACGACCTGACAGGAAAACCGCGACGACGACCGCCGACTTCGCGCCGACGATCCCGCCGCTCCTCGCACACGGGAGCAGATGTTGAGAGATCGACGTTTTCGCCAGCCGAGCTTCATCGAGCTGTTCACGCCCAAGCTCGTCACCATTTTGCGGGAGGGCTACGGCCTCGCCGATCTGCGCGCCGACGCCATCGCCGGCCTGACCGTCGCGATCGTCGCGCTGCCGCTCTCCATGGCCTTCGCCATCGCCTCCGGGCTCAGTCCCGACCGCGGGCTCTATACGGCGATCGTCGGCGGCTTTCTCGTATCGGCGCTCGGCGGCAGCCGTTTCCAGATCGGCGGGCCGGCCGGCGCCTTCATCGTTCTCGTCTTCTCGATCGTGCAGCGCCAGGGCTATGACGGGCTCGCGCTCGCCACCATGATGGCGGGCGTCATTCTGCTCGTGGTCGGCCTGCTGCGCGGCGGCACTTATATCAAATACATCCCCTTTCCGGTGACCGTCGGCTTCACCGCGGGCATTGCCGTCATCATCTTCGCCAGCCAGCTCAAGGAGCTTCTCGGCCTCGATGTTCCGCATGAGCCGGCCGCTCTCGCGCCCAAGCTCGCGGCGTTGTGGGAGGCGCATGGCAGCGTCCGGCCGGCGACGATCGCCGTCTCGGCGCTGGCGCTCGCCGTCATTCTCGGACTGCGGCGCTTTCGCCCCCATTGGCCCGGAATGCTGATCGCGGTCGTGCTCTGCGCGGGCGCGACGGCGGCGCTGCATCTCGACGTCGAGACGATCGGCTCGCGCTTCGGCGGCGTGCCGCAGACGCTGCCGGCCCCGGCGGCTCCCGCCTTCGATCTGGCGCGGCTGCGCGCGCTGCTGCCCGACGCCCTCACCATCGCCCTGCTGGGCGCGATCGAGTCGCTGCTCTCCGCCGTCGTGGCCGACGGCATGAGCGGGCGTCGCCATCGCTCCAATTGCGAGCTCGCCGCGCAGGGGATCGCCAATATCGTCGCGCCGATCTTCGGCGGCATGCCGGTGACCGGCACCATCGCCCGCACGGCGACCAATGTGCGCTCGGGCGCCAAGGGTCCGATCGCCGGCGTGCTGCATGCGGCGTTTCTCCTCGCCTTCATGCTGGTCGCCGCGCCGCTCGCGGCCTTCATCCCGCTCGCCTCGCTCGGCGCGGTGCTCGCCGTCGTGTCCTGGAACATGGCGGAGAAAAAGGAGTTCGTCGCCCTGCTCAAAGCCTCGCGCGGCGATGCGCTGGTGCTGCTTTCGACCTTCCTGCTCACCATTTTCGAGGATCTGACGATGGGCATCGGCGTCGGCGTGACGCTCGGCGCCTTCCTCTTCCTACATCGCCTCGCCGAAAGCGTGGAGGTGCAGACGGGCGAATCCTTCCTCGACGAGGATCAGGCCGATGATTACGGCGGCCAGCGCCCCGCCTATGACTCGGCGGCCGCCTCCGACGCGCAGGTGATGGTCTATAAGATCAGCGGCGCGATCTTCTTCGGCGCCTCGACGACAGTAAGCGCCGCGCTGGACGAGATCGGCCGCTATCCGCGCGTCTTCATCTTCGATTTCAGCGAGGCGCCGCTCGTCGACAGCACGGCGGCGCGGGCGCTCGAGAGCTTTGTCGCGCGATTGCGGCGGGCGGGAACCGTGGTTTGCGTCGCAGGGGCGCGGCCGGGCGTGCGCCGGGCGCTGCTCTCGGCCGGCCTGCACGAGCCGGAGACGCTCTACGCCGGCACTGTCGCCGACGCGCGGCGCCGGGTCTCGCCGACGCCGCCGACGACGGATCGCGAGCCGGGACTGACGGGAGCCGCCATAGCCGGCCGCGCGTGAGCCCCCCGGCGCGGCAAGCTGTTTGCTTGTCTCCCCGGGCATCCTCTCACTTGTGATATCTCATGGCGTCCGAACATATTCCCGAGCCCGATTTCGGGCAGACCGACCCCGGCCTCGGCATTCTTCGCATGGCGGCCCTCCTCGCCGAAACGGACAATGATCCGGGCGAGGAGACGATGAATCATTTGGCCGATCAGGTCGAGAACGGCGGTCTCGCCGGCCTGGACGCGGCCGATATCTGGCCGGAGCTCCATTTCGGCCTGTCCGGCCCGGCGCCCGGCAAGGCTTTGCGCATCCTGCGCATCTGCGGCGCGCTGCAGGCGATCCTGCCCGAAGTCGACGCTTTGTTCGGCGTTCCGCAAATATCGGAGGGGCAGTCGGAGGTCGACCTCGGCGCGCATATGCTGCGCTCGCTCGACGAGGCCGGGCGGATCGACGCGCCGCTCGCCGTGCGCTTCGCCCTGCTCGTCATGAATGTCGGCAAGGCGGATTCGCCGCGCGAGCATCTGCCGCTCCATTACAAGCACATCGACCGCGGCGGCCCGCGCATAGAGGCGATCGTCTCGCGTTTCGGCGTCCCGGCCGATTGTCTCGAGCTCGCCTTGCTGGCGCTTTCGGAATGCGAGCGCGTGCATCGCGCCTCGGAAGTGCGCGCCGGTCCCGTGGCGCAAATGCTGGAGCGGCTCGGCGCCTTCGACGCGCCGGAGATATTCGCGCGGCTGATGAGCGTCTGCGCCTGCGATTTCTCCGCCCATGCCGGATGCGCCGGCGAGGCCTATCCCAAGGCCGTGCTGCTGGAGACGGCGCGACTGGCCTGCGCCGTGATCGAGCCCGCCACTCCGGAGGCCCGCGCCGAGGCGATCGCTCAGGCGTTCCGCTCGCAACGCTGGTCGAGCGACAGCTGAACCACCCGTCCCGCGACGCCGGCCGCCGCTTCGCTCGGATCGGCTCCCGCCTCGGGGAGCCGCACCTTGAAGGTGGCGCCGCCGCCGGGCGTCTCGTCGACGGAGACGTCGCCGCCGAGCAGCTCGACGAGCTCCCGGACGATCGATAGGCCCAGCCCCGTGCCGGGGGGCGCGTCGTCCTTGCGCCAGAAGGGCTCGAAAATGCGCTTGCGGTCGGCGTCGGCCACGCCGCTCCCGTGATCGACGACCTCGATCGCGCATTCGGGCAGCACGCGAACGATCACGACGCCGCCTGCGGGCTCCGCGCGCAGCGCATTGGCGATGAGATTGGTGACGATGCTCTCGACGCTCCACCGCAATCCGAGCGCCGTCACACGGCGCGACGGCGCCTCGAACTGGATCTCGCGATCATTGTCGATCGCGATCGGCACATAATCCGCGGCGACAGTCAGCACGACATCGTAGAGATCGAACTTCTGAGGCGCGATCCGCCCGCGTTCCTTGATCTGCGCGAGCAGCAGCATCTGCTCGACGATCGTCTGCACGCGCAGCACGTCCCGCTCGATCTCGAATTTGAGCGGGCCCTCCGCCATCTTGCCGACGCGCGCCCGCAAAATGGTGATCGGCGTGCGCAATTCATGCGCGGAATTAGCGGAGAACCGCCTCTGCCGGTCGACGCCCTCCTGCACCCGCTCGAAGGCTTTGTTGACCGCTTCGATGAAGGGCCGCATCTCCGACGGCGCCTCTTCGAGCGCGATGCGCTCCTTCAACGAGTTCACGTCGATCGTCGCGACTTTCGCCGCGGCCTTGCGCAAAGGCGCGAGGCCGCGATTGACGACGAAGAGCGCGATGAGGCACATCGCCGCCCAATGGGGCAGGAAGATCAACGCCCCGTAGAGCGAGGTCATGTAGTAAGGCAGGAGAAAAAGGTCGCGCCACTGCAATTTCGCGCCATAGGTCACGACCACGAACTCGCCGATCGGCGCGCTGAAAAGGGCAGATTCCGCTTTGCGCATCACTCCGCCGACGGGCAGATCGACGGTCGATCGGGACAGCTTCAGACGACCGACGCCTTCGAAGGCCGCCACCAATTCCGGCGCCGATCCCGCCAGCGCCTGGCCGGAGCGCGGATCAAAAGCCGCGAAACGAAAATCGGGATTGGCGGACATAAAGCTCCGCAGCGCGTCGGTCATGGCGATCGATCTTTCGCCGGCGGCGTCCTTGCGCAACGCCGCGACCATCACCTCGCGCACGCGGGGCCTCGTCAATTCGTCGAGGCTCGCGCTCCCTCCATACGCGCCCGTGACGAGAACGCAGACGACAAAAGTCGTCGGCAGCGTCAGATAACCGAGAATGGAGCCGATGATCGCATAGACGATCAATCGGGACGAGAGCGACCGTAGCCTCATGGCCCCCGCGCTTCGCGAATGAGATAGCCGATGCCGCGCGGCGCGTGAATCTCCACGCCCGCGGCCTGGTCGTTCAACCGCTGCCGCAGTCGCATGGCGACCATCTTCAGCGCGCCTATGTGCGAGAGGTCGTCCGAGCCGTAGACCTCTTCGAGCAGCGTCGTGAAAGTGACCGCCCGTCCCGCTCGGCGCATCAGCGCCCCGAGCAGCGTCAGCTCCCGCCTCGGCACCACGAAGGGCGTCCCGCCGATGGAGGCGCTGTCCGAATTGAGATCGAAGTCCAGCCTGCCGATCGCGACCGGGGGCGCAGGATCGCCGCCCGGCCGCCGCAGGCTGGCGCGAATGCGCGCGAGCAGCTCCTCCGGCGAAAAGGGCTTGGTCAGATAATCGTCGACGCCGGCGTCGAGCCCGTCGACGCGCTCCTCGATCGAGCGGGCCGCCGTCACCGCCAGAATGCGAATGCCGGGGCGAATCCGCTTGGCCTCGGCGATGACCGACAGGCCGTCGCCGTCCGGCAGGCGCCGGTCCAGCAGCATCACCGGATAATCACAGGCCTCGAGCGCGTCGGGAACGTCGGCCAGGGCGCCCACGCAATCCGGAATATAGCCGGCTCGCCGAATGCGATCGGCGATCAGCATGGAAATATCCGGTTGATCTTCTACGATCAGAATTCGCATCGAACGACGGTTCCCATCGACTGTCGACAGAACGGCTCGCCGCGCGAGGACTGTCGATCCATTATCGAGCGCCCTCCGCCCGGCCGCAACCGAAATCGCGCGCTTCGGTCGGGCGCGCGCCGGGCGCGCCGAACGCGTTGTTTCGGCGTTATCGAGCGCCGGCGACAGCGGCCGCGCTCACTCGCCGGTCTGCAGCAGCGTCCCGGCGCGCCGCGCCGCGGCGAGCAGGCGCACGAAGGCGTAGGAGGCGGCGGCGAACAGCGCCGCGTCCAGCGCCAGTCCATAGATCATGAGATCGACGCGCAACGCATGGTGGACGAGCACGCCGCGCAATCCCTCGAACACATAGGTCGGCGGCAGCGCCCAGCAGATCGGCTGCAGCCAGGAAGGCAGAATGGCGACCGGATAATAGACGCAGCCGAGCGGCTGAATGACGAACATCAGCGACCAGACGAGACTTTCCGCGCCCAATCCGTAGCGCAGCAGCAGTCCCGATACGAACAGGCCGACGCTCCAGGCGAAAATGATGAGAATGGCGAAAAATGCCGCGAAAGCGAGGCCGAGCGCCCAGAGATTGAAGCCGAAGAACCAAATGGCGAGGATCGTCACCGGAACCATGCCGACGAACAGCCGAATGAGGCTCATCGCCATCATCGAGGCGACGAATTCGGCGGGACGCAACGGGCTCATGAAGAGATTGGGCAGGTTGCGCGACCACATCTCCTCGAGAAAGGAGAAGGAGAAGCCCTGCTGGCCGCGCAGCAATATGTCCCACAGCAGCACAGCGCCGATGAGCGAGCCGGCCGCGATCGTCGAAGCGTCGGCGCCGGCGAGGCCCCCGGGCGCGCGCAAGAGATAGGTTTGCAGAAAGCCCCAGGTGAGCATCTGCACCGTCGGCCAATACATCATCTCCACCATGCGCGGCATGGAGGAGCGCAGCAGATAAGAATAGCGCAAGGTCATCGCGCCGACGCGCGCGAGCGAGAATTCGAGAGCGGCGCTCATGCGGCGCCGCCATTGCCGCGGCCGCGCGCGACGTCGAGAAACACCTCCTCGAGATTGGCGCGGCCATAGCGCGCCAGGAATTCGGCGGGGGAGCCGTCGTCGACGAGGCTTCCCTCCTTCAGCATCATCACATGATCGCAGAGGCGCTCGACCTCCGCCATATTGTGCGAGGCGAGCAGGATCGCGCAATTGCGGCGGCGGCGGTAATCCTCGAGATGAGCGCGCACCCAATCGGCGGTGTCGGGATCGAGCGAGGCGGTGGGCTCGTCGAGCAGCAAGAGCTCCGGCTCGTTGATGAGCGCCTTGGCGAGCGCGACGCGCGTCTTCTGCCCGGCGGAGAGACGGCCGCTCGGTCGGTCCAGAAAATCCGTCAAGGCGAGGCTCGCGGCGAGCTCCTCGATCTTGGCGGCGACGCCGCGAACGCCATAGAGGCGGCCGAAGACGGTGAGATTCTGCCGCACGGTGAGCCGATGCGGCATGTCGACATAAGGGCTCTCGAAATTCATGCGGCCGAGCGCGTGATAGCGATCCGCGAGAAAATCACGGCCGAAGATCTCGATCGATCCGGTCGTCGGCTCGATGAGGCCCATGATCATGCCGATGGTCGTCGTCTTGCCGGCGCCATTGCCGCCGAGCAGGCCCGTCACCGAGCCCGCGGCGAGCGAGAAGCTCAGCGGCCGCACCGCGACGGTCGCGCCATAAAACTTGGAGAGGCCCGCCACGCGCAAGGCGAGGCCGAGTTCGAGCGCCATGACGCCTCGGGGGAGCGGATTGTTTCCCCGCCCTTATCGCGAGTCGGGGCCGGCAAATCAATCGCCACGCCACACAGGCCCGCTTCAGCCGCCCTGGGCGGCGGTCTCGCCTATTTGCAGCAAAGCGCCTTTCGTGCGAGTCTTCGCGGGCTCGCGTCGGCGCGCTCCCTATGGGAGCCGCAAGAGGGACGGCGCGACGTCACGCCGGAGCGTTGTGCTCGATCGCCTCGAAGCGATCGAAACGCCCCGGATCAGACCCGTGAGCACGCGCGCCTGTCGGCGCCGCGTTCACCAACCCCTCGTCGGCGGTCGCGCATCGCCGCATCACACCCAAGGAAGCACAAAATGCTCGGACTTGCAGCGAAAGCCGTCGTGGCGCTCGTCTTCGTCACGACGCCGGCCCTGGCCGCGGGCCAGATTTGGAGCGTCATAGAGGAGAGCAGCTCGGGCGTCATGACCGTTCAAGGAACCTGGACGATGACCGGAGACGGCGACAAGATCACCGGCAAGGCGGATATGCAATTCGACGACGGCAAACCCTTCGCCTACTCCCTCGAAGGCTCGAAAAAAGGCGACATCTACACGGTCACTCTGAACGGCCGCAGCGACGACAAGAGCGGCTGCGTCTGGACCGGCCATATCCCCGCGGGCGCCGACGCCGGTTCCGCGAAGCTCATCGGCAAGGCCCAATGCCCCAGCGGTTCGGGTTTCGTCATCAAAGCGTCGCGAATGTGATCGGCGTCGCCGAGCACGGATTTTAACGGACGCCCCGGGCTTTCCGGCGAGCGTCCGTCGCCCTCGCGATCACGGCCGGCGGGAGGCCGCGATCGCAGCGGCTCCGATCGGCGAGCGGCGCCGGCGCGATCGACCGGTCGCCCCTACTCCGCAGCCTCGCGCGGCGCATGATGGCGCAGGCCGAACATATAAGCGCGCGCCAGATTGCGGCCGCTTCTGCGATCATGCTCGGTGAGCAGGCGCAAAGCGAGATCGGCCGAGCGATAGCAATCATGGACGATCTGCGCGACGCCGAGCAATTCCTCGTCGGAGAGACGCTCCAGCCGCATGAAGTCGCGCACGAAAATGGCGTCGCTCCAGACGATCTGGCTCATGCCGGCGAAAATATCCCTGCCGAGCATCAGCGGCTTCAGCACGCGGCTCATCATCGGCGTGAAGCGATGCAGAACATAGCCCTGCGCGCGCAGAAACAGCTCTATCTCCGAGAATAGCGGCTGGCCTTCATAGAGCGGCAGGAACTCGACCTCGATATGGAGAACATAAGCGCGCCGCAGCCTTTCGACGGCGTTTTGCAGGATCATCAGCTCCGCGCCCTGCACGTCCAATTCCAGAAATGTCGCGCCTTCTGTCTCGGCCACATCGTCGAGCCGCACAGTGTCGATCGCTTGCGTCGCGACGACTTCCGACCAGACCGGAAAGCCGTGGAACATCGCCATCGCCGCCGGATTGGGCTTCAGCAGCGAGGTCATGTCGCGCGCCGCGCATATGTGCAGCGTATGGCGTCCGCCATCGCCGACGGCGTGCGGCAGATAGACATCGCCCGGATTTTTGCGCGCGTTCAGCTCTTCGACGGCGGCCTCGTCGGGCTCGAAGCCGACGATGGTCGCCTCGCCGCCGCGCAGCAAAGGCGCATAGACCGGCTCGCCGCTGATATGGCGCGCGCCGATGTCGATGATCTTCTGCCGGACGCTCGCCCCGGCGAGATCGATGAAAGGGGGGAGGATGTCAGCCTGTTCCATGAAAATCTCGCCAGATGGAATGTCTCGCGCGATGGCCGGCGCGTCGATCGGCGAGGACGGAGCGCTGCAATCATCCGCTGATCGGGGTCGAGCTTTAAGCGCCGCCGCTTGCGCAGAACTGGCGCGCGCTCACTTCTGGCATTCGCGACAAAAAAAGGTCGAGCGCCCGCTCTGGATCACGCGCGAGACATGGCCATGGCAGCCCGGCGTCGGACAGGGCGCGTCCTCGCGGTCGTAGACGCGGAAGGAATGCTGGAAATAGCCGAGCGAGCCATCGGTCTGGCGATGGTCGCGCAGGCTGGAGCCGCCCGCCTCTATCGCCTCGCCCAGCACCTGCTTGATCGCCGCGACGAGCTCGACGAGACCGCGCTTCGGCTTTCCCTTGGCGTCGACCAGCGTTCCGGCGGCGCGCAAGGGCGAGAGATGCGAGCGGTGCATCGCCTCGCAGACGTAGATATTGCCGAGGCCGGCGATGATGCGCTGATCGAGCAGCGCGGCTTTGAGCGGCGCCTTGCGGCCGCGCAGCTCCTCGGCCAGACGCTGCGGCGTCAGCTCCGGCCCGAGCGGCTCGACGCCGAGCCCGGCAAAGAGCGGATGCTCCGACAGCTCGGCGCCGGGGATGAGCAGCATGAAGCCGAAACGGCGCGGATCATTGTAGGTGACGCTGGCGCCGCTCGCGAAATGGAACACCACATGATCATGCGCCGCTTTCGTGCTCGCCGCGCGATGATAGACCCCTTCTGGCGCGTCCGCCTCGATGCGGAAGGAGCCGCTCATGCCCAGATGCATGATCAGCGTCTCGCCATCGTCGAGCGCGCCGACGAGATATTTGGCCCGCCGCTTCAGCGCCTCGACGCGCCGGCCCGCGAGCCGCGCGGCGAAGCCCGGCGGAAACGGAAAGCGCAGATTGCCGCGGCGCAGCTCCACGAGCGCCAGTCCCGATCCGGTGAAGACGGGCTCGAGACCACGCCGGACTGTCTCGACCTCGGGCAGCTCGGGCATGGCGTCTCAGAACCCGTGCGATTTCCAGGCCGCGACGGCCACAGGGACGATGGGCTCGACCAGCCTCTCCATCGCCTCTGCGTAGACGCGGATCTCATATTGCGCGTGAGGATCGGCGCGCAGAGACAGAAACTTGAATAGATTCAGCAAATTGACCTTTGCGAACATATGGCTGTAGGTGGACAGCGGCAAAACCGTGCGGGCGAGCTCCCGCGGCCAGCCGGCGGCCAGCAGCGCGCGATAGGTCGCGAAGGCGGCCTCGAAGCCGGCGCGCAGCTTCTCCACCTCGGCCCGGCGGCCCTCGAGATCGCCGCCGGGCTGGCGGCCCTGCTTATTGGCGGTCGCCTGCTCGCCGATGTTTTCGGGATCGGGCAGGTAATAGGTCTCCGGCAATTCGCGGTAGCGGCCGGAAAGCTCATTATAGGTCCAGGTGCGGTGCCTGTGCCATTGGCGCAGCACGAAGATCGGCGCCATCACCTCGAATTGCAGCTCCACCGCCTCGAAGGGCGTCGTATGGCGGTTCTTCCAGAGGTAATCGATGAGCTTCTTGTCCGAGCCCTCGTTCTCGCCGGCGCGCCAGGCGGCGTCATAGGAGACGCGGGCCGCGCGCACGATGGAGAGGTCCGAGCCCATATGATCGACGAGGCGGACGAAACCATGGTCCAGGACTTTGATCTGATCGGACATTTTTTAGGCTCTGGAAGCTGATGAAACCACGACGCCACTCCTCGAACTCATTTTACCTGATCCGATCCGCCCTGCCCCGGTCTAACGCACTTACGAAAATTCGTTGAAAGCGGCTAGTGCACCCTTCATAACAGGGACATCGACTTACCTCGGATTCGGCGAGCTGTCCCCCGGAGAAATTTCTATGCCTGTCTTTTCGGACGCAGTGATAGAACGCCTGTTTGGTGCAGATGACGCCGAAAACGAAGATGAAGCACGATTCCTGTCGTACTTCTATGTTGTTGGAGCGTATAACTCTCTGATGGCAGCCCTCCCCATTAGAATTGTTGTCGGGCACAAAGGTGTTGGCAAGAGCGCACTGTTGAAACGCGCCTTTCTTTCCGATAAAGCGTCCAGAAAGTTCAGTATTTGGCTACAGCCTGGCGACCTAATTGATATCAAGGCCACCGCTGCACAGGAGAAAGATTTTAATATCCAAATTGAAACGTGGAAGAGCGGCATTTCAAAAGAAATTGCAGAACGCCTTGCTGAGTATCTATATGGTCCTAAGGCAACAGAAATTTTTGAAAAGCAGAAAAAAGGAAAGACAAAGGAAATTTTAAAATTTATTTCCTTATGTCTTGGCGATAGAAAGGAAATTGACCGCATAAATATCTATATCGATGACATCGATCGAGGCTGGTCAGCGAGTCGCGAGGACATAAGACAAATTTCTGCTCTATTAAATGCCATTCGTGATATTTCAAGCCCTTCAAATAACGCGAATATTACATTTCGTATAGGACTACGTAGTGATGTTTATTTCTTGGTTAGAACATCCGATGAGTCGACCGATAAAATCGATAGCAATGTTATTTGGCTAAGATGGACAAATGATGATATAATTCGACTCATGGCTCGGCGTATAGAGACTTTTTTTGACAACAACTATGAAGGCAAAATAAAATTATCACAACAACAGATAACTGATACAATTCTATCTAAAGTTATTGAGCCTATTTTTTCTGGTTCTGGGCATTGGGAGGCTCGCCCTATGCATAATGTACTCCTGTCACTTACTCGAGCAAGACCGCGTGATCTTGTAAAGCTATTACGCGGTGGTGCAAAAAAGGCTCAGTTAGCGAATGCCGAGATAATCACTACGGAGCACCTTAAAGATTTTTTTGAAGCGTACTCTCAGGAGCGTCTCCAAGATATCACGAACGAATTTAGGGGTGAGCTACCGGAAATTCAACGACTTATATTCGAAATGCGTCCGCTTAAAAAGGAGCACCGCACCGCGAACAGCTATCAATTCAGTACAGACCAACTAATTTCGAAATTAGGCGATGTTATGCGTCATGTTCCGCTTCGCTTTACGAACGGATGGTCCGTCACACCGAAAAGCCTTATCCAATTCCTTTACAAAATTGATTTTATCACAGCCCGCCGAGAGACCATCGAAGGAATTGATCGCAAGTACTTCGAAGAGAGCCGATTTCTAGCGAGCGAAATAGTGGATTTTGGATATGGGTGGGAAATCCATCCCGCATATCGGTGGGCACTGCAACCACAAGATATCAATGCAGTACTCGATTCACTATTCGGAAAGAAGTAAATATGAATCACGCCATGACATGGTCATCGCTCCGAGCAATCGGAAACTCCCTACCTGCAAAATCTACCATTCTCATCCCGCTGATTGGCTATTATATTATTTTGAACCAAAATATTGCAGATGGCGGATTTTTTCAGTTAGCGTTCCCTGCGCACAAAAATCAAAATGACTTAATAGAAACTATATATAATACAAGGATATTTTTACTATATTTTGCATTATCTTTTATAGGAATAGGATCAATTGTATATCAAATAAGATGCCCGGACACAATTAAAACGTATGGAGACGAAATTGAATTCGCTGAACGCATCCAGCAGAGCATAACAAAACGAGATATTTCAAATTTTTTAAAAGAAATATCAAGAGCTAAATGTTATCAATGCCCATTAGACCTGGAATTTGCAGAGCGCGCCTTACTTAGCTCTGGCGCAACGCCGCTTGGCTCAGAAACACTGATTGATACGTTAAAAATATACTATGACGTAGTCGATCATTCAAATAAAATTTCAAGGTCATCGACGCTGGTATTATACATTGCCGGATTTATTTTCCTGGGCTTTCCATCGGCGATCGTCTTCATCAAGGTCTGCCGAGGCCTAATCACCCACTTATGAGGCATGACGCAGAGATTCAGTTGCTCGCACTCCGAAAACATGCGGATAGCGGCCCCAGCCATAGCCATGGGCCGAAAGGCGCGTTATATCGCCCGGAACGCCATCCGGACGCGAGAGACTATGACATCGCAAAACGAGACCTCGACCCATTTCGGTTTCTCCGAAGTCGGATTGGACGAAAAACAAGGCCTCGTGGACGATGTTTTCCACAAGGTGGCGCGGCGCTACGACATTATGAACGATCTGATGTCGGGCGGCATGCACAGGCTGTGGAAGGATGTCTTCGCCGCCAAGGTGCGGCCCTCCCGCCACGCCCCCTTCCGCCATCTGGACGTCGCCGGCGGCACGGGCGACATCGCCTTCCGCATCGCCAAGGCCTCCGGGCCGGAGGCGGAGATCGTCGTGCTCGACATCAATGGCGACATGCTGGACGTCGGCCGCGACCGGGCCGTCCAGCGCGGCCTCTCCGACAAGGTGGAGTTCGTCCAGGCCAACGCCGAGTCCCTGCCCTTCCCGGATGCGCATTTCGACGCCTACACGATCGCCTTCGGCATTCGCAACGTGCCGCGCATCGATCTCGCGCTGGCCGAGGCGCATCGCGTGCTCGAGCCCGGCGGGCGCTTCCTGTGCCTGGAATTCTCGCAGGTCGCGATCCCCGGGCTCGACAAGATCTACGAGGCCTATTCCTTCAATGTGATCCCGGCGATCGGCAAGCTCGTCGCCGGCGACGCCGAGCCTTATCGCTATCTCGTCGAGTCGATCCAGCGCTTCCCCCGCGCGGAGGAATTCGAGCGCATGATCCGTCACGCCGGCTTCCGCCGCACGGGCTTCGAGCGGCTGACCGGCGGCGTGGTGGCGATCCATTCCGGCTGGAAGCTCTGATCTTTTCCTTAAAGACGAACGGCGGCTCTTCGTGCTCATCGGCTTCGGGCATCTCTTCCGACTGGCGCGCGCCGGCTTCATTCTGGCGCGCGAAGGCGTGTTCAAGGGCGTCGATCCGGCCGTCCTGCCTGTCCCGGCGCAATTTCTGCTGCGCATCGGCAATCTCATCGCCCTGCCCGGCAGCGGCGACACGCCGCAAGCGCTGGTGCGCGCCTTCGCCCAGATCGGCCCTTCCTATGTGAAGCTCGGCCAGTTCCTGGCCACGCGGCCCGATGTCGTCGGCGGCGAGATCGCCGATGCGCTGACCGCGCTGCAGGATCGCATGGAGCCTTTCGGCCGCAAGGCCGCGGTCGAGATCATCGAACGGGCGTTCGGCAAGCCGGTCGAGGAGATTTTCCTCTCCTTCGGCGATCCGGTCGCCGCCGCCTCCATCGCCCAGGTGCATCCGGCCCGCGTCGCCTATCCGCAAGGCGAGCGCAAGGTCGCGGTGAAAGTGCTGCGGCCGGATGTCGAGCGCCAGTTCCGCCGCGACCTCGCCGACATGTATATTCTGGCCCGCGCCGCCGAGCGTTTCTCGGCCGAGGCGCGGCGGCTGCGGATGATCCAGGTCGTCGACACGCTCGCCCGCTCGGTGAAGCTCGAGACGGACTTCCGTCTCGAGGCGGCGGCGGCCTCGGAGTTTCGCGACAATGTGGCCGACGATCCCGACATTCGCGCCCCCAGCGTCGATTGGGACCGCACCACCCGCGAGGTGCTGACGCTCGAATGGATCGACGGCGCGCCGCTCTCCGACATCGCCCGCGTCGCCGCCCAGGGCCATGATTTGAAAGACCTCGGCCGCAAGGTCCTGCAATCCTTCCTGCGCACGGCGATGCGCGACGGCTTCTTTCACGCCGACATGCATCAGGGCAATCTCTTCGTCGACAAGAAGAGCCGGCTCGTCGCCATCGATTTCGGCATTATGGGAAGGCTCGGCTTCAAGGAGCGGCGCTTCCTGGCCGAAATATTGTTCGGCTTCATCACCCGCGACTATAGACGCGTCGCCGAAGTGCATTTCGAGGCGGGCTATGTGCCGCCGATCCATTCGGTCGAGGAATTCTCGCAGGCGCTGCGCGCCATCGGCGAGCCGCTGCATACGGCGAATGCGCAAGACATTTCCATGGCGCGGCTGCTGACCCTGCTGTTCGAGGTGACGGCGCTGTTCGACATGCGCACGCGCACCGAGCTGGTGCTGCTGCAAAAGACCATGGTGGTGGCCGAGGGCGTCGCCCGCTCGCTCGATCCGACGCTCAACATCTGGAGAACGTCCGATCCGGTCGTGCGCGGCTGGATCGAGGACAATCTCGGCCCCAAGGCCAAGCTCGAGGACGCCGGCAAGGCGGCTGTCGAGGTCGCCAAATTCGCGACGCGCCTGCCCAAGCTCCTCGGCGACGCCGAGGCCGCCATCGAGATGCTGGCGGCCGCCGGCGCGAAGGGCGTGCGGCTCTCGGACGAATCGCTCGAAGGTCTGGCGCGGGCGCGACGACGCTCGGACCGCTGGTTCATGCTGGCGGTCGTCCTCTTGGCGCTGCTCGCAATCCACTGGATGGGGTGACCTATGGTCGCGAAAGCCGGTCCGCTGGCGCTTCTTCTCGCCTTTCTCCCGCTCGCCGCCTCCGCCGCGACGCCGGAGGAGGCCTATCTTTCCTCCCGCGATCGCCATATCGCCAAGCTCCGCAAGCTGGAGGCCAGCGGCAAAGCCGCGGGACAGGCCGAGGCGGACGAGCAGAAGGCGCTGAAGGAGCTCGGCGAGAAGATCGAGGCGATCGTCGGCCCCGTCGCCGCCCCCGGCTTCCAGAAGCTCGGCAAATACACGATCGAGACGCTGTTCGACGGAGTCGGCGCGGATCAGCTCGACGGCCTCGCCTTTGCCGGCGACGACGACAAATCGCAGCTGACCGTCTCGACCGTAAGCCTCGCCGAGGCGTTTTTGCGCGCCCATCGCAGGAGCTGGTCGAAGGGCGAGAAGCCGCCGCAATCGCTCGGCGAGGCGCTGGCTTCGCCTTACTTCTACACTCTGGCGGTGAGCCCGGACGCCGGCGTCGAGAAATACGCCGATCTACCGATCGCCAAGCCTGCCGCGGCGACGCTGGCGGTCGCCATTCTCGATCTGCGCAGCCAGGACGACGCCGGCGGAGCGCTGCCCGACGAGATCATCGTCGCGATCGCCAGCGGCGATCGGCTCTCTATCGCCTCGGCCCCCGCCAAGGCGAAGATCGAGACGTCGCCCGTCTGCGAGACGGCCTGGAGCGCGCATCAGGCCAGGGCCAAAAAGGCCATGGACTCCTATTCCGCCTCCGGCCGAGCCGACGAGAAGGATTTCGAGACCTATTCGAAGCTGCAGGACGAAGGCGCCGCCGCCTTTCGCCATTGCTTCGCCGAACACGCGAAATCGGAGACATTCTTCGCCGCGCTGACGCGCGAGGCGCAGGCGCTCGCCGACGCGCTGGCCGCGGCAAAGCGCTGAGGGGAGCGGCCGCTGAGCCGGCAGGCTCGCGCCACTCCCGATCGGCGGAAGCGACCGCAGGCCCTCAGGCCAGCAGGCCGTGGTCGCGGGCGAGCTGGCGCAGATCCTTCTGCGGCCGCGCGCCGACATGGGCGATGACGTCCGCCGCCGCCAGCGCGCCCAGCGAGGCGCCGCCCTCATAAGGAAGGCCGCGCGCGAGGCCGGCGAGGAAGCCGGCGGCGAAGAGATCGCCGGCGCCGGTCGTATCCACCACTTCCCTGACCGGGAAGGCCGGAACCGCGACGCATTTCGTCCCCTCGACGACGACGACGCCCTTGTCCGAGCGCGTGACGACGCCGAGCAGATTGGCCTCCGCCCCGAGCGCCTTCACCGCCGTCGCGAAATCGGCGGTCTCGTAGAGCGAATGCAATTCGCTCTCATTGGCGAAGAGAATATCGACGAGGCCGTCGCGCACCAGCCCTAAGAACTCGCCGCGATAGCGATCGACGCAAAAAGCGTCCGAGAGCGAGAGCGCGACGCGATTGCCGGCGGCGCGGCTCGCCTTGGCCGCCTTCAGAAACGCCTCCTTGGCGGCCGGCGGGTCCCAGAGATAGCCTTCGAGATAGAGGATCTTGGAGGCGCGGACGAGCTCCTCGTCGACATCCTCCGGCCCCAGAGCCTGGCAGGCGCCGAGAAACGTGCTCATGGTGCGCTGGCCGTCCGGCGTCACCAGAATGAGGCAGCGCGCCGTCGCCGCGCCGTCGGCGGCGAAGGGCGTGTCGAAGGCGACGCCCGACTGGCGAATGTCATGCGCGAACTCGCGGCCGGCGTCATCGTCCTTCACCTTGCCGATGAAGGCCGCGGCGAAGCCGAAGCCGGCCACGCCGACGAGCGTGTTGGCCGCCGAGCCGCCGGACATCACCGTCGTCGGCCCCATGGCGGCGTAGATTTCGGCGGCGCGGGCCTCGTCGACGAGCTGCATCCCGCCCTTGTGGAGCCCGGCCGCCACCAATTGATCGTCCTCGGCGCGGGCCAGAGTGTCGACAATGGCGTTGCCGACGCCGAGGACATCATAGGTCGCAGTCATGAAATCACCTTGTGGAACGGGGGCGTGAGCGCCGGAAAGCCCTCTGTAATCGACGCCGCCGAGACGTCAACCGACCGCGCCCGGGCGCCGCCGGACGACCGCCGCCGCCGGCCCGCGCCCCGCGCCCCGCCCCCGACGGCTAATATCTTGAAATATTTATTTAAACGGAAACGCGCCGCGGCCTGCGCCGCAGCGCGGGGCGGCGACCGAGATTTTTTTCGCGGGGACCGAGCAAACGCCCGCCTTTTCTTGTAGGAGAATTGCAGCGTGGCCGCATCGGCGAGAGATGTGGCCGCGCGATCTCGCTCGCCGCGCGCCCCGAGGGGCGGTCCGGCGCGCAGACCGCATATGAGCTGGAGCGCTTTCCGCTCGAACGGAGCCGTTCGAGCGATCAGATTTCGCTCCAAACGAAAAAATGCTGGACCTTTGCCGGCCTGCGATGGGCGTCGCCATGTCGATCAAGCATCCGATCATCTCGATCACCGGCTCGTCCGGCGCGGGCACGAGCTCGGTCAAGCAGACCTTCGAGCAGATTTTCCGCCGCGAGAAAGTGGAGGTCGCCTATGTGGAGGGCGATTCCTTCCATCGCTTCGAGCGCGACCAGATGAAAGCGGCCATGGCCGACGCCCAGGCGAGCGGCAATGCGCATTTCAGCCATTTCGGCCCACAGGCCAATCTGCTCGGCGAGCTCGAGACCTTGTTCAAGGAATATGGCGAGACCGGAACGGGGCAATTTCGCCATTATGTCCATGACGAGAACGAGGCCGCGGTGCTGAGCTCGCCGCCCGGCGCCTTCACGCCCTGGCGCGAGCTGCCGGCCAATACGGACCTCTTGTTCTACGAAGGCCTGCACGGCGCCGTGGTGACCGAGGAGGTCAATGTCGCCCGCTACGCCGATCTCAAGATCGGCGTCGTCCCGGTCATCAATCTCGAATGGACGCAGAAGCTCCATCGCGACCGCAACACGCGCGGCTACACCACCGAGGCCGTCACCGAGACGATCCTGCGCCGGATGCACGATTATGTGTATTACATCTGCCCGCAATTCTCGGAGACCGACATCAACTTCCAGCGCGCCGCGACGGTGGACACCTCCAATCCCTTCGTCGCCCGCTCGATCCCGAGCCCCGACGAATCGATCGTCGTCATCCGCTTCCGCGATCCGCGCGGCGTCGACTTTCCCTATCTCGTGACGATGATCGCCGGCAGCTGGATGTCGCGCGCCAATTCCATCGTCATTCCGGGCAATAAGCTCGATCTCGCCATGCAGCTCATACTCACGCCGCGGATATTGGAGCTGATGAAACGCAAACGTGGCGAAGCCTGAGGAAACGAACCAGATGTCGAATGTTTTGGAAACTGTCGCCGAAGTCGCCGCGGCCGAGGACGAGCGCCGCGCCGCCAACGCCATTCGCGCGCTGGCGATGGACGCGGTGGAGAAGGCCAAATCCGGCCATCCCGGCATGCCGATGGGCATGGCCGACGTCGCGACGGTTCTGTTCCAGCAATTCGTGAAATTCGACGCCGCCGCGCCCGACTGGGCCGACCGCGACCGCTTCGTGCTGTCGGCGGGCCATGGCTCCATGCTGCTCTATGCGCTGCTCTATCTGCTCGGCTATCCGGGCGTCTCGATCGACGATCTGAAAAGCTTCCGCCAGCTCGATTCGAAGACGCCGGGCCATCCCGAATTCGGCCATACGATCGGCGTCGAGACGACGACCGGCCCGCTCGGCCAGGGTCTCGCCACCGCCGTCGGCCTCGCCATGGCGGAGCGGCTGCAGGCGGCGCGCTTCGGCGACGATCTCGTCGACCATCGCACCTATGTCATCGCCGGCGACGGCTGCCTGATGGAAGGCGTCAGCCATGAGGCGATCGATCTCGCCGGCCATTTGAAGCTCGGCCGCCTCACCGTGCTGTGGGACGACAATGGCATCTCCATCGACGGGCCGACGACGCTCTCCACCTCCACCGATCAGCTCGCGCGCTTCGCCGCCGCCGGCTGGCATGTGCAGCGCGTCGACGGCCATGCGCCGCAGGAGATCGCCGATGCGCTCGCGCAGGCGCAGCAGGACGAGCGGCCGTCGCTCATCGCCTGCCGCAGCGTCATCGGCTATGGCGCGCCCAGCAAGCAGGGTAAGGAAACCGTGCATGGCGCGCCGCTCGGCGGCCCGGAGATCGAGCTCGCCCGCGCCGAGCTCGGCTGGCCCTATGCGCCTTTCGAGATTCCCGCCGATACATTGGACGCCTGGCGCGCCGCCGGCCGCCGTGGGACGAGCGAGCGGCTCGCCTGGGAGCAGCGCCTTTCCGCTTCGCCCAAGCGCGCCGAATTCGAGCGCTTTCTGACGGGCGACATCGCGCAGGAGATCGCGGCGCCGCTGCGCGCGCTGCGCGAGTCATTCGCCTCCGAGCGGCCCAAGGTGGCGACGCGCAAATCCTCCGAGACCACGCTCGGCGTCATCAATGCGGCGACCAGCGCGACGATCGGCGGCTCGGCCGATCTCACCCATTCGAACTTCACCATCACCAAGGGGCTCGGCTCGGTCTCGGCGGCGGATTTCTCCGGCCGCTACATCCATTACGGCGTGCGCGAGCATGGCATGGCGGCGGCGATGAACGGCATCGCGCTGCATGGCGGCTTCGTTCCCTATGGCGGCACGTTCCTCGTCTTCTCCGATTATGCGCGCGGCGCGATCCGCCTCTCCGCGCTGATGGGCCAGCGCGTCGTCTATGTGCTGACCCATGATTCGATCGGCCTCGGCGAGGACGGGCCGACGCATCAGCCGGTCGAGCATCTCGCCGCGCTGCGCGCCATGCCCAATCTCTACGTCTTCCGCCCGGCCGACGCGATCGAGACGGCCGAATGCTGGGAGATCGCGCTCAATGCGCGGACGACGCCCTCCGTGCTGAGCCTGTCGCGCCAAAATCTGGCGACGCTGGAGCGGCCGATCGGCGAGAATCTCACCGCCCGCGGCGCCTATGTGCTGCGCGAGCCGAGCGGCGGACGTCAGATGACGCTGATCGCCACCGGCTCCGAGGTGCAGATCGCGCTGGCGGCGGCCGATCTCCTGTGGACGCGCGGCAAGCGCGCGGCGGTCGTGTCCATGCCCTGCTGGGAGCTGTTCGAAGCGCAGCCTCGGGACTATCGCGACCGCGTGCTCGGCGCTGCGCCGCGCGTCGCCGTCGAGGCGGCCGTGCGGCTCGGCTGGGACCGCTGGATCGGCGAGCGCGGCGCCTTCGTCGGCATGACCGGCTTCGGCGCGAGCGCTCCGGCCGACGCGCTCTACACACGCTTCGGAATCACTGCGGCGGGCGTCGCCGATGCGGCCGAGGCGCTGCTCTAGGCGATCCGCGCCGCGACGCCGCGCTCCGAGCCTCCGCCCGGAGCGCGGCGTTTCAACGTCGAACGACCGGCCGCGCAATTCTCTGCGCGCCGGCGCGCGAGGGAGATGACATCCTCCGCGCTCCGCTATATCGCTATCTGCGGAATCGAACCCTGCGACGCCGCATTGCTCGGGCGGCGCCGCCAAAGACGCGAATCCCGACGCTCGGAGGATACCGCACATGGCGCTGATCACCCTGAGACAATTGCTCGACCACGCCGCCGAGCACGACTATGGCGTGCCGGCCTTCAATATCAACAATATGGAGCAAGGCCTCGCGGTGATGGAGGCCGCCGCCTCGGTCGACGCTCCGGTGATCATCCAGGCGAGCCGCGGCGCCCGCTCCTACGCCAATGACGTGATGCTCGCCAAGATGATCGAGGCGCTGGCGATCATGTATCCCGACATTCCGCTCGTCATGCACCAGGACCACGGCAATAGCGAAGCCACCTGCGCCAGCGCCATTCGCTTCGGCTTCACCTCGGTGATGATGGACGGCTCGCTGGAGGCGGACGGCAAGACGCCGGCGAGCTATGACTACAATGTCGCAGTGACGCGCCGCGTCGTCGATCTGGCCCATTGGGTCGGCGCTTCGGTCGAAGGCGAGCTCGGCGTGCTCGGCTCGCTGGAGACCGGCGAAGGCGAGAAAGAAGACGGCCACGGCGCCGAGGGCAAGCTCAGCCACGACCAGCTGCTGACCGATCCCGATCAAGCGGTGGATTTCGTCGCCCGCACCAAGGTCGACGCTCTCGCCATCGCCATGGGCACCTCGCATGGCGCCTATAAATTCTCGCGCAAGCCCGACGGCGCCATTCTCGCGATGCATGTGATCGAGGAGATTCATCGCCGCCTGCCGAACACGCATCTCGTGATGCATGGCTCATCGTCCGTGCCGCAGGATTTGCAGGACGCGTTCAACGAGGCCGGCGGCGAAATGCCCCAGACCTGGGGCGTGCCGGTGGAGGAAATTCAGCGCGGCATCAAATTCGGCGTGCGCAAGATCAACATCGACACCGACTGCCGCATCGCCATCACCGCCTCGATCCGCGCGACGCTGCTGAAGAACAAGGGCGAGTTCGACCCGCGCAAATATCTGAAGCCGGCGCAGGAGGCGATGCGCAAAGTGTGCAAGCAGCGCTACGAGGAATTCGGCGCCGCCGGCCAGGCGAGCAAGATCAAGCCGATCCCGCTCGCCGATATGGCCAAGCGCTACGCCAGCGGCGCGCTCGATCCGCAATTCGCGGAAAAGAAGGCGGCGGAGTGATGTCTAAAACGGCGCGCCCTGATATATCGGGCGCGCCGAGACTCGCGTCGCGCTTATTTGCACTTGTTGAGATCGGGACGATCCGCAGCGCAGAAATTCGCGCCTTTCGCGGCGGCCTTGCCGTCGGCGGCGAAACCGCCCGTCAGCGCCGCGCCCTTGAAGGTCGCCGTCACGACTTTGTATTTGGTGATGTCCAGGCGGGAGTTGTCGCAGTGCTTCAACGCCGCCTTGGAGCATTCGGCTTCGCTCGCAGCGGATTCCTGCGTGTCGCATTCCTGCTTGCCGTCGCACTTCTTGTAGGATTCCGCCTCCTGACCGGCGCAGGCCGTGCGCTTGATGTGAACGACGCAATCGGCGGCGAGAGCGTTGGTGACCGACAGCGCCAGCAGCGCCGCGAGAGCAATGGCTTTCTTCATGGGATCCCCCCTCTATGTCGTGTGTGGCGGACGCGCGGTTCGGAACGCGCGCCGCCATCGCATTGGTGCACGGCCATTGCGAAATCTGCGTGACGCGCGCCGACGCGGCCCGCCGGATCGCATTCGCCTTTGGCGGGCCCCGCCATTATCTCGATGTCCGGCTGCGATGGAGCCTCTCACATGACCGGAGCCTTCCACATGACCAATGACATCGTCATCGCCCCTTCCATTCTCTCCGCCGATTTCGCGCGGCTCGGCGAGGAGGTGCGCGACGTCGTCGCCGCCGGCGCCGATTGGATTCATCTCGATGTGATGGACGGGCATTTCGTGCCCAACATCACTTTCGGCCCCGCATTGGTGAAGGCGCTGCGCCCGCACGCCGCCTGCGTCTTCGACGCGCATCTGATGATCGAGCCGGTCGACCCCTATGTCGAGGCCTTCGCCAAGTCCGGCGCCGACGTCATCACCGTCCACGCCGAGGCCGGCGCGCATCTGCATCGCTCGCTGCGGCTCATCCGCTCGCTCGGCAAGAAGGCCGGCGTCTCGCTCAATCCGGGCACGAGCGAGCGCGCGCTCGACTATGTGCTGGACGATGTCGACCTCATATTGGTGATGAGCGTCGATCCGGGCTTCGGCGGCCAGAGCTTCATCCCAGCGCAGCTCGAAAAGATCCGCCGCATCCGCGAGACGATCGGTCGGCGCGACATATTCCTCGAGGTCGATGGCGGCGTCACGCCGCAGACGGCGACTGCGATCGTCGAGGCGGGCGCCGACGTTCTCGTCGCCGGATCCGCCGTCTTCGCGGGAGCCGGCGTCGCCGCCTATGCGCAAAATATCGCGGCGCTGCGTGGGGCCGCCGCGGCGGCCGGCTCGCTCGCCGTTTGACAAATCGTCGCGGACCGCCGTTGCGAAACCGTCACGAAGGAGGACGAGAGCATCAGGCCCCAGTCTCCAGCGGACCTCATCCGATGAACGACGTCACCCACAGGCCGGCGAGCGAGGCTCGCGCCGATCTCCTGGACCTTTCGACCGCCCTGTCGCAATTGCGCGAGGCGGTCGTCGCCGACGGCCGCGCGCTCATCGAGCGCTGGGGCGGGCCATTCTCCGGGGACGCCGTCCCGGGGACCGAAAATCTCGCGCATTATCTCGCTTTGCGCCGCCGCGACCTCAGCGATCTGCAATCTCGCCTGTCGAGCTACGGCCTGTCCTCGCTCGGCCGCAGCGAAGCGAAGGTGATCGAGGCGCTCGACGCTTTATCGGCGACGCTGCGCCGGCTGACCGGCGAGACCGACGCCCCCTACCCCACACCCACGGCGATGCGCGCCGGCGAGGACGCCCTCGACGCCGCGCGCGACCGCATTTTCGGCGCCGTCCCCAGGACGCCCCACGCCGTCGTGATGGTGACGCTGCCGAGCGAGGCCGCGGGCGAGCCTGCGCTCATCCGCCGTCTGATGGAGGCCGGCATGGGCTGCGCGCGCATCAATTGCGCGCATGACGACGCCGCCGCCTGGGAGGCGATGATCGCCAATATACGCGCCGCCGAAGCCGCGCTCGGGCGCAATTGCCGCGTGCTGATGGACCTCGCCGGGCCGAAGTGCCGGATCGAGCAATTGCGCGCGCCCGAGAAGCTGCGCCTCTATCGCGGCGACCGTTTCTCCATGGTCGCGACGCTCGATCCGCGCTCCGCCGGCCCCGTCGCGATCCGCCCCTCCTTTCCGGAGGCGATCGGCCAGCTCGCGCTCGGGGCCGAGGTGTGGATCAATGACGGCAAGATCGGCGCGCGCGTCGTCAGCGCCGAGGCCGGCGCCGGCGCCGTGGAGCTCGAGGTGTTCAGCGCGCGCAGCAAGGGCGAGCGGCTGAAGGTCGAGAAGGGGCTGAATTTTCCGACCACCGATCTGCGCCTGCCGCCGCTGACGCCGAAGGATTTCCGCGACCTCGACGTCGTCGCCGCCAAGGCCGATCTCGTCGGCTTCTCCTTCGTGCAGGAGACCTCCGATGTCGATCTGCTGCAGGACCATCTCGCGGCGCGGCGCGGCGCGCTGCCGAGACAGACGATCGTGCTGAAGATCGAGACGCCGCTCGCGGTGCGCAATCTGCCGCAGCTCATCGTGCGCTCGGCGCTGCATCATCCGACGGCGGTGATGATCGCGCGCGGCGACCTCGCGGTCGAGCTCGGCTTCGCCCGGCTGTCGGAAATGCAGGAGGAGATTCTCTGGCTGTGCGAGGCGGCGCATGTGCCGGTGATCTGGGCGACGCAGGTGCTCGACCAGTTCATCAAGGAGGGCGCGCCGAGCCGCGCCGAGACCACAGACGCAGCCATGGCGCAACGGGCCGAATGCGTGATGCTGAACAAAGGGCCGTTTCTCGCCGAGGCGGTGACATTCCTGCGCGACGTGCTGGCGCGCATGGATCGCCACCAATCGAAGAAATTCGCCCGCTTCACCCCGCTGCGCGCCTGGGACTGAAGCGCGCGAGACGGTTGCGGAGGCGACGCCGGGGCATTATGGGATAGCCGCCGCCCGGCGACTCGGCCGGTCGGCGCGATGGGGCGTCGCCAAGTGGTAAGGCAGCGGATTTTGATTCCGCCATACGGAGGTTCGAATCCTCCCGCCCCAGCCAGAATCCCACAAATCATTGGAATCGCTGGAAAATCGCCTCAGCTGGGGCGCGTTTCCACATCCGTGCGACATATGGCTGGTGCACCACGGAGATTTTCGTGCCCGCCATACCCCATGTCGTGCGTCGCGGCGCGTTCTATTATTGGCGGCGGCGACTGCCGTCGGCGCTCGCCGAATCGAGAAATTCTGCGACCCTGATTCTCGGCCTGGGCGCCAGCAACCCCGGGAGAGCGCGCTACCTCGCCGGCCAGATTTTAAGCGCTCGCCGATCGTTGTTTTTTTCCGGCCGCTCGAGACCCGCCGCCTCTCCCAACAACAAATCCAGAAGGTGTTCCGCATCGTCTTCACGCAGCGCCTCGACAAGCTCGAGGCCGTGGCTGCGCGCGAACGCACGGAGAACGACTTCGATCCCGAGAAGAGCCGCCGCAGCGAGCGCGTGATGGGGCACGTCTATCGCCTGCTCGAGACGCGCGGACGCGCCACCGCCGTCGACGAGCGCTCTGCCGCGCAAATGGCGGCGCAGGGCATGAGGCCGGACGAGATCGCCGAGATCGCCTTCATGCTCGATCTCATGCAGCGCCAAAACGTCGCCGCCGAAAAGCAGGAGCGGCTCGCGACGCTCGTCGAGGAGAGATCGGGCCGATTATCTACGACAAGGCGGTCGAGGATGTGCAACAAAGGCTACAAGCCCGCATAGCCGAGTTGGATGTCGAGGTTCACGAGGAAGCGTTCGGCTAACCGGTCGCCGGAAGAGCTGCGCATCGCCGCCGTCCACGAGGCCGGGCATGTCGTCGCGCATTTGGCCGTCGGCCATGCGATCGCGCAGGCGTCGTTGATCGCGCGCGGCGAATCCGGCGGACGCACGATTGCGCATCCGGCCGGAGCCGCGCCAAAGCGCGATGGATTGGATTCCAGAGGACTTCGGCGAGAACGCGCCGGAAATGCCGAAGGACGAGGACGAAGAGTCGACGGAGTCGACGGAGTCGTCGAGCGCGTCCGCGGAGACCGCCGAAGACGCAGGCTCCGACGCGGCCCTTCGCTTTTCTAATAAACGCCGGGTATGAGCCTCGCGGTGCGCTTGGCGTATTCACGATACGATGGGAAAGCCGCCTCCAGGACGCGCTCCTCGAAATACATGCGCGGCAGTTGAGCGGCAATCGAAAGCAGCGTCAAAAACAGCGCCGTTGGCTGCTGATAGCGGAACATGATTCCGATCAGAGCCAGTATTTCTCCGGCATAGAGCGGATGTCGCACGAGCCGATAAGGTCCGTTCGTCACGAGCGCGCGAGCTTGCGGCAAAATACTGAAGCACCGGCCGAGCGAGATGATCCCCGCGATGGAGATCAGCGTCCCGACGAGGACCAGGCCGATGGAAAAATCCTTCATCGGGGGCGACAGTTTGGCAGCCGGCGCGGTGACGATGAGAATCGGCAGCAAAAAGCCGAGGACGCCGGCCAATTTCGGGCCGACGCCTTTCTCGGTTCGAAGAGAGGGCAGACGGACGAGCATCAAAAAGACGATCAGACCGAGGAACGCGATATTCGCCACGAGAGAGCAATTCACGAGAAGCCCTTCGGACGGCGAGATCATCTGAAACGAGCCGAATATTCCGAGACAGAACCAAGCGACGACCGGGCTCATTAAAACGAGATCGAGCAGCTTCGCCTTCAAATATGATCGTGTCATTCGACCTTCCGCCAATTTCGAAATATGTCGCCGGGCGAACGACCCGAGCCGGCTCGTCTCGGCTTAGCCGACCAATCCGCACTTGTCGACGCATTCAGACGGTTTCGATGGCGACGCGCATGGCGCGGCCTGGACGCGGACCGCGCAGTCTGAACTATCACTTCGATCCGGTCACGCCAACGTCTCGTGGTCGTGAAATACAACATCCTGCGCCGCCGAGGTCGAGGCTCCGGCGGCGCATTCGGCGAAGCGGTCGGCGTCCGTCCTTACGAATTCGATAGAGCGGGCTCCTTCCATTGGTCATGATGAATTCGCGGAACGTCGGCGGCCATGCGCGCCTCCGAAATAAGCGATCGCCGCGGCCCCGATCAGCGCGGTCGAAGCCAACGCCGACATCGGGCGCATGAGGATCGCCGCGACAGCGACGCCGGCCGTGGCGAGAAGGAACAGCAGCGCCGCGCCCGCCTGGACGAAGCGCGGCCGATAGGAGGCGCGCAGCTCGAGCCGAATCCAGCCGACGACGACTGCCGCGGCGGAGAGGCTCAATGTGACGCCGACGAATTCGAGAATATCGCGCAAGCTCGCCGACCAGACGACAAGAAGCGCGAGCACGCCCTGCGTCAGCACGGCGATGCGCGGTCGCTCGCCATGCAGGCGTCCGAGAATCGCCGGCAGCGCGCCGTCTTGCGCCATGCGCGCGTAGACGCGCGGTCCGCTGACGATCATCGATGAAGCGGAGGTGACGAGCGCGAGGGCGATGAGCGCGCTCAGGGCCCGTTCGGCCACGGGGCCGCCGAAGGACCGCGCTGCGACGGCGCCGCTCTCGGCGACGCCCTTCAGCGCCTCGATCGGCGCGCCATAGAGAATGACGGCGCTGACGCCGAGATAGAGGACCATGACGAGCAGCGTTCCGGCGTAGAGCGCGCGGCGAACCGTCACGCCGCCGCCGGCGACTTCTCCCGTCACATAGACGGCGGCGTTCCAGCCGGAATAGGCGTAGGAAATCCAAACCAACGAGCCGAAAAAGGCGAGCGTCGAAAAGGGCGCGACGCCCGCATCGCCGCGCGAGACGGTTTCGGCCGCATGCGGCGCGCCGAAGCCGACGAAGGCGACGATCGCCAAAACCTTGATGAGCACGGCGACGTTTTGAAACGCGACGCCCTGCTTCGGCGCGAAAGCGTGCAGCAGAGAGAGGACGAGCACGATCGCCGAGGCGACGAAAGGGGCGCTCCAAACGGGACCGCCCGCCTTGGTGAGATAGAGCTCGGCGCCGAGCGCGGAGGCGGCGATCGGCGCCGTGAAGCCGGCGACGAGCGATATCCATCCCGCGACGACGCCGAGCGCCGGATGCAATGTCTGCCGCAGAAACGCGTATTCGCCTCCGGAGACGGGAATCTTCGTGGCGAGGTCGGCGTAGACCACGACGCCGGAGAGCGCATAGAGACCGCCGGCCGCCCAGGCCAGCATCACATAGGAGGGCGCGCCGAGATCGCCGAGGGCGAAACCGGATGTCGTGAACACTCCGGTTCCGATCGTATTGGCGACGACGAGCGCGATAGCGCCGCGCTCGTCGATGAGCGCAGCGCTTTTCGAAGGAGACGCCGGCGCGGCGCTCATTGCGCGGACGTCTCGAACATGGCGAAATATTGCCGCGGCAGGAAATCGACCATATCGACGCGCTCATAGCCGGCGGCTTTCAGCTCCTCGGTCGCCGTGTCGAGCGAGACGCGATGCGCCGCGGGCGGACCGTCCTTGGCGGCGCCGTTGAAATCGACGAGCGCGAGCCGGCCGCCCGGCTTCGACGAGCGCCCGCTGAAATTATCGACGCGATTGTCGATGTGATGATAAGTATCGACGAGCAGCGCGAGATCGACCGGCCGCGGCAAATTGGCGCTTTCAGGCCTCGCCTGCACAGGCGCGATGTTCGGCAGCTGCAGCGCGGCGACGTTCTCATCGGGCTTCTGCCAGACGTCGCAGGCGGGATCGTCGAAATGCTTCGCCCCTTTGTCGGCGTCTTCGAAGCGACGATGAAAACCGCCATCGGGATTCTTGTGCTCGGCCGGAACTTGCGCATGAGCGCCTCCGACTACCGACAGAGCGGCCAGCGAGACCGCAATCCAAATCACCGCCCTCATCGCAATCTCCTCGCATCAATGGATTCTCAGAACTCGACCTTCACGCCGCCCATTGAGCGAGCAGAGCCGGGTCAATGTGTTGGGAATGCGGAACGCCGCCATCACATATTGGCGCTCGAACCGATTCTTCACAGCGAAAATGGCGGTCGACGGCGGCGATGGGAAGGTCGTCGATCGAGGCGATCCGCGAGCCCATGAGGCCGTGGCGGCGCGAGCGGGCCGATATCGTCCAAGCCGCCTTGTCGAGATCGAACTCCGCCCCTTCGACGGCGCGCAACTCGCCGGGGCGCACAAAGGTCAAAGCCGAGAGCTCGAGCGCGACACAAGTCTCCGGCGCGCCTTCATAGCTCGCAATGGCGCGAAGCGGCTCCCCGAACGCTTTGGGCTCGACGATGGCGGCGCGGATTTCGAGGTCCGTGAGATGCATGTTGGTATCCGCCGGGACGGGGTTTCGCAGAGACCAACATAAATACCCACCTATGCGGTGGATACCGACGCGCGCCACGAGACCTACTCGGACGCAATTTCGCCGATACATGCTTATTTTTTAGGGATTTTCGGACGCTATCAGACGATCTGACGGGAGATGGTGCCGGTTGCAGGATTCGAACCCGCGACCTACTGATTACAAATCAGACGCGACCCAGAAGCCCGAGCGCGGTTGTAGCGGCGGGCCGTTTTGTGTTTGAGATGCGCGCCGGATAGTCTGAACGAGCACATTGGAAACCGCATGCATCTGGCCGCCCTGCATCTGCCCTATCAAAGCCTTGTCGTGATTCTGTTGGTCGGCCTCGTCGCCGGATGGATCGCCGCGAAGTTCATGACGAAATATGGAATGGGGATCGTTGGCGACATCGTCGTCGGAGTGATCGGCGCCTATGTCGGGAATTGGCTGGCGCCTCGGCTCGGCGTTCACTTTGGAACCGGGCTCGTGCGCGCCAGTCTGAACGCCACGGGCGGCGCTATCGTCCTGCTCTTGCTGGTTCGTTTAATCCGGCGCGTTTGAAGGAAACATCGGCGAGCGACGGCCGGCCTGCTGTAGCTTCGTCCCTCAGCCGAGCGTTATCAAGACCACACGCCACGAAGCGGCCCGCCCGGATGTACGGCGGGCCGTTTTTGCGTTTTGAGGCCGGCGCTTGGGTTTTGCGTCAATCTGACGCAATTGAATATCGACCGCCGTGGAAACAGGTAATCTCGCGAGGCAGAGTTCCGAGTGCCTGCGTTCCTTGCAAGTTTTGCACAGCCCGGTCAGCAATGGCCGGGCTTTTCCTTTGGGGTCACCGTCCCATTCCCGCCACCCCATACCGGCGCCAGTCCGGCGAAACGTCGAGGCGCTGCAACTCGCACTCCGAGCGGATGGAACCCCCCGAGCGCGGATGTAGCGATGGGCCGTCTTGCGTGGAGCTAATGTTCCCGACGGATTGGCCGCAAGCGGAACGACACGAAGGAATTCCAAGCAAATCGACCGCCGTCGATCGCGAAGTCGCCATCATCGACATATTCCGCGACGAGCTCGCCCGCCTTGCGCCATTCGTCGGCGGTCGGCATGTTACATATCGCTTCTGGCGCCCGCTCCTCACTGGAAAGAGCGAAGATCGCTTGGACCACAGCTGGATGTGTGTGCCGGCTCAATCCCCACTCGCTGGGCGGGGCAAACGTAGAGCAGATTGCATTCCTCATCGTCGCCTCCCTCTTGCGAGCGTCTCGCCCGGCGCGAGGCGCCTTGAAGGAGAACGTGGGGCTATTCGCTCAGGCAACAAGTGGCGTCGAAGAGCCTTTCTTTGGTATGATCGACGTACTGCCGGGCTTGAAGTCGCGCATGGCGGAATTCCAATTCTATGTGCTGGTGCTTTCCATCAGCAAACCATCCCAGGTATCTGCGTAGCCCGGTCAGGAATGGCCGGGTTTTTTGCGCTTGCTGAGGCTTGACGATAATCGCCCCTGCGCCAAATTGATTTGCGGGACGGTCGCCCTTAATGGTCGAGACCATAGCCGTCCCTTTCTTTTCCCGGTTCGCAGTCCCGTGCGAACCGGGTTTTTCTTTGATCAACGCCCCATTTCCACCATCTGGCGCTCGCTCAAATCCGGCATCACGGCAGCCACACCGCTGCTACCAATAAGAGCCGCGCCGACCGCAATGGACATCACCGCGATAATGCCGATCATCCCTATAAACTTTACGAGATCGCCCGTATCTCGACGCTTCTGCAATTGAGGCTCCTCACGGGAAGTTTTCACATCTGGCAAAATATCGGAATTCTGCGCCAGTTGGTTTGACGGACAACAAGAGACGAGTGCGTCACGATGGCGCGGCTTTCGTCGCGCTAGTCCCCGCCTGGTTTCCTAAGTCACTGTTTTCCAAGTGCAACGCGCGCTCCGGAATCGATCTGGCGACGTAATGCCGCGTTTGGCCAGAACCGCGCCTCCGCTTGGACGGCAAGCCGGAATGTTGGCCCTTCCACTCTATGAATCGCCCTAGGACGCCACCCCCGATCGCACCAATAACCGCCGCAACAATCGCGGTCGGAACGCCGAAAGTTGTCCCACCAACAAGCATGCCCATAGTGGCGCCCATGCCTGCGCACGCGAGCATGGTCCGCGAGATGCCGTATCCATAGAATTCGAGTTGCATGAGGATCATCTCGTCCAGAGGCGCCGACCAGCGCGCGCTGGCGACAATCGAAGGGCGTCGTTTTGGCAAACGAGACCAAGCGCCGTGAAGGGCTGGGCCTTACTCACAGTCCGTCGGGCGAACAGGCGCCGGGAATTCCGAAATGAACGCGCGTAATACGACAGACAAAAGACAAATCCGTCGCGTGCTTCAACGCGCCGAGGTCGAGAGACGCATGGATATCGGCCACGATCATGTCATGCACGACTTTCTGACCACGCGTCAAATTCAGCCGCTAGCTTGAGAGGAGAGAACGACGTTTGGGGGGACAGGACCTCGTTCGAGCCAATTTCGCCTGAGACAAGCCAGGCAAATTCAGCGTCATGCCTGACCTTAACCATTCCGCGAAATTCTCCGATGTTGAAACCCCTGCAATTCGAGGTTTGGCGTCGTCGAATAGCGTTAAGTGATTGCAAGCGAATGACATGGGAACGCCGGACTGAGCGCAGGCAAACCGGATTGCAGCACGTCACCCATGCGCCGGCGACGCCTTGGGATTGGAGAGCGGCGATTGTGCGGGAGGCGATCGTCATGCAGAATCGAAGCCTACGCAATTTCGAGATTCGGCGCCAGATGGACCCAAAAGTGATCTTGGCCGCGCTGTGGGCGTCGACGTGGCCGGCTATGAGCTCCGATCTCCCACTGAATCCAGCCGTCACGCAAGAGACCATCGCGACCACAATATGTCTGGCGCACGGCTGGGAAGGTTTGCCAGTGATCGGTTGGCTCCGCCGCCGCGCCGCATACCGCGCCCTCATTGAATCCGACGCCAAGGTGCTAATCGAGCGTTTCGGCGAGCAAGCCTATTCCGAGGCGCGGTTTCGCCAGCACGACGCGCCGGACGTTGTGGACGCAAAGCGCCCGGCGGGTCATTGGGAGTGGGTGAAAGAGGCGATTCGGCGGATTGTGGCCGGACGCTAGATCAGCTTCCACCTTGCCGGCATGCCTTCGCCGCCCGTTTGGACGCCGTGCTGGGACCTTGGGATTGCAGGCCGGCGATTGTGGGCTGGCAGTCCCGAGGCATGGTGTCGCATTTGGGTGGACGACGAAATCCCTCGATTGTTGTCCGAAACGGCATATTCGGGACTTTTTGGATCGCGGATTCTGGCGTAACTATTTGATTTTATTTGGTGAGCGCGCCGGGGCTCGAACCCGGGACCCTCTGATTAAAAGTCACGGGCTTTGCGTGGTCATACGTATTTTTAAGGGAGCATTACCGCCGATTTCACTTGACATTCGGCGTATAACCTCTGATTTTGGGAACCATAAGCAATCATACGAAGCCACAAGATTGCTTCCCATGTGCTTCCCAAGGCTATCCCATGCGGCTCACAAAGGCGAATGTCGCCAAAGTCTCTTTGCCCGCCGGAAAATCCGACGCCATCATTTTTGACGACGACCTTCCCGGGTTCGGGCTTCGCTTAAGGGCTGGAGGCAAGCGGACTTGGCTCGCGCAATACAGGATCGGCGCGAAGCAGCGCCGCGTGTCTTTGGGAACGGTTGAAAACACGGACGCGGACGAAGCCCGCCGCCGCGCGAAAACTACCCTGAGCAAGGTTCACCTGGGGCACGATCCGCAAGACGAGAAAAACGACACCCGCGCTCGAGCAGCCGTCACACTGCGGGCGATCATTGATAGCTATTTGATTCGCCATGCCGAGAGTCGACTGAAAAAGAACAGCTTAATCGAGGTTCGCCGCTATCTGTGCGTGCTTTGGTCGCCGCTGCATGAAACAGCCGTCCATTCCGTCACGCGAGCGATGGTCGCCGCGCGCCTCGCCGAGATCGCGGGAGCTAATGGACCATATGCCGCGAATCGCGCCCGCGCCGCCTTGTCGAGCTTCTATGGTTGGGCGATCGGCGAGGGGCTAACCGACATAAACCCCGTGGTCGGGACGAACAAAGCAACAGCCGAGACGGCCCGCGACCGCGTGCTAGGCGACGCCGAACTCGCCCTTGTGTGGCGCCATGCCGGCGATGGCGACTATGGCGCCATTATCCGGCTTCTCATACTGACGGGCCAGCGCCGCGAGGAAATTGGCGGAATGCTTTGGGATGAGCTGGACCTGGAGGCGGGGCTTTGGAGCATCGGCTCGGCCCGCACGAAAAATCGCAAGGCCCATGACGTTCCCCTGTCTCCCGCCGCCGTTGCGATCTTGCGCGCCATCCCGCGCCGGGAAGG
>NZ_DATBQF010000043.1:0-18150 GCF_036560965.1 Methylosinus sp. | reverse complement strand
CCGCGTTTTCAAATCCTATGACGATATCGTCGATCATTGTTGCGCCGCCTGGAACAAGCTCATCGAGCAGCCTTGGCGCATCATGTCCATCGGGCTACGCGACTGGGCGCATGGGTTTTGATCAATGAGGATTGGTATAAGCGTTCGACTCGCCGCGAGATCGGAACAAAAACGCCTCCGACGTTCAAAGAGGCATTCGGAACACTTCGATTGCCAAAGGCCGACAGCGACCGGATGGCCAATCCCGAACTCGATGATATCTCCGTGAGGCCAACACACGCCGAGATCGTGCGACTCGCCCGACATAGCGCAGTGCTGCTGACAACACTGTGGGGATCATTGCAATATCTGAGCCCCCTCGCCGAGGCGGCCCGGGCAATCGGGGAGTTCGAACGTCGTGGGCGCCGGCCGGCCTCTGACAGAGGAGCAGCGGAGATCATCGCGCAATACGGTCTCCGCGCTATAGCGCATAGGTTCAATGGCGTCGACGACCCGGCACTATCGGCTTGCCTGGAGCTTTTGCCGAGCAAAATCGTCAGCGAACTTGCGCCCGCTGACGATCAGATACTGCCGCAAATACCGCGGCTATTGACGCCGGGATCGACCCACGATCCTGGCTAATAGGCCCATCACGCCAGCGAAGAGCGCAAGCCACGCCTCGCGTCGACCTTGCTGCCTCCCCTGCCGATAACCTTCTCGCCAGGCCGCCAGATCGATCCGTCGTTCCCGTATCCGCATGATTTCCGCCAGGATGACCGCGCGGTCATCGTCGACGAACCACGGAAGCATTGTCGCGAGCATGTCACTTCTCGCCGTCGTCAACGCCTCTGCGAGTTGGAGCCGATCTCGACCGACGCGCTGGAGCCGATCCAACTTCCGAGGCGTCGCGAAAAGGAAGCACCTTTTGTAGCGAGGCCACCGCATCGTAGACATATTTCGCAATGTCGCCGCGGACGTGACGCGCGACAGCTCCCGGAAGGTGTGTGACGGCGAGCAGATCGGTGTCAGACAAGCGGGCGAATCCGAGCGGCGTCAAGGCCGATGCATCCAGTGCGGCCAGCGCCCGCGGCAAAAGCCGCGGCAAACGGAAAAATTCTCCGGCCGTAATGAGCGGTGACAGTTGCTCGTCGTAAGCCTCCCGTGCTTTCGAATTCGTGATTTCCTCCCAGGACGCGCCATCCTGGCAGAGGCAGACCAGCGCCCGAGCTCCTGGAAATGCCTCGCGCAACTGCCTGAGCGTCCTGCATCCCAGTGTGATCGCTTCCGGGTCGGTCGTCGTCGGAACGACGATCGTCACTTCTGTGCCTGACTGAGCCAGAAAAGTGCCCGTTTCCGCCGCGGCGATGCAGTCGGCGACGCGGGACGGGAGGTTAGCCCCGATTTCCACCAGGACGAGCCTCGATGCGGAATCGCGCAACGCGTCGTCCAAGGGCGCGAGTGCTACCGCATCTGCGAGATCGTCTTGCCGCAACGTCTCCGTGCTGGGCATCGCGATCGTCGCGACCAGGCCTGGAAAAAGGACCGGCAACCGTCCCTGCCGATCAACCTGAAAAATTTGCACCGGTTGCCCACTCGCGAGTGCGGCGTCAGCGATCATGGTAGTCACGGCGGTTTTCCTGCATCCGCCTTTCTCATTAGCAACGATGACCAACTTCATCACAACGCTCCTTCCGTTGCGCAGTTCATTCTGCGTCGCGGCAAGATGCGTCGAGGAAAGTCAGCGCATTCCCCACTTAATTCGATTCATCTCCGAATTCATGGATTCTCGTACGGCGCAACGCCAGCTCTTCGATGCGGCCGAGCGACGGCGGCACCATCGACGTGGGTTCGATATTGTTCTGGGATGCGGAGCCCGCGTTAGGAGCACGCGGCGTAGGGTCGAAATCCGTCCCCGGAATAGCGGCTCCTCCACGACGCCGCTTGCGCCCCATCATCCCTCGTAACGTATCGGCAGTGATCGCTGACCCTCCAGCAGCTTCCAGCACAAGAGACAGCTCGGCGGCGATTTGGGGCCAAGTCGCGTCGATGCGGGCCCTCCAAATCAAACCGGCAATGATACCGAGCGCCACGGACAGCCGACGTGGGCCATACACAGAATGCAGCGCCTCCAGAAATCGGTCACGAAGCTCGTTCATCGCGTAACCCACTAAAGCTGCCGTCGATTTTAGTTCACCGACCTCCCGTGGCCGGCGCCTTCACATATGGCGAGACGCCACTCGACAGGTCCCCCACTTAATTCGATCCTATGGGATGGACTTGAGGGCGCGCGTCGCCGACATGCCACTGGTTCGATGGGAAAGCACGCTCGACCGCGGCTCATCACATGGCCTACGCCTATGGGCTTATGGGCACGCGGAGGCCGGCACCGACAAGAAATTTGGGACGAAAAAGACGCCGCGCGTGGGGGACATCGTAAGGCTGAATGAATTGATTCAATCGCCGCGGTGGCCTTTCTCGCCTGCGTCGAACAGCCGTCACCATAGCAACTGGAATCGGCCGACCAATGGACCAACCCACTTCACAGGACTGCACTCCCCCTGTCCCAGCAAATCATGTGAATCTTGCTGGGGCTCAGCGCCACGTCCCTTGCGGCACATGGCCGCATGCCACGGAGTCCTTCATGCCCGCCATACCCCATGTCATGCGTCGCGGCGCGTTCTATTATTGGCGGCGGCGACTGCCATCGGCGCTTGCCGAATCGAGAAATTCTGCGACCCTGATTCTCGGCCTGCGTACCAGCAACCCCGGGAGAGCGCGCTTCCTCGCCGGCCAGATTTCCGCGCTCGCCGATCGTTGTTTCTTTCCGGCCGCCATGACCAGTCGCCTCTCACAGCAGCAAATTCAGAAGGTGTTCCGCATCGTCTTCACGCAGCACCTCGACAAGCTCGAGGCCGTGGCGGCGCGCGAACGCACGGAGAACGATTTCGATCCCGAGAAGAGCCGCCGCAGCGAGCGCGTGATGGGGCACGTCTATCGCCTGCTCGAGACGCGCGGGCGCGCCGCGGCCGTCGACGAGCGCTCCGCCGCGCAAATGGCGGCGCAGGGCATGAGGCCGGACGAGATCGCCGAGATCGCCTTCATGCTCGATCTCATGCAGCGCCAAAACGTCTCCGCCGAAAAGCAGGAGCGGCTCGCGACGCTCGTCGAGGAGGTCGGCGGCGAGCCCAATCCGATGAATCTCGCGCTCGCGCAGGAGACGGTCTACCGGGCCTTCGCCGAGGCGAATTTTCAGTCTGAGCGCCGGCATGACGGCGTGCGCGTCGAGATCGAGAAGACCATCGCCGACATTCTGAAGGATCACGCCAAGGCGCCCCGCGACTCGGTCGATCACGCCGAGACGAGGCTCGTCGTTGCGCCCCTCGCCTCATCCCCGATTGTCGTCCCTCGAGAAGCGACCGCGACCGTCGAAGGCGCCCGAAACGAACATGCGCCGCCGTCTGCCGACCCCGCGCCCACGCCGAGTCCCGCCAAGGCGGCGAGAACGAAGCCGTTGACGCTCGACGAGCATCCATTCGTCGTGCTCGCCGAGGGGATCATCCAGAAGAATGCGGACGCCAAGGCCTGGGACACGAAATCCCAGCGTCAGGTGCGTCAGATTTCGCGGCTTTTCGCGAGGCTCCTCCTCGAGCAGGGCGTCGTCGAGTTCGAAGACATCCACCAGAAGCACCTGGGCGATCTCGACGACCTCTTCGGCGCTGTCGCCAAGAGCTACGGCCGCAGCCCGCGAGACAATCACAGGACGCTCGACCAGCTTCGCGCGATCGGCGCGGCCAAGCCGCCATCGGAGCGCGGCTTGGTCGCCGGAACCGTCAATCGGCATTTTTCATTTCTGGGCCAAGTCCTCGCCCATATTCGAAGCCGCGGCCACAAGCTCGACCGGGACATCGACATGACGCTGATGCGTCGCAAGTCCACGGAACGCGGGCGCACGAAGCGTGGACTCCTGACCGAAGCCGACGCCGGCGCCATCTTCCGCCTCGCCTTCTTTATCGGCTGCGCCGGTTGGAAAGACGACGAGATCTTGATCTCAGGCCCGCACGTCTTCCACCGCGCGCTGTATTTCGCGACGCTCATGCTCCACTACACCGGAGCGCGGCGCGAGGAGATCTGCGGCCTCTCCGTCCGCGACGTGGCCTACGTCGACACGGTGATCGACGGCAAGTTACAACGCCTCCACTATATAAAGATCAGAACGAACGAAATTCGGCGCATCAAAAATCTGTATTCCGAGCGCTCGGTCGTCCTGCACCCGGAGCTCACCGCCTCGGCTTTCTCGATTATGTCGCCGTGAGAGCACTCGGCTATGAGATGGTCTTCCCTGATCTCAAATCGCCGACATCCTCGTCACCTCTGGGCGATCGGCTCTATGCCGAGATGATCGACGGGCTGCACCAAGCCATTCCCGACGCCAAGGGGCGCAAGAAGGTCATCCATTCGATGCGTAAATCTTTCGGCAATTCATTGAAGCAGACGGGGATTCATAGCGAGATTCGGAGCGACATCATGGGGCATTCGGGCGCCACCCCGACCGAGGAAATCTACTGCGACGCAATCGCGCTCGCCGACATGCTGCCGAGCATCATGAAGATTCCGATCGTGACGGCGCATCTACAGCCTCACCCGATCCGCCTGCTGCCCTGGGTGCAGGACAAGCTGCCGCCGCCGTTCTCGCGGAAGCGGAGGGGGACGGATGGCGCGGGTCCGGGACGTAGGCGGATGAGAAAGACGAAGGGAGCACCGGACCGCTCGTGACCCGAAGGAGACCCGCCCCTCCCAAATGCCCATGTCCGATCGCGCCGATAGCGGACATTCGCATTTCGGAGTGAAAGCGCGCGCGATCGACGTGAGATCGCCGATGAGCGCGGGCGCTTCACTCCACAAAGACGTGGATCGCCTGGCGTCGTGAATGGAGTCGTCGCGCGCGCCGCTTCTTCAGCCAGATATACACGCCTGTGCCTGACAGCATAGCGATGAGCAAGCCGAGAACGCAGACGAAAATGCGATAAGGCAGGCCGAAGACGCCGCCCATATGCAGGGCGTAGAGCCAGCTGGTGATCGTGTTGCCTGCGTATTGGCCGGTCGGGAGCATAACTCGCAGCAGCGCGCCGGTGTCAGCGTCGAAATAGACCGAGCAATTGCCGCCGTGGATGGCGTCCACGTCGAGGCTGCTGCGGAAAGACAGAATATAGACGCCCTTATCGATCAAATAGGTCATCGCGCGCGCCTGCGTGACGGTGAAGCCGCGCTCCGCCGCCTCTTTCGCCATCAGCGCCTCGCCCGTTGCCTCGGCGGCGCGCCAGTCGAGGCGGGGGTTCGGGGTCCGGCGCTCCGGCAGCGCGTCGATCACGGCTCGGGGCGCCTCATATTGGAAGAATGCGTGCATGACTCCGTCATAGAGCGAACGCCAGTCGAACATCACGCTCGACCAGGCGAAGACGAGCAGCACGGGCCACAGCCACAGCCCGCTGGCGCGATGGAGATCGAAATTGACGCGATAGGCGCTGGCGCGCCATTTGATCAGCCACGCAGGCTTCCAGCGACTCCAGAAGGCGCCGCGCGCGACCGGCAGCGTCAGATAGAAGCCGACGAAGCAATCGAGCGTCCAGACGAGCGCGACGACGCCGAGAATGGTGATCCCAGTCGGGCCGAGCATCAGCGCGTCATGCAGCAGATAGATGAAGGTCATCAGATTGATGCGACCTTGTGAGAGGTCGCCGGGCGTGCGCCTTCCGAGTTCGTCGCCGGTCCAGGGATCGAGAAACAGCTGACGAAAGCCGAGCTCATAGGGCTTTCCCGTCACAGGATCCTTGCGCGGCGTCATGCCGACGATGACCTGCTCGGGAAAGCGATAGCCGATATTACGCACTCGTCCCTGCGGAACGAGCGCCTCGGCCTTTTCGGCGAGCGCCTCGAAGTCGAGACGCGGCGCGTCCCGCGGCGTGGCGTAGAGCCATGGCGTCGCCAGCCGATCGAGCTCATTGTGGAACGCCAGAATGCTGCCGGTCAGTCCGACGACGACGAGGAAGCCTGTCATCGCCAGCCCGGTCCAGCGATGCAGCCAAACCCAGAAAGCGCGCATGGTCGGTCCTTGGTTCTCGAGACGGAAAATCTGAGAGCGAGCATTCGTCGTTCGGCCGACGAATGCTCGTTCCGACTCTTTCGAAGAGCGGGATTTCGGCGAAAGGCCGGGGCCCGCTCCTTTTTGAACATCCTGCTCAGAACTTGACTTTGATCGATCCGATGAAGGTGCGCGGCTGGCCGTAGACGGCGTATTGGCTGTTGACGGTGGTGTCGAAATATTTGGCGTCGGCGAGATTGATCACATTGAGCTGGGCTTCGACGGCCTGGCCGAGGACGAGGGTTCGATAGCCGATCATCGTGTCGAAGCGCACATAGCCGGGAAGCGCGAAAGCATTGGTCGCGGTCGCTTCGCGCAGGCCATTGGCGAAAGCGCCGAAGCCGAAGCTCCATCCCTCCTTCTGCCCGGGAGCGGTGTCGTATTTGGCCCAGAAATTTCCGGCGTGACGTGGAACGCCGGGCTGACGTTTGCCCAGAATCGCGCCCGTTCCGGTTGTGTTGTCTTTCACGACCATCGCATCGTCATAGGTGTAGCTGGCGATGAGGCTGATATTATCCGTGACCTGCCCGGCGACGTCCAATTCGACGCCGCGGCTGCGCACTTTGCCGGCCGCGATGGAATATCCGGAATTGACCGGATCGGCGGTCAGCACATTGGTCAGATAGAGGTCGAAAGCGGCGATCGAAGCCGTGACCTTGCCGTCCAGGATACTCGCTTTTGCGCCGACCTCGAACTGCTGCCCCTCCTGCGGCTTGAACGGCGCGCCGCTGGCGCTGCGCGCCGTGGCGTTGGAGTTGCCGAAGGATTCCGAATAGCTCGCATAGATCGAATATTCCGGGGTCAGCTTGAACAAGAGTCCGCCATTCGGCGAAATCTTGCGATAGGTCGGATTGCCCTTCCACGGCGGATTATAGTGACCATCGCAGAGCGGATAGCACGGACTTCCGCCGACGGTCGCAAACGCGAGTTCCGAGTTGGCGTCGAAGGCGACGTCGTAGCGTCCGCCGATCAGAAAGTGAATGAAGTCGTCGTAGGATATGTCGTCCTGAACATAATAGCCCACGTCGAGCGATTTGTTGCGGCTCTTGTTCCCGCTCGCGAATGCCTGTTGGGCCTCGATGATAGACCAATTGACGCCGCCATAAGACGGAGCCCAGATGTTGAACGCAGGGATTTCCGGCACTGCCTTGGGGGCCGGATTATCGCCGAGATAGAGATGATGATAGTCGAAATAGTCAAACCCAAACAGCAGATTGTGTTTCAGGGGGCCGGTTTTCACCTCGCCAGCGACGTCCAGATTGATCGACCAAGTATCGCGATAGACCCGGCTCCAGCTGACCCGGCGCAACAAATTGGCCGTCTGATAGTTGAGCGCGGTGGGCGCGGCGAGCAGATAATTCTGACTTTCGTCGCTGTGGTTGTACATGAACCGGTTGGTGATCTTCCACTGATCGTTGAAACGATATGTCCAGTCGGCGGAGACAGTTTCACGCTCGATTACATCCGGCAACTGGCTGTATTTCTGCGGATCGTTCTGCGTCCAGTTGCGTGGCAGATAGGCTGGGCGTCCAGTGAGCCATGGAACCTTGTAAGTCGTCCCGATCACCGGGATCATGCCTGCGTAGCCGCCCCGGTTGGCGTCGCTGTCATTATAATATTCGAGCCCGACATTCGCCTCGAATTGCGTCGATGGCCGCCAGCTGACCTCACCCGAGAAGGCGCCCTTGTCATGATGCTCGAAATTCACCCATGAATCGGCGCGATCGAAGCTCCCCATCACGCGATATAGAACGGATTTGTCGGCCGTCACCGGCCCGGTGAGATCAATCGACGTGCGCGACAGCCCCCAGCTGCCGAATTGTTCCTGAATGCTGTATTCGGCCTCGTCCTGCGGCCGCTTGGTCACGAAATTGACGAGGCCGCCGGGCTGAATGCGCCCATAGAGCATCGCGGCGGGTCCCTTGACGATCTCCACGCGGTCGACGAACGACACATCCTCCGAACCGACCACGCTGAACAGTTTGAGTCCGTTGCGATAGGTGTTCGAGCCGGAAGAAACTCCACGAATGATGTAGGCGTCGTAATAGACGCCCAGCCCCTGCTGCACGCCGGACACAAATCTGACCGCATCTTGCGTGTTGAGGACTTGATTGTCCTCGAGCACCTGCTTTGGCACCACTGCCACGGCGCGTGGCGTGTCGAGGATGGGTGAATTGGCCTTGGTCGCCGCTGTCGCCGTCGTGCGGGCGTAGGCGGCGGATTCGGCTTTTTCACGCGCCTTATTGGTGGTCGCGGGGGCCGCAGAAGGCGCTTGCGCGCTGATATCGATGGTCGGCAGCGCCTCTTGCGCCGAAGCCGAGAAACAGAGCGCGAGTGTGAGCGCGCCGGCGCCGACGCCGCGCGACAAAACCGAGTGAGACATGCTGATTTCTCCATGGACGGCATCCCTGCCGTCCGCACCGAGAGAGAAGGATGCGGCCGAGTGGCCGTGTTCGATCGGTCAGGAGAAAAGCGGCGGCGCGCGCGAGGACCAGGATGTCGTCCAGCCGCAGGAGGATGCGACGGAGCGCAGCGCCCATGGCCGCGCCGGGTGCGTCTGCGGCGCAAAGGAGAGGAAGGCGGCAGCCGACGGGACGCTCGGTCGGTCGAACGTCTGCGCATGTGTCCGAGCGAGGCAGTCGCCGCAGTCTCGGCAAATATGACGGCCCGATCCGGAGGAATCGTGCGTCGCGACGCCCCTCGCGGAACAGGCGGCGGCGGAGACCGAAGCAGCGGCGGTGCCTTCGGCCGCATGGCGGGCCGGCGGACCAAGGACGCCGAATGCGCCGAGGGCCCGCAGCAGCAAGAGGCAGGCGGCGAGGATCGCGACGGCGCGCGCCGATCGGTTTCCCCTCGTCCCGAGCCTCATCGAAGTCCATCCCCTGGCGATCGAACCACCCGGCGCCTCGCGGAGGCGCATCACTCGATACGAAGCTTAGCGTCTTACCGAGCCTAAAAAATTACATGGCGATTCCAAAGCCCCGAAAACACGCCATTTTTCGCGCATGTCGTATTTTTGCCACAGCCGCCGTCGACGGATTGTCGAGGCAGAGCCGCGCGCTCCGTCGCAACCCTCGAAGTCGCGCTCGGGAGAACGTCGGCCCTCGGCGGGAGATCACATGCGAATTCTTTTGGTGGAAGACGAGGACGAGCTGGCGCGTTCGATCTCCCGCGAGCTCGCCCGTTCCGGCTTCGTCGCCGATTCCGCGTCCAGCCTCGACGACGCCCGCCGGGCGCTGAAGGAAACTCCCTATGCGATGGTGGTCCTGGATCGGCGGCTGCCGGACGGCGACGGAATAGAGCTGACTCCGGAGATACGACGAATGCGGCCGGGCGTGCAGGTTCTCGTGCTGACCGCCTGCGGTCGGACCGAGGAGATCGTCGCCGGTCTCGACGCCGGGGCCGACGACTATCTGACCAAGCCTTTCGATTTCGACGAATTGCTGGCGCGTATCCGTGCCGCCTTGCGTCGCCACGGCGGCGATCCGCTTCCGGCGATCGTCGTCGGGGGCGTGTCCTTCGATCCGAAGATTCGTGACGTAGCCGTGCACGGCAGGTCCGTCATTCTGCACGGGCGAGAATTGATGCTGTTGGAGGCGCTGCTGCGCCACGCCGAGCGCATGGTGTCGCGTCAGGCGTTGCTCGACGAAATCTACGGCCCCGACGAGGACGTCCAGCCGAGCGCTCTCAACATTCTCGTCATGCGCCTGCGCCGGCGCTTGGAAGAGCTCGACGCCGGCGTGAAGATTCACGCCGCGCGCGGCGTTGGCTATATGATCGCGGCGGCGCGCGCATGAGGCCGCCGCGCTCGTTGTCGTCGCGCTTGATCGTCTATTGGATCGTCGGTTCGGCCCTCGCTTTTTTCGTCTTGCCCGTCGCAATCCGTATCTCGATCGCAGCGCTCGGGCTCGGCGAGTTTCGTGACGAAAATCTCGAGAGCTGGACGACGAAGCGCGCGCGCTATGTCGTCCAGGCGGCATTGCGGGAGGCGCCGGACGGCCACAAATTCATCGAGCAGACCGCTGAATTGCGGGGCTATATGCGACGCAATCCGGAATTTCGATTTGCGGCGATCGACGTCGGCGCCGGCGCCGTGCTGCCGGGTTCGTCCGAGGAATTGGCGACCGCCTTCGCGCCATCGACGCGCGTCGACATGCTCACCATTTCGTTCCATATGGCCAATGATCCCAATCCGAACGCCCGCGGATGGGTGCGCACGATCGGCACGGCGATCGGCGATATAAGATTCGTTCTCTACGGCGCCTATTTCCGACCGGAGGATCTATTCTATAATTTGTCCTATACGCTGACGATCCGCAATTTTTTTGTCTATCTTCCCTTCTGCGGCGTCTTGACCCTCATCGCTTTCGTCGTCGTCCGGCGCGGCTTGGCGCCCTTGCGCGCGGCGGCGGGCGCGGCGGCGGTCATAGACGTGAATTCGTTGAAGGAGCGCATTCCATCCGCGGACCTTCCTTCCGAGATCGCGCCTTTCGTCGAGGCGGTAAACCATGCGCTCGCGCGCGTCGACGAAGGCGTCGCCCGGCAGCGTCGCTTTCTCGCCAATGCGGCGCATGAGCTGCGCACGCCGATCACGATATTGTGCGCGCATCTCGCCAATCCCGACGATGCGACGTTCAGGCGAGACGTAAAGAGAGACGCCCGTCGCATTCGCACGATCGTCGAACAATTGCTGAGCATGGCACATGTCGACAACCAGAGGGACAGCGTCGAGTGCGAGACGGACCTCGGGAACGTCGCGCTGTCTGTGATCCTGAACTACATGCCCTTGGCGATCGAGAACGGCCGCAATATCGAATTGGAGCAGCCGCCCTCGCCGATCATCGCGCGCGCAGATCGGTGGGCGGTGGAGAGCATCCTCACGAATTTGATCGAAAACGCCGTGCGCGCCGAGCCAAAAGGCGGGACGGTGCAGGTGCGCGTTCATCGAGACGCGCGAATCGAGGTCAGCGACCATGGAGATGGCGTCGACCCAGAAGATCGGGACGCCGTCTTCGAGCCATTTTGGCGCAAGAATAGCGTGACGCGCGGCGCCGGATTGGGCCTCGCCGTCGCCAGAGAATTGATGGATAAGCTCGACGGGCGGATCTGGGTCGAGGAAACATCGGGCGGCGGCGCCACCTTCAAAATATCGTTTCGAAGCGGGGTGTTCGGCGCGCCGCTTTCGAACGCGAAGGCCCCTGCAAGACTGCGCCCGACCGTATCCGATCGCACATGAAATCGCAGATTGCGGCGAGACCGCGCGCAGATGCGCGTCGCCGCCATAGCGCAACGACCTTGCGGTCTTTTATCGGGGAGCCGAGCGCACCGGCGAGGCCTTCGGCCGGGCCGCGGGATTCGACCATCTATGTCCAGCCGATCGGGCGGAGCGAACGTCCGCGAAGTCCAGGGAAAGGAGACCTTAGGTTAGTCCAGGTTGAATGACCGTTGATGGCGCCCGTTCCCCCTTCCCGACGGCGAAGAAGGAACTGTGACCCGAAGCGGCCGCGTCCCCCGCGCGGGGCCGACGACCGGTTACGTCGAAAGCCGACATTCCCCTCCGCATGCGAGCACGGGGCATACCAAATTGGACAGCACGGCCCGCTATCTCGGCATTGAGGTCGAAAACTTTAGCGTTTCAGAGCAAGTCGACCTGTGACGGGAACGAGCATTGCCGACCAATGTGAAAGCGTTCCGCTGCGACGCGCCCTCAATGATGAAGGAGCATGTCTACGCGGAGCCTACCAAAGGGACGCGCATGGCTCGCTTCTATCCATCGCCCCTCTTTTGGGTCGCCCGGTGTATCGACAGGGAAAAAACCGCTGCTCTCGGCTTCAATCCGACGAAAAAGACGGCCACGAGTCGCTATTCGAGCCATGTGGCGTTTCCGCCACAGGGAATGTGCTTTCGCCCGTCTGACGATTCCCTGATCTTGACTCTGTGCAGCGTCAGGGAGTTCCGTGTGCAAAATGGACAAGTTCGCGCTCTGGCCGAAGGGGGTTGCCCGCCTATTGATCGCGGGCCTCTTGGCGTGGGCCTTGGTCCTCCAAGGGTTGACGACGGCCATCGCATCCTCCCACTCTGGCGGCATCGAGGTCTCCGCCGGGGGCATGGATCGTTGCGCAGGAGACGCGGACGGCCATCGACATTCGCCCGGGCCACAGCCTCCTTGCTCCTGTTGCATTCCCTGTCGGGCCTTTCAAATCGACGGCTCGGCGGCGCATTTGTCGGTCCTGCCCAAAGGCTTCGAGGTCTCGCCACCCCGCGACGTCATTCGCTTCGACCCGTTCCAGCGCGTGGAAACGATATCGCCGCTCGGCTGGATCAGCTCGTGGTCGCAGCGCGCGCCTCCAAGCCTTTCATAATCTCCATCCAGCCATCCGTCGTCCGCGCATGAATGCTCCGCCCGAGTTGGGCGGCCGCGCCGACCCGAATCTCCACCGCTCCGACCGGAGCCACCGATGTTCGACGACAAGAAGTCGCTCATTCGCGATCTTTTCGAGCGCAATCATCGCGCGATGCTTCGCTATTTCACGCGCAAGGTCGGACGCGAGGCCGCTCCCGACCTCCTGCACGACGCCTTCGTTCGCGTCCTGCGGCGCGACCAGCTCGAGGCCATCGCCGATCCGCCCGCGCTTTTGCAGAAGATCGCGCTCAACCTCGTCCGCGACTTCATGCGCAAGCGCAGGACGGAAATCGCCCATCTTCGCCCGAGGGAGCTTCTGGACGACGCCCCGTCGGAGGAGGCGACGCCCGAGGACCGTCTGGAATATGAGCGACAATCCCGCCTGCTCGACGCCGCCGTCGACTTGCTTCCGCCGCGGTGCCGGGAGGTGTTCGAGCTGAGCATGGAGGATATGAGCGTCGGCGAGATCGCGGCTCGGCTCGGCGTCTCCGATCGAATGGTACGAAAGCATCTCGCCCATGCGATGCGCGTCTGCCGCGCAGCGCTCGATTGACGGGGGCGGCGATGAATCTTTTCGCCCGAGAGGTTCCGTTTTCGGCCCGGCTCCGTCGTAGGATATATCGGACCGGAGTGCGCCGGCCCGTCGCCGGAGCCATCCGGCGCGAGACCGGGCAGGTCCAATGGGCGTCTCTATGACAGAAGACAGCGATCCCTCGCCCGCGCCGACCGCGCGGGAAGCGGCCATCGAATGGTGGGTGATCTCGAGGGCGGGCTTCTCGCGCGAGGAGCGCGCCGAATTTGACGCCTGGCTCGCCGCCGATACCGCGAATGCGGCGGCTTATGCCGATATCGAGCGGACCTATGCGCGCGTGAGGCGGGTTCGACGCGGCCGAAGCCGCGCAGGCCGTCCCGAGGCAGTCCGTCCCGCGGCGGCGGCGCATCGCGGACGCCGCGCGGCCGGCGCCGCGCTCGCCGCAGCCGCCGGCCTCGCCTTATATTTCGCGTTCGATCCGGCGCTGCTCCTGCTGAGGTCGGATTTTTCGACAGGAAAAGGCGAGCTCAAGACCGTGACGCTCGACGATGGCTCCGATGTCACGCTCGACGCGCGCTCGGCGATCGCCGTTCGCTTCGACGCCGATCGGCGACGGGTGGCGCTGCTGCGCGGGGAAGCCTGGTTCGCTGTGGCGAAGGACGCGTCGCGGCCGTTCGTGGTCGAGGCCGGGGGTGGGACCGTCACCGCGCTCGGCACGGCCTTCGAGGTGGATGTCGGCAGCGGCGTTCGCGTCGCCGTCGGCGAGCATTCGGTCCGCGTCGCGAGCGCCGGCGGCAGCGTCGTGGTCCCGGAGGGCCGGCAGACGATCTTCGGCGCGCAGTCGCCGCCCGCGGCTCCCGTCGACGCGCCTCACAGCCTCGCGGCATGGCGGTGGGGCGGCCTGATCTTCGAGGACCGGCCCCTCGGCGAAGTCCTGGCGGCGCTCGGCCGTTATCGCCGCGGCCTCGTCTATTGCCTTTCCGCGGCGGTCTGCGCACGGCCGGTGACGGCCGTCTTCTCCGCCGACGACCCTTCGCGGGCCCTGCGTGAGATCGAGACATTTCTCGGCCTGCGCGCGGTTCGCCTCACCGATTATCTGATCGTCCTCTACGAATGAGCGGGGCCGGCATGGCCCCAGGTATTTTTTTAAATTTTCTCGCAAATCGAGGTTCCGATTTTCCGACCTCCCCGTGGAGTCTTTTAGGAGCGCTCGCGCTCCCGAACGACAAAAGGCGGAGGAGCAGGCGATGGGACGAGGCGCGGCGCGGTCGAAGGCATATCGTGAGGGCGGCAACATGGGATCGATTCTGGCGGCGACGGCGATGAGCGCCTTCGCGCTCGGATCGGGGGCGACGTCCACTCCGGCCGAGGCGGCGCTCCCGCCGCAGGACATTGTCTCGGACACGATCGCGACCTATGCGATTCCCGCCGGCTCTATGGCCGGAGCGCTCACGGCCTTCGCGGAGAAGAATCATCTGCATCTGCTATACGACGCCCGCACGACGCGCCATCTGCGATCGCCGGGCCTCGTCGGAAGCCATTCCTTGCGCGAAGGGCTCGACCGCCTGCTCAGCGGCACGGGCTTCACCTATCGTTTCGCCGATGTGGACGGCGGAGTCTCCATCGTTTTGGCGCAGGCGGACAATGGCGTGCGCAACGACTCCGGAGCTGAGGCTTTGCCCGCGATCGACATCGGCGCGGAGCGGCCGGCGACGGGCGAGCCGGGCGGCGAGGGCGGCAAGGCGCTGACGCCGCAGAATTCCTATGTCACGCCGGTGATTTCGACGGGGACGAAGACCGATGTGCCGGTGATGAACACGCCGGTCAACGTGCAGGAGATCACGCAGAAGGCGATCGAGGATCAGCAGGCGACGTCGTTGGGGGAGGCCTTGCGGAATGTCAGCGGCGTCACCGTCCCCGGCGGCATTGCAACGGGCCAATTATCTACGACGACGTCCGGCATTTATGTGCGCGGCTTCCAGACCAGGGAATTTTACCAGGACGGGTTTCGCGTCAACGGGTCGAACGGGTACAATCTGGGGTTGGATCTCGTCGCCGCCCAACAATTCGCCAACATCAGCAGCATCGAGGTGCTGAAGGGGCCGGCCGCGATCCTCTACGGCCTGTCCCAGCCCGGCGGCATTATCAACATCACCACCAGGGGCCCGCTCGACACGCCTCATTACACAGTTCAGCAGCAAATCGGATCGCTGGCGCGCTATCGCACCAGCCTCGCCGCCACGGGCCCGGTTACCGCCGATAAGTCTGTGCTGTATCGGGTCGACATGTCCTATGACGACAATGGCGCGCCCAAAGGCTATTTCATGGACCGAACGCACGGCCGCAATTTTTTCGTCGCGCCGGTCGTCAAATGGCAGATCGACAATGACAATTGGCTGAAGCTCGAAACGAGCTACAGCAACAATCTGGTCTCCCAATACGCACATCTCGTTCCGATGATCAACGGAAGCTTCCTGCCTATTTCGCGCAGTACGAACTTCAATGACTATCTGCCGGTTCTTCAGTCGACATTCAATGCGGCAATGACGGGCGAACATAAATTCGACGCGGACTGGATGCTCAGATCGCGCGTCGCCTTCTCCAGCTCGAACAGCTCATTGGCAGGCCCTGTCGTGGGCTCCGCGCAGACGCCGGGCCCTGGGCTGACGGTGTCGACGAACGGAAGGGAGTATAGAACGCTGAATTCGTCCTGGACAACGAACCAGGATCTCGTCGGCCATTTCGATTTGCTGGGAACCAAGAATACTCTGCTGCTCGGCGGTGACTACTATCGGCTGACCTATGCGAGCACACAAAAAGTCACTCCCTGGGGCTATCGAGCTGTCAGCGAGCTCTATCCGATCTATCCCGGCATTCCGGTTACGGGAGGGTTGGCCAACATAACCGCCCTCTACAATCGGCAGGACACGGCGGGCCTCTATGTGCAGGAGCAGCTTGAGCTGCCCTACAATGTCCACGTAATGGCCGGGGCGCGGTATCAGTATGTTTTCAATTGGAACACCTCTTCCAACGGATCCATCGGGTTTTTGCCCGGGCCAATGAGGGACAACGGCGTGCCGGCGCACCAGGCCCGCGTGACGCCGCGCTACGGCCTGCTCTGGCGTCCGCGGGAATGGGTGAGCCTCTACGGCAATTACACGGAAGGATTCGCCGCGAACACCGCGCTGATCTATCCGAACACCCTCGCCCCGGCGCAAAACGCAATGAGCTGGGAGGCGGGAGCGAAGTTCGAGCTGTTCGACGGAATGCTGCGCGCCAATGCCGATTACTACTATCTGCTCAAGACCAATCTTCCGATTGCCGATCCGGACCCGACCCATATTTGTGGCACCTCCACCACCGGCGGCTGTTCCCTTCTCATCGGCGCGGCGCGCAGCGAAGGCGTCGAGGTCGACGTGAAGGGCCGCCTGGCGCCGGGATGGGATGTGATCGTCGCTTATACCAATCAGGACGTCCGCATCGCCTCGGCCCCCAATAACGCCAACACGAACGGCTTCGGCGCTAACGGCGAATCAGGTCTCGCCCGGCTGACGCCCGGTCAGCGCTACCCCAATGTGGCGCGCAATCTCGCGAGATTGTGGACGACCTATGAATTCCAGGACGAATGGCTGAAGGGGATGACAATCGGCGCCGGCTACACCTATCGGGGCTCGATGCCGATCTATGACGCTTCGGGCACTTACCCCAATGCGCCTCTGCTTCCGTCCTATGGCACAGTCGATCTGATGGCGTCCTACACATTCGATCTCGATGGGGTGAAGACGACGGCGCAGGTCAACGCCAACAATATTTTCGATCGCAACTATTACACGGCCGGCTGGGTGACCGGCAAGCCAAGCCCGACATACAATGTCACCAACTCCGCGCTGGACCCAGGATCGCCCTTCAACATCATGGGTTCGCTGAAATTCGAATTTTGAGGGATGTTCGAGTTCACGGGGATCGGGTGAAGATTTCCTCGTCCTGAGGAGCCGCGAAGCGGCGTCTCCAAGGACGAGGAAATCTTCCGCGGCGCCGTCTGGAACTCCTCCTCGTGCTTCGAGACGGCTCCCGCGGAGCCTCCTCAGCATCCGAGGGATGGGTTGCGCGCTCCTTCACCCGATTGCATCGAGGTCGCCCATGATCCGCAACGTCTTCGTCTTCCTTCACCGCTGGGTCGGTCTGCTGATGACGGTCTTCCTCGTCATAGTCGGCCTCACCGGTAGCCTGCTGGCCTTCAACAATGAGCTGGAGCATGTCTTCGCGCCCCAGCTCTTCGCCGAGCCGCATCCCGGCCAGACGCAGCTCGATCTGGCGACGCTCGCCGAACGGGCGGACGGCCTCGTCCCGCATGCGCATGTCGCCAGCGTGACCCTCGGCGCCCGCGCCATCCCTGTGAAGATGCCGCCGGATCAGGTGACGATCTTCTTCCGTGCGGAGACGAACCCGGCGACGGGCAAGCCCTATGAGCTGGGCTTCACCGAATTCTACGTCGATCCCTGGACCGGCGCCGAGCTCGGGCGGCGCACGACCGCCGATCTCTCCGAAGGGCTCGTCAATTTGATGCCCTTCATTTACAAGCTTCACGATCAGCTGGCGTTGGGCGCGACCGGCAGGACAATCCTCGGCGTCGTCGCGGTGGCCTGGACGATCGACTGCTTCGTCGGCTTCTATCTCACCCTGCCCGTCTCGCTCTCCGGCTTCTGGCGCAAGTGGAGGCCGGCCTGGCTGATCAAGCGCAAGGGCGGATTCTACCGCCTCAATTTCGATCTGCACCGCGCCAGCGGCCTGTGGCTGTGGCCGATGCTGTTCGTCTTCGCCTGGTCGAGCGTGGGGTTCAACATGCCCTCCGTCTACAACTGGGTGATGCCGAAGCTGTTCGAGCATCACTCCCACATGGGGGAGAAGCTGGTCGAACATATGCGACGACCGGTCAAGGAGCAGCCGGCGCTCGACTGTAAGCGGTGCGGCCGTGCCACACCGATCGGCTGTGGACGGCGGGGGCTGGGCAGTTGACCTCTGATCGGAGGGATGGCGTCGTGCTTTTGAGGAGCGACGCCGATGACGATCGAAGACCAGCTTCGGGAGCGGTTGCGG
>NZ_DATBQF010000042.1:0-6607 GCF_036560965.1 Methylosinus sp. | reverse complement strand
TATGGTGAGACTACCTGAAAACCAAGATCCGTTTGATGACCGCCGAACGCGACGAAGTCAGCGAGCAGGAGTGGCGAGGCGTGCTTGCGCGCGCGGACGTTCTCCGTCGTTTATCCCCGCGACCGACCGCGGCGGAAATCTCCGACGCAACGAAGGAGCTCGAGGTCAGCCGGGCGACGCTGTTTCGCTGGCTGAAGCGATATCGAGGCGAGGAGCGGGCGGCGTCGCTGCTCAATCGAAAGCCAGGACGGCGCGCGGGCGTCGACGCCTTTGGGCCGGATCTCAAGGCGATCGTCGATGACAATATCACGAACTTTTACGCCACGCCGGAGAAGCCGACGCTGACGCGGCTTTGGAAGCGGATCTCGGCCGACTGCCGCGCAAGCGGGAAGGCGCCGCCGTCGATCCGGCGGCTCAAGGCTTATCTCGCGACGCTCGACGCCGAAGCCATTGTAAGGCAGCGAGAGGGAAAGTCGCGCGCGGAGGCGCGGTTTTTGGGTCTTCCAGGAAGCTTCGCCGCCGAACGGGCGATGCAGATCGTGCAGATCGACCACACGAAGGTCGACGTGACCGTCGTCGATCCGGTCGAACGCCTGCCGATCGGCCGGCCGATACTGACCATCGGCGTCGACGTGTTCACGCGCATGGTCGTGGGGTTCTATCTGTCGTTTGAGGCGCCGTCCGTGACCTCGGTGGCGCTGTGTCTGACGCATGCGGTGATGGACAAGACGGCGTGGCTGGCCGAGCGCGGCATCACGGCGGAATGGCCGACCAGCGGCTTGCCCGAACGCATCCATGTCGACAATGGCGCGGAATTCCACGCGCGGGCTTTCAAGCGCGGCTGCGCGGATCACGGCGTCACGCTCGCCTATCGGCCGCCGGGAACGCCCCGCTTCGGCGGCCATATCGAGCGGCTGATCGGAACGATGATGGGCAGCGTTCACTTGCTGCCCGGCACGCATTTTTCCAGCGTGGCCGACAAGGGCGACTATGATCCAGAGGCGCGCGCGGTGATGACGATGCGCGAGCTCGAAACCTATCTCGCTTTGGAGATCGTCGGCCCCTATCACGGCGGCGTGCATCGCGGCCTGGGCCGCCCTCCGATCGCGGCTTGGCATGAGGCGAATCCGGCGCGCCAGGAGCGGCGCCCGCGCGATCCTCTCGGTTTGCTTCTCGATTTCCTGCCTTTCGAGACCCGCGTGCTGCGCCGGACCGGCATCCATCTGCACAACATCTGTTACTGGTCGGATGGATTTGCTCCGTGGATCGGGCGCAGCGATGACAAGCTGGTCGTCAAATACGATCCGCGCGACCTGCGCCGGGTGTTCGTGCGGCTGGGCGAAGGATATGTCGCGGCGCCGACGCGCAATCTGTTGCGCCCCGCCATAACGCTGTGGGAGCAACGGGCGGCGCTACGCGCTCTGCGGGCGCGGGGTCGGCGGGAAGTCGACGAAGAATTGATCTTTCAGGCCATCGCCGCGCAGCGCGCCCTGGTCGACAACGCCGTGCGCGACACGACCGAGATGCGCAAGCTGCGCGCGCGCCGCGCCCATCTTTTGGAGCGGCCGGCGCTTCCGGCGCCGATCGACGAACAACCGATCGCGTTGCCGTATTTTCCGGTCGAGGAGTGGGAATGACCGACTATCCGCACCTCGACCCTGCGCTGCGGAGCCTCGCCGACCTGTCGCAGCGCGAGCGCATCGAGCGGATACGGGCAGATCGGTGGGTCGACTATCCGCGGGCGCGCGAAGCGCTCGCGCGTCTCGACGAGCTTTTTCTGTTCCCCAAGCGCGCGCGGATGCCGAACTTGTTGATTTTCGGCCCTTCCGGCATGGGCAAGACGATGATCGTCGAAAAATTCGCGCGGGCGCATCCGCCGGTTTTCGACGCGGCGAGCGGCGTCCATCGCAAGCCGGTCATCGTCCTGCAGATGATCCCGTCGCCAGACGAAGGCCGCTTCTATCACCGCTTGCTGGCTGTGATTGGCGCGCTGCCGCCGACGCGCGCCACGCTTGGTCAACTGGAGACACAGGCCCTATTCCTGCTTGGGGAAATCAAGCCGCGGATGCTGGTGATCGACGAGGTGCAGAATCTGATGGCCGGCAGCAATCGGGAGCAGCGGCGCATGCTCAATCTTCTGCGGTTCCTCGGCAACGAGCTGCGCATTCCGCTCGTCTGCCTCGGCTCGCACGAGGCGCGCGACGCCATTCGCGGCGACGCCCATCTGAACAGTCGCTTCGATCCTTTCGGCTTGCCGCCGTGGCGCTACGACGCCGATTTCCATGGCCTGATGGGCAGCTTGCTGCGCACATTGCCGTTGCGGGCGCCGACCGAGCTCGGAGAGAGTGCGCTGAAGCGGATCGTCGAGGTCACGGGCGGCGTCACGTCGGCGATCTTTCGGCTGACTGCCGATCTCGCCGTCGAGGCGATCGCCAGCGGCGCTGAACGGATCACGCCCGCCGACATTTTCGAGCGCCGTGTCGCCTCGCCGACGCCGGAGCTGGCGTCCTGAGCCGTGGCGGCGGAGACCGGCGCTCCCTTGCCTGTCCTCGCGAAGGCCGAGGTCGACGAGCGCCTGTCCTCCTGGCTGACGCGGACGGCGGCGATCTATCTCGTCTCTCCTGACGCGCTCGTCGCGCACATCGGTCTGCGCACGAAGCGCATCCGCGATCTGGATCTCGATCCGCCCGCCGACGATATCGCCCGCCTCGTCGTTGCGACGGGCGTCTCCGCGGCGCGACTGTCGCAGATGACCTTTCGTGACGCGCCGACTTCATTGCGAGGCCTCATCGACATCGAGAGCCGAGCGGTTTGTCCCACTTGCGTCGGCGAGGCGAGGCCGCGCGTGGCGCCGCGGCTTCGGGAATGGACCTATCCCTTCACGTTCTGGTGCGCAAAGCACGGCGGACGCCTGAAGAGCGCCGACATCGACGGCGTCCGGGTTCTCTGCGACGAGGCGTCGGCGCGCCGCGGCGCGCGATATTGGCGCGCCCTGGCGATGGGCGCCGACGAGACGGCGCCGACGACGGCGGCCGTGATGAATCTGCTGCTCGCCCCTTGTCGATCGCCTTCGCCCGCCGCGCCCTGGGAACTCGCGGGCGCGTCGCCCTGCATGCGCGCCGAGCAGCAAAAAGAGCCTATTCGAGCCTATCCGCGCTTGGCGTTGAGCTGCGTCGCGCCGGAATACGACAGCGCCGTCGCGATCTACGACCGTCGCTTGCCGCAAGAGTTTTATGGGCTGACGACGGCGCGGGCTGTGGAGCGGCGCGCGGTCGCGATCGGGCTTGGCCGGACGATCGCTTTCCCCGTCGAAGCTGCGCTGTGCATTCTGCAGCGTTGCGACGATTTCGGACGGCGCCGGATCGAAGAGGAACTCGCCGCTTGGCCAACGCATCTGCGGGCCGCCATCGATCGCGCGCGGCGCTGCGTCCGGAGCGGGGTCGCCCCCACGCCCTGGCGGCGGACCGCGGCCGATCGCGCGCCGAGGCTGACGCCGAGGTCCGGATCTGACGGTCAATTAGACGATTTCGCCCGTTGCCTCGTCGCCGAGCACGAAGCGAGCTTGCGGCATCTTCCGGTCGAGGAGCGGCTCGATCGCTTGCAGGCGCTGGCGCAGGCGGAGCTCGAAAGCCTCAGGCCTCGAGTCGATCCGGGACGACGAGGCCCAGCCGGCGCGCGCGATCGAGCAGATGTTTGACCGAGGAGGCCGCCCATTGATGGCCGCCGCGCGGCGTGCGCTCGCGCATGCGCTCGAGCTGGGCCGCAATCTCGCGCAGCGTCAGCTCCGGATCGGCGATGGCGATGCCGGCGACGAGCGTCATCAGACGATCTTCCGGCGGCCGGCGCGGCGCGCGCTCGATCAGTTCGGGCGACGCCAGGCGCTCGCGCACGAGGCGGCGCACCGAGCGGCGCAGCCGCTCGACCGTCCAGCTCTGGCCCTTGTGCTCGAGCACGCGGACCACGTCGCCCCAGCAGTGCTGCGGCCGCATGCGCTGCACGATCGGCAGAAAGCTCGGAGCGGCGTTGATGAGGTCGCCGAGATAGACGCGGTCGCGCGCCGCGGCGACGGCTCTGATCGCCTCGCCGCGTCGTTCGCGCAGCCCGGGATTGCCGGGCAACCTCCCGCGCGCCTTGGCCGCCTTGATGCCGGCCTTCGTGCGCTCGGCGATCAGCGCGCGCTCGAGCTGGGCGACGGCGCCCAGCACCTGCAGGGAAAACATGCCCTGCGGCGTCGAGGTGTCGATCGGATCGCGCAAGGACTTGAAATGCGCGCCGCGCTCTTCGAGCGTCTCGATGACCTGCAGCAGATGGCTGACCGAGCGCGCGAGCCGGTCGAGGCGCACGACGACGAGCACGTCGCCGCGCTTGATCTCGCGCATGAGCTTGGCGAGCACGGGCCGGGCGCGCGAAGCGCCGGAGCCATGCTCCTCATGGACGATCCCGCAGCCGGCGGCGCGCAGTTCGTCGAGCTGGGCGTCGGTCGCCTGCTCGTCGGTCGAGACGCGGGCGTAGCCGATGAGGCGGCGGGCGGGTCGGAATGGGGAAGGGGCGGTCGGCATGGGTCGAATCGGGGGCGGTTTCAGGCCTCTTGTACACTGTCGACGGCTACCAGCAACTGACCAGTTGCAGACGTGTTTTATCGGCTGGTTTTAAAGCCCGTAGAGAGCAAAATCCTGACCTGCCGCCACCTTTGCCTCCTTAGCCCAACGCGCCGCTCTCAGGCCTTCTGTGGGCAAAATTGCGCCATCCCGGCGGTCCCACCGAGGGCGGGTGCGGCATGGAGGAGCGGCTGGTTTGGGTCGAGTGCGGATTCCGCGGGAGTCGGAATTTATGAGACGACCTGACCGGTGAAACGTTGCGCGAGATCGAAACGATTAAACTCGGTCAAATCAATGCACTACGCGTTCCATTGAGTCGGAATTCGTGAGACTCAGTCTCATCGATCGCGTTTTGTTCACGTTGGTAAGCCCTTGAGTCTCAACGATTCCGGTCAGCTGACATGGCGGGCTGTCCGGCCTATGAACGCGAGCGACACGGCCAGTCTCGCAGGCGTTTCGGATTATGTCCGATAAGCGCCGATTATCGGACATGTTTAACACAAGACAAGCGCGGCGGATTTTCCGTCAATAATGATGACAAAGCGCCGCTATGGGCTAGCATGGCGCCATGCTCCGAATCGCCGACATCGCGCCCGTCGACCGCGACGACAGCTCCTTGTCGGCGAGGCCCGGACGGCGGCGCGCCAAGCCAGCGCAGCCAAACAGCGCCCCAAACGCCGTGGAAATCCACCCCTTTCCGGGCTGGGCGCGCCTTGCCGACACCGACGCCGGCAGCGCCGACGCGGCCTTCCACGCCGGCGCCGGTCTCGCGCTCCTCGACCGGATCTTGCGCTCGGGCGCGGACGGCGCGGAGCCCGATTTCGCCGGCTGCCTGCGCCAGCGCCTCGCGCTCAAGGCCGCCGAGTCATGCTCGGCGCTGTCCCGGCTGCGCGAGGATGCCGCCGCCCTGCGTGACGCCGAACATCTATCGGGCGGCGCGGCGCCCAGCCCCGCCGGGCGGCTGCATCGATTGTTTCGACTCTTCGCGGCGCAGCCGGCGCGCCTCGACGCGGCGACGCTGGCGCGCGCCATCGCGCTTCTCGGCTTATCCGAGATCGACGCCGGCGCCCTGGGGCAAGTCCTGGCCGGCTGCGCGGCGGAGGCGCCCGACCCGCTCGCCGCGGCGGCCCGCGCCAGCGCCGTCGCGATGAGACTTTGCGGCGCAGAGGCCGCGATCGATGCGGAGATCTTCGCTCTGTGGGTCGCCGATCTCGCTCTGGCGAGCCGTCTTGGCTGGGCGCGGCCAGTCCCCTTGCTCGCCGCCGCGATTCTGCATCGGTCGCTCAAGCGCGGGGCACGGGCCAAGCGGCCGCGGCCGACGGACGACGATTGGCGAGACGCGGTCGCTTTCGTCTATGGCCTCGCCGTCGCCGAGGCCCATGCGCGCGGCGCCGATCTGGCGCGGCGGGCGCAAAGGCTCGCGACCGTCGCGCCCGTCCTGCGCACGAAGGGCGCGCGCCGCGTCGTCGGCATGCTGCTCGATGACGACGGCGTCACGCCCGCCGCCGCGGCCTGCGCCGGCCTCTCGGATCGCGCCGCGCGGCGGCTGTTCGACCGCCTCGTCGCGCTCGGCGCCGTGCGTGAACTCACCGGGCGCAAGGCCTTCAGGATCTACGGCCTGTGAGCCGCCGCGCCGCCAGATCCTTCGCCGGTTTGGACCGTGAGCTTTCGGAACTGCCCGAGGGGATGCGCTGGCGCGAATGGATGATGCGCGTCGAGGCGGCGATTTTCGCCTCAGCGAAACCGCTTCCGCGCGAGACGCTCGCCCGGCTCGTCGGCGACGCCTGCCGGCTCGACGAGCTTCTCGCCGACATCAACGAAGAGCTCAAGGGGCGCCCTTACGAAATCCTCTTCGTCGCCGGCGGCTATCAGTTTCGCACGCGGCCCCGCTGCGCCGAGACGCTGCGCTCGCTTCAAGAGACGAAAGACGCTGGCCCGCCCGCCTTCACCAGGCTCGAAATGCTGGCGCTCTCCGCCATCGCCTATCAGCAGCCGGTCACCCGCGCCGC
>NZ_DATBQF010000041.1:0-21413 GCF_036560965.1 Methylosinus sp. | reverse complement strand
ATCTCTTGTCTCGCAAGGCCGAGATAATTTCCCTCGTGCTCATCGCCGTTCCCATGCTCAATCAATGATGAGCCGACAGCATAGAGCCTCAAAATCCGCGCCAGTAGAGGAAGCCAGTGGCGGCTGCTACATAAGACCGGGAATAAGGCCCCGTCGACGGTTTTCAGCGCCGGCGCTTCACTGGATGGTTTTGTCACCGCCATGCACACACTCTTCTATCTCGCGCTGGCCAAGGCGGTTTGCGATCTGAAGCACGCCGGTTTCGCCGGCGTTTGCTGTTCCCGGAATCGCGACGCGCGGCAGAAGGAGAGGCAGACTCTCAGCTCTCCCCGCGTTTCAGGCGCGCCAGATACTCCTCGCGCGTCATGGACCTCGATCCTGCCTCCTCGCGCCGAACCCGATCCCGGGCCGGGAGGGCGTCACGGATGACGTCCAGATTCTTCCAGGGCGCCATCTCGTCCCCGCGCGGCTCGCCCGGCACGAAGGGGGATGTTTCCGCGCGCTGATAGCGATGCACATAGCGCGAGCAGTTCACGAAGGCCTCATAGACCTTCACCACCAGCAGAAGCTCCGCGCCGGGAAAGGCTGCAAGCTCCGCCTCGTCGCGCACGAGGCGCGCGGCTCCGTGGATACGCAGTCGGTGCGGCTGCTCGAAATCGATGAACAGCAGTCCGACCTTCGCATTGGCGGCGACATTGCCCGCGGAGAGATACATGCCGTTGCCGTCATAGCTCGGCAAGACGAGGGTCTGGTCGTCGAGCACGCGCACGAAGCCCGGCGCCCCGCCCTTGTAGGAGCAGGTCGGAAAGCCACGATGGTCGACAGTGGCGAGGAACACCATGTCCCGCCCGGCAATGAAGGCCTTGTGCTCGGTCGTCAGCGTGCTCGTCACCATCATCTTGCGCAGGGTGTTGGCCAGCGGCCGGCTGTCGAAGGCGTCCTGCAGCAAGCGGTGCGACTCGCCATAAAGCTCGGCGATCGCCCCGAGCGACGGGCGAAATTCGGGCTCGTCCGGCGGCGGAACGAGCGACCAGACGAGCCGGTCGAGGCAGATCGTCCACAATATGCGGTGCGTCGCAGCCGCTTCCTCCCCCCGGATCTCGCCGTGGGTGAGGGTCAACTCGCAAGCGTCGGCGCCCAGTGGGCGCAGATCGACGTCGACCCGCGTCGGCGGCCCGCACAGGCCGGCCGCGGCGCCCTCATATTCCCAGCTCAAGGCGATCCGCCGCTCCGGCGCGACGTCGATGTAACGGCCGCAGAGGCGATAGCGCGTTCCATCCGGATCGAGGCCCTCCAGCCGGTAGGCGCCGCCCGGATGCGGGTCGATGACCGCCTCCCGCAGCGCCCCGGCCCCCGGAATCAGCCAGCGGACCAGCCATTTCGGGTCCGTCCAGGCGGTGAATATCAGTCTCGCCGGCGCATTGATGCGGCGGACCAGGACGAGCGAGACCGGACGACCCGCGGCGCCGGTCATGTCACGCGCTCCAACGTCACGCGGTCCAGGGCGCGGCCGCGCGTCTCGGGCAGGAACAGTCCTCCGACCACGAGGGCGACCAGCAGGACGCCGACGGCGTACCACAGGCCCGCATAGAGATCGCCGGTGGCGGTGAAGGCGGCGAATGAGATCGCCGGGAGGAAGCCGCCGAACCAGCCGCCGATATTGTAGGACATCGCGAAGGCCGTGGTGCGGATGCGGGTCGGGAACATCTCCACCATCCAGGCCGAGAGCGGTGCGGACGCCATTGCGACGAAGAGGCTGAGGGCGGCCATGAGCGTGATCAGCATCGACACATTGGTCAACTCCGGCGCGGCGCGGGCAGGATATCCCGCATCGGCCAAGGCGGCGGCGAGGGCGCCGTCGAAGGCCTTGGCCTGCTGCGTGAAGATCGCCCGGTCGAGCCCGACGCCCTCGAAGGCGGGAACCACCGCGGCGCCGATCTCCACCTCAGCGACGCGGCCCGGCGACGCGGCGCGATTGGCGTAGGGCACGCCGAGCTTGGCGACGGCGCGCCGGGCGATGTCGCAGGGGCTGCGGAACTCGGCGAGGCCGAACGGATCGAACTGGGGGCTGCACGTCGCCGGATCGGCCGCCACCGTCACCGGATGCGTGGTCATCGCCGCCACAAGGCGCGGGTGCGCATAGTGGGTGACGCCGAGGAACACCGGATAGGCGGCGAGCGCCGTGCCGATGAAGCCGGCGAGCACCACCGGCTTGCGGCCGATTCTGTCCGACAGCCAGCCCGCCAGGATCATCGCGGCGATGAAGACCACGCTGTAGCCGAGGATGGTGTAGTGCAGCAGGAAGGGATCGATCTTCAGGTTCAAGGCCAGGAGGTAGATCGGATAGGAGCCGGTCGCGATCGCGACCGACTGGCCGGCGGCGGCGCCGAACAGGACGAGCAGCGCCACCCGCAGATGGTCCCAGCGGCCGAACGCCTCGCGCAGCGGCGTCCGCGAGCCGCCGCCCGACCGCTTCATGGCCAGGAACACCGGAGATTCCTGCAGGCGCAGCCGGATATAGACCGAGACCAGCATGAGCACCGCGGAGAGCAGGAATGGAATGCGCCAGCCCCAGGCCTCGAACGCCGTCTTGCCGAGCGCCAGCTCGCAGGCGAGCACGACCAGGATCGCCAGAGCCAGGCCACTCGCCGCGGTGACGGCGATCGCGCTGGTGGCGAAGCCGCGCCGGTGGGCGGGGGCATATTCGGCGATATAGGTCACCGCGCCGCCGAACTCGCCGCCATAGGCGAGGCCCTGCAGGATGCGCAGCGCCATGAACAGCAGCGGCGAGGCGATCCCTATGGTCGCGTAGCTCGGCAGCAGGCCGATGAGCACGGTCGACAAGCCCATGATCAGGATGGTGAGCAGAAAGGTGAATTTGCGCCCGGCCCGATCGCCGAGGGGGCCGAACACCAGCCCGCCGAATGGGCGGGCGACATAGGTCACGGCGGCGGACAGCAAGGTGAAGATATAGGCATAGGCGGGGTCGAGCCCGGAGAAGAACTCGGCGGCGACGATCGCGGCCATCGGCCCGTAGAGCACGAGGTCATAAGCTTCGAAGACGGCTCCGAGAGAGGAGGCCACCACCACCCGGCGCAGGCTTCCAGGGTCGGCCGCCTGGTCGGCGGCGGGCGCGGGCACGGACGTTGTAGCCCGTTCGCTCGAGAGGGCATTCTGAGTCAAGCGCTTCCTCCATCTTGTTTCTACCGGTTAGCGCCGGACTCTAACGGCCCGTGTCCTCCGCCTTCATCTAAGCGACCACGGCGTCCAGGGCGTCGAGCCGCTCGGTCCAGAAGCGTTCATGCGCATCGAGCCAGTTCCGGGCGGCGTCGAGCCCCCGGCGGTCGAGGCTGCACATCTGATGACGGCCCTGCTTGCGTCGGATGACGAGACCCGCCTGTTCCAGAACCTTCATGTGGTTGGAGACAGCGACGAAGGAGATCGGAAACGAGGGAACGATTTCTCCAATGCTGCGCTCCTGTTCCGTCAGCATACGCAGGATCGCCCTTCGATGCGGGTCGGCCAGCGCGTGAAAGACCGAGTCGAGCGTCGCCTCAGAACATTTAATCATCGCATTAAATATCGACGCCCGCGCGTCGGTTGTCAAGACGGAGTGCAGACATCGAGGGCCCCGCCTCTGCGGAACGGGACCGCGACGGCCGAGGCAATTTCTTGCAGCGAGGCCTCATTGAGCTTTGCAAATTCTTCCTCGACCAATCGACAACCGGATGCGTGCGCTTAAAGGCAATGCGACAGCGATCCAAGCGATTGGGCGCGGCGAGGATTGCTCCACATCAGACGCGATTTTTTTTCGCCCTCGCGCTGATCCATTTCGCCGCGCGCGTGCGGCCTGCAGGCGCTCTCCCGCGGCGGCGAATGGGGGGCTCGTTTTGCTCGACCGCGGGGACGGCGGCGGAAGCCGGTTTCGTCGACTTGGCATTTCGTGCGACCGTCGTCGCTTTGAGCGCGTTCTCTTCGCCCGCCGGCGCGACAGGCTTCGCGCCGGCGCCGGCGCCGAACGGCTTTTTCGTCGCAGCGGGCTCGGCGATCGGCGCTCCTGCCTGCGGCGGCTTCTTGCTCTGCCGCCTCGCGGATTTTTCGATTCTTGTTCGCGCCTTCGCTTCGGCCTGCGTCGGTGTCGCGGGCGACTTCGCAGCCGAGGTATCGAGCCGTGCCGATCGGCGTTTCGTCAAGGAAGCCGCCGCTTTTACCGGGGCTGGCTCGGCAGTCCGCACGGGCGCGGCGCTCCGACGGCGCGCGGATTTGGCCTCGTGAGTCTCTGAGACTTGCGCTTTCGAGACTTGTGCTTTCGAGGCGACCGGCTTCTCCCGAACCGCCTTCGGCGTCTCGTCGCGCACGGCCGCCTTGCCGCCCGATGCTTTGGCCGTCTTTGCCAGCTTCGGCTCGGATTTCATCCGCTCGGCCTGCTTCCGCGCTTCCCGGGGCTGCGCCGCCGCCTGAGTGGGCTCCGGCGACATCTCGATCCCGAACAGCGCCGCGACCTCATCCGCCGCGAGGATGCGTTCGCCGAGCGCGCTGGTGCGCGGCGTCGTCGCGCCGGCGTCGACGCTCGAGATCAGATCGGCGCTGTCGACGCCGCGCAGGGCGAACAAGAGCTCGGGCGCAGTGTCCAGCCGCGCCCCGACGCCATAGAGCGACGCCGCGACATGCTTGCACATGTTCGCCCCGTCGGGGCAGGAGCACGACATTTTGATTTCACGGGGAGCGGGAAAGAGGCCGTCGCCATCCCGGCAAACGCGCTCCATGACATTTTTCGAGATCTTGCCCTTCAGCAATTCGACGAGCGAGGCGATGGAGCCGGCGCTGTCGCGGCAGATGGCTCGCCAGCGCTCCGGCGTCGTCGGCGTGACGGCGATCCCGACCTCGTAGATTTCGGAGCCGCTGACGAGAGCGGCGATCTTTCCTCGGGCAATTTGCAGATCGACCACGGAACCGTTGCGCACATAGGTGCGTCCGCGCGGCAGGCGGCTCTCGAAATCGGCATAGCGCTCGAGATTGTCGCACCAGGCCTTGCCCCAGAAGCTCTGCGCGATCTTGCGGCCTTCGAGCGCGACGGGCGTGATCACGCGCCCCTTCTTCTTCAGCTTCGCGACCTCCTTCGCCGCCTGGGCGCGGCGCTGGGCGACGGGGACATAGGCGGGATAGCTCCAAAAGGCCATGGGCTCATGCTTCCTTCATCGCCGCGTCGAGATCCAGCCTGACCAGCGCCAGCAGGTCCCGATCCTTCATCCCTGCGAGGTCGAGCTCCTGCCCGCCGCCGAGGAACTCCTGCGCCAATTGCCGCTTGGACTCGATCAGCGCGTCGATTCGCTCTTCTATCGTGCCACGGCAGACGAATTTGTGCACGAGGACGTTGCGCTTCTGGCCGATGCGAAAGGCGCGATCGGTCGCCTGATTCTCGACCGCCGGGTTCCACCAGCGATCGAAATGCGCGACATGCGAAGCGGCGGTCAGATTGAGTCCAGAGCCTCCGGCCTTCAGCGACAGGACGAAGAAGGGAATTGTCTCGTCCTCCTGGAATTTCGTGACGAGATCCTTGCGCTTGCCGACTGCGGTCCCGCCGTGGAGCACGAGGCCGGGACGCCCGAAAGCCCCGCAGAGCAGGCGCTCCAGTGGGGGGATGATCTCCTTGAACTGGGTGAACACCAGCAGCTTCTCCTGGCGGCTGGCGACGGTGTCGGCGATCTCGGCGAGGCGCGCGAATTTCCCGCTATGCTCGGGGTCATAGGCGCCGTCGGACAGCCATTGCGAGGGATGATTGCAGATTTGCTTGAGCCGCATCAGCATGGCCAGAACGAGGCCGCGCCGGGCGATATCGTCCTCGGACTCCTGGAGGCGTCTCTCGAGCTCCGCGACCGCCCCTTCGTAGAGAACCGCCTGCTTCTTGCTCAACGCGCAATAGGCCGCGACTTCCGTCTTGTCCGGAAGATCGGCGATGACGCTTCTGTCGGTCTTGAGGCGGCGCAGAATATAGGGCGCCGCCAGCTTCTTCAGCGGGGCGTAGGAGGGCGGCTCCCGCGACGACAGCCGTTTGACGAAATCCGCGAAGGCCTTGGACGTTCCGAGCAGGCCAGGGTTGATGAAGTCGAAGATCGACCAGAGATCGCGAAGATTATTCTCGATCGGCGTGCCGGTGAGCGCGATGCGGGCCGCGCCGTGCAGCGCTTTGACGGCGCGCGTCTGTCGGGCGCCGGGGTTTTTAATCGCCTGCGCCTCGTCGAGCACGACGAGACGCCAATTCGTTGCGGTGAAAGCGCCGATGCGCAGCACAGCGCCGTAGCTGGTCACGACGAGGTCGGCGTCGGAAAAGCTGCCCGATGTCGCCGCTTTCAATTCGGCGGCCGGCATGAAGGCCGGATGGGCCACGCGCACCCGCAGGCTCGGCGCGAAGCGCGCCGCCTCCGCGGCCCAATTGGCGAGCAGCGACGCCGGCGCGACCAGAATGCTCGGCCCGTCGTCCGGCGCCTGCTGTTTCAGCGTGAGAACAAGCGCGAGGAGCTGAATGGTCTTGCCGAGGCCCATGTCGTCGGCGAGGCAGGCGCCGAGACGCAAGCGGGTCAGAAAGGCCAGCCATTGCACGCCGGTCTTTTGATAGGGACGCAGCTCGGCCTTCAAAGCCGCGCCCGGATCGGCGTCGGCGGCGGCCTGCGGATCGCGGCAGGCGCGCAGCGTTTCGGCCAGCCAGGGTCCCGTGTCGATATGGCCCCATTTCGTATCGATCGGACCACCGGCTCCGACGCCGATATCGGCGCCGGCGATGAGGCGCATCGCTTGCGCGAAGGGGAGGCCCTCTTTATCGGCGAGCGTCTCGACCGCCGCGAAACGATCGAGCGTCGCCTTCAGGCGCTCGCGATCGATTTCGACCCATTTGCCGCGCAGCAGAGCGAGACCCTCGGTCGCCTCGAGCAGGCTCTGGATTTCATCACGCGTGAGCGCCTCGCCGTCGAGACTGACGCGCATGTCGAAATCGAGCAGCTGCTCGGCGCCGACCATGGACGGCGCAACGGATCTTATCGTCGCTTCGACCTTGGGACGGCTCGGACGATTCATGCGCCAATTCGCCGGCATGCGCACGATCACGCCCGAGGCCTCCATTGTCTCGACGCTCTCGAGGAAGCGCATCGCGTCCTTCGGAGTCCAGCGCAGGGGGTGAAAGATTTCGTCGGCGTCGACGATCTCTTTCAACCAGTCCAGGCGCTCGGCCGCATGGCTGACCGGCTCCAGCAAATCGAGCAGCCTGCGCTTGTCGTCGGCGAAGTCGCGCAGCGCCTGCGCCAGCGGCGCATGGCGCAAAGCTCCGTGCTCGGCGAGCGAGGATGCATAGGTCGCCATGAAGGCGAACGGAAAATCGGGGTCGCGCCGGTTTTCGGCGAGATTGAGATGCACGCGCCCGACCAGCCGCCAGCGACGGTCCGCGCCCGCCATGAAATCACGCAGCGACGCGCCGCTCGCCGAGAGCTCGACGCGGAGCGCCTCCGCCATCCCGCCCCATAGCGCCTCCAGAACCTCGACGCGCAGATATTCGCCTCCGGGCATGGGCGGCGCGGCGTCGACCAATTCGCGCAGCGCGCTACGGGACGGCGGCTCCTTCGTCGCGGTGTCGGCCGTCGCACAGAGTTTCGTCGCGAAGCCGATCGCGAAGCCGCGCCAGAACATCCAGCCCGGAGAAAGAATCGTTCCCGCCTCGGCGAGCCCCAGATGCAGCAGGCCATGGCCGGCGCCGCGCGCAAAATACGCCTCGAGGCGAGCCGCGATCTCGTCGTCGATCGGCGCATCGCCCTCCCGACTGTCGAGGCGCAAGGCGCCATGCGGCGTCAGGACGGGCGTGAGGGCGACAGGCATGATCGACGCGCGGCTTTCGATGGAGAGACGCGCGAGACTATCGGGAAATCACAGCAGACGCGCAATACCCACTTCAAACCGCGCGCGCGTTCGACATCCCCCTATTCTCGAGGCTCGCCAGCAAGGTGATCTCGCCAGCGGCGCGAGCGACCAATGCGCTCCATCTCTCATATGACAGCCCACGCCCTGTATCGCCTTCGTCCAGTCAACTCGCGAAGGTTCGACGAGAGTTCGTCGATCATCGTGGTCGCTGCTTGCTGCGACATTGGAGTTCTCTGGCGACGAAAGGGACGGTGACGACCGGCGAAGCCAGACACAGGTCGACGAGCCGCGGCAGCCTCGAATTCGTTCTACAATCTTTGCATTTTCGGAGAAGGAGCTCGCGCGCGAGCGTCAATCTGTCGAGTTCCTTCAAGTCCGCCTTCGCCATGAACTCGACCGCCTGCGCGAAGACTATCAGCCGGGATTCGAAATCACTGTTCCGACTCCTTCGATATTTGGCGTGACGAAATCCCGCATGCAACGCTGATAGGTGATGCCGCGTTTTCCCCCGGCGCCGCAGCAAGGCCGCGACGAACAAGAACCCGAGCCATGGGCTGTGCTGAAAGGGCTCGATCTCTTCCCAGGCGTCGAGCGCAATGCCTGCAGCCATCAAGGGCGGAAGATTGCTTGTCTGGCTGAGATGCTCGCGCCACTCGGCGAGGCGGGCCTCCTCGTCCCAATCCTCATCGTAAACCAAACCAGAGTCGTCCCGTTTGCTCGGGGCCGGCTCGATGCGCTCCGTCAAACGCGATGTTCGCGCCAGCAATTGGTCGATCTCGTCGCATTCCCCCGTTGAGGATCGCTCCCCGTTCTCGATCTCATCCTCCGCCGCGTCTTCGCCCTCGATGGCGCCCGAGCCGTCCGCTGTCGCCTCCAGCGGAATGCCGTGCGGTCGCGACACGCCCCGCAGACTGGCGAGGCCCTCGATCGTCAGCGCCCATCCCGGTTCGCGATCGGCGATGCGATGGCGCGAGAGCAGAACGGCATGAGCCCGGACGAGCTGGTGCGTCGGAGTATGCGCGTCCGTCCCAGCGTCATGAAGCACGAGGTCTTCGAGCTGCACGAATTCGCCTGAGCGCCACAAGGCGGCGCAGGCGTCGTGGAAATGCGCGCGAAGAACGAATTGAACCGCACCGGGATTGGATCAAAGGCGCTCGTCGACGCACGCGAGGGCGTCGACGAGCTCTCGAAGGGCGCTTGCAGGCGCTCGAATGAAACCGAGCCGTGAAGATCTAAAGCCATTTTAATTCCATGCGAATCAAGATAATTAGCAAGTTATATTGCTTTTAGCTTGAGTGATAGGAGATGCGTTTTTCTCTTTCGCCGCTTGGCTCGAAATGCGTCGCCAGGGCAGCCGAAAGCGAGCCTCGGAACGGCTCTAAAGGCGAGCTTTCGGCGCGCAAATCGACGAATAGGCCTGTTTTTCAGGCCTTTTTCCTGTTTGGCCCTGGGTGGCGGCAGCGAACTTCGGCTTTCGGCTGCATTTTCAAACGGTGAATTCAATCCCGCTTCAGCTCTCGATCCTGGCTAATTGACAAATACAACCCAATGGGTTACTAGGCTTAATGCAAACTGTGGCGGAAACCCCGACATTCACGCGGCAAGCGGAGAAGCTTTTCGACGAGAATGAAAAGGCCGAACTCATCTCCTTCCTCGCTGACAATCCGCTCAGCGGCGACGTGATTCCTGACACGGGTGGAGTGCGTAAAGTCAGATTTGCAGCTTCTGGAAGAGGCAAACGTGGCGGCGCTCGGGTAGTCTACTATTTTCTCGATGACTCGACCCCGCTTTACGCACTGCTGGTCTACCAGAAGAACGAAAAGGTCGATTTGACGCCCGAGGAAAAGCGGGGCGCCGCGGCGCTCGTGGATGCGATCAAGGCTGCAAGGAAGAAGAGATGACCGCGTTTGGAGAAGACCTGATCCAGTCTCTTGGCGAAGCCCTGGCACATGTGAAGGGCGAAGGGCCAGCTGTCGTTCACGCCCCCGTAAATCCGCGCGAGGTCCGCAAATATGCGGGGCTTACACAGGCGGAGATGGCTCCCCTCATGGGGATGAGCCTATCCGGTTATCGCAAATGGGAGCAGGGTCAGCGTGCGGTCAGCGGCCCAGCCGCCATGTTGCTGCGCGTGATCGCACGGGAGCCGGAAGCCGTCAAAAGGGCGCTTGTGGCATGACGCGCGCGAATTCTCGGCGGCGCTTTTGTTGCTTTGTCCGTGTTCAAAGCGCCCTAGTTGTCGCGCGGATTTTGATGTCCGATAATTTGAGGGTGGAATAGGCTTTTTCGAGATCCACCGGGCTCAGCCGTTATGCTGGCGAGGAGAGGAAGGCTTCGAATTCGCCGGCACAGCTGGTAACACCGTGAGCTCGGCGGGATGGACGCGCCGCCGATGGTCGGCAACAACAGCCGAAGCGAGTGAAACAAAAGCTCCCCACTGGACCGCTACGGCGGTCCCCTCCCCGTTCCAATCCGCTCGTCGCTTCAGCGTCTCGACCGACGAGTGCCGTCACACGACGGTCTTTTCTCAATGGCTCGGCGCTATCAATTCCTGAAAGCGCGGGTTGCCAACTCGCGAGTGCGGGCCAGTTTAAAAATCACTTCGCTTTTTCTTTCCGCGGTTTCGGCTGATGAAGGCGACGTTTCACGCCGGGCCGCAGCGCGCTCCGCACGTCCTTGTCGACGATCGCGAGATCGAACCACTCCGGGTCGAAATGCCCGCCGCACCAGGTCAGGGTCTCGCGATATTCCGGGTGCTTACGGTCAGAAATGATCCCGAGGAAATTCTCATAGCCGTATCTCCCGCCGACATCCTCCGGCGGGCGGGCCCGAGCGCCAGCGACGCATGTTGCGTGCTTTGGTGAAACCGGCAGCGTGAGCTTGTCTTCGATCTCGACGGTGTGATCCCAACAGTCTCCAAAGTCGTAACGATAGCCGAAGGCAATTCGGTCTTCGCCGGAAAAGTCCGCCAGCCGCACTTCGCGCTCATCGAACACTCGGGGATCCATATCCGACCAGACGTCGTCTTCGATTTCCAAGTCGCCGTAGCGCAACCCGCCGATCCGAAACTCATGGAGATGGTAGTTCCACCAATTGAAGGCGGCCTGCATCGCGAGATGCAATTGGTGAAGGTTCCAAGAAAGCGGAACAATGAGGCGTCGCCAAATCGGCGGCGAGACGCCGGCGATTTCAATTCGAACCTGAGCCGCGTTCAATTCTTCGAAGGGCATGACGAACCCGATCTCGCTGTCGATCGACTCTTACATCGCGCAATGCACGCGCTCCAATGGCCTGCTTCGATACCGCCTTTTGGCCACACGACCAACCGCTCGAGAGGCGCTCAGGCCGTGTTGGACCAGAAAGAAGTCTTCTTGCCGTGCTTGCTGCGCATCCGCGCCACGAAGGCTTGGTGGGTCTCGTGCTTTCCGAAGTCGCCGAAATTTGTGGCCAACCCGGCGCATTCCAGCAAATGGCGCGCGGCGTGCTTGTAGCGGCTGGTTCGACTTTGATCGAGCGCAAATTCGATCATGGCGCGCAACGCCAGCGTCGCCGCCAATGGGTGTTTCCCGGCCAGGGCTTCGGCGACCGGCGTCAAAATTTCATAGCGATCTCCGTCGAGATCCTGAGAGCGCTGTAGGACGAGCTTCGTCGCCCGATCGAGGGCCGGCCATGACGCCAGAAATCACAGCGCCTGTTGGAAATTGGCGTGGCTTTCGACGATGTCGAGCGCTCTTGTTTCCGCCTCGATATCATCGAAGTCGGGAAGGCGTTTCAAATGCTCGCGCAAATGCCCCTCTGACAGAAATCGCTCGAAGCATGACCAACACGCTGCTTGCGCGTCTTCGCTTCGACCCAGCGCCTCGAGCGCGGCGATGCGCGCGTCTTCCCATTCGAACTCAGGGCGGTCGGCGTGCCCGCGCTCCGCTGCGTCTACTATCTCTGCAGCGCTTCGTCGGCGCCCCGGCAGCGGTGAGCCGTCGGGAAATTTCCGCCGCGATCTTCGGAAACTTCGTCGCTCGCTTGTCATATTGCGCGACGAAGGCGTCGACGTCGCCCTGCGCGTCGGCAATGTCGCTCAGTGCAAACCGAATGACGCTGGCCCGATGGCGGTTCTGGATCTCGTCTTCGAAGATAGGACCACTCGCCGAGCAGCCGATTTTGCGCCTCTCGTGATCCTCGATCCTTTTTATCGGCTCCTTGGACAGCGAGATGAGACGCTGCTTCAAATGCGCGAGACCGGCGCCGCCGAGCGAACCGCTCAACGTGGCGATGAGATGGTCGTATTGTCCATTGTCGTTGGCGAGCAGCGCCGGATAGGTGCGGTCCGCCAACTCCATTGCGTCACAACGCGCGGTCTCGGCCAAGCGAGCGAGATCCTTTGCGCCTCGGCGGAAAATCCCGACGATCGTTCCGCTACTGTCGTCGCAGCGCGCGAACACCGAAGCGGCGAGACCCGTGAAGCTCCACATAAGATCGAGCGCTTCTTTCGGATCGGCCGGTTCGACGTGATCGACGATTGCGCGTCGCTGCGTATCGAGGTCATTGACGAGCGCGCGGCGCTTCTGCCAATCGATGAAAGCGCTGGACCGAGAAATCCCGGCGAGGCGCTTGCGAATTTCTCGTGCGGCGTCGGACGGACCGCGGGCACCGGCGAGCGCGAGTCGCAAGCGACGCTTTACCGCGGCATCGCCACTGCTGATTTCCATCAACAATTCGGCGAGCCGCTCCGCGCCGACGCTCGGAGGTTTTGGGCGGTGAGTGTGTTTTTCGGCGCCATAACGGAGATTATAGCCGAATTGAATTTCGGGAGGCGTCGCAACTGTGACCTGGACGGCGCGGGTGGGACGCCCGCTAAATTGAGCCGTCTTAAAGCCTCAGGTCGACCATTTAAGGCGATGCCGGGGTGCTCAAATAAGAAGCCTGGATCATACTGCGCCCATGAGCGGTCAGAATTCCCGTAGGTTCCGGCTTGGGCGCTACGGAGAAGCGACTGTCGGCGGCGAAGTCGTGCGCGCCTTCGTTCCCCCTCCCCTGCCGCCGAGCCGGGACATCGATCTCCTGCCCCTTCTCGGTCGCGTCAGCGCCGCGGAGCGAGCGCTCGGCCGGCTCGATGGCGCAGCCGTCCTGCTGCGGCGACAGGAGCTTTTTCTCTACATGTATGTCCGCAAGGAAGTCGTGCTCTCCTCGCAAATAGAGGGCGCGCAGTCGACTCTCGCCGATCTCCTTCGGTTCGAGACGGAGGCGTCGTCGGGCCAACCGATCAACGACATCCGGGAAGTCTCGAATTATGTCGACGCGATGATGTACGGGCTCGAAGGGCTCGAAGAGTTCCCGCTCTCGCTTCGACGCATTCGTGAACTCCACGCACGCCTCCTGCAGAGCGGTCGTGGTGAGACGAAAGACCCCGGCGAATTTCGGCGCTCGCAGAATTGGATCGGCGGCACGCGGCCCGGCAACGCGCTGTTCGTGCCCCCGCCCCCCAGTGAGCTCGGCGGCTGTCTCGACGCTTTCGAGCGCTTCATTCATGAAACCGGATCGCAATTGCCGCCGCTGATCAAAGCCGGGCTGCTTCACGTCCAGTTCGAGACCATTCATCCGTTTCTCGACGGGAATGGTCATGTGGGGCGCCTTCTGGTCACGCTGTTCCTTTGCGCCAATGGCGTGCTGCGGACTCCCCTCCTCTATCTCAGCCTTTATCTGAAAACGCATCGCGCGGACTATTATCGTCTTTTGCAAGAGGTCCGCGAGAATGGCGCTTGGGAGAGCTGGCTCGAATTTTTTCTGGAGGGCGTTGCCGAAACGGCGAATCAGGCCTTCGAAGCAGCCGTGCGGATCGCGGGTCTTTTCACGCGCGATCGGGAGCGGATAGCAGCCGAAAGCGATCGGACGGGGTCCTCGCTTCGCATTCACGACTTGCTTCAGCTGCATCCATTCGTCACCGCGAACGATCTCGTCGCGCGTACCGGGTTGAGCGCGCCGACCGTCAATGCGGCGCTGGCCGATCTCGAGCGCCTGGGCATCGTCGCGGAGATTATGGGCCGTCGGCGTGGCGCGATTTCAGCTATCGCGCTTATGTGGATATTTTCAGCGAAGGAACGGCTCCGCTGAGAGGGTGATCTCCGTTTCTCGCGGCATGAACGTGCCGCGTTAAGCGGCTGCTTGCCCGACTCTCTCCCCCGTGTGCTTAGTTGGCGAGGTCACGTGGGGCGGTCCAGTAGGGTTGTCAACGCCCGGCTCGGAGGTGCGTCGGCTTGGCTACATCTGGGCTAGGGTGTCGTACGTGGGCCGGCTGGCCCCGAGTTAGCCGCGGCTAACTCGGGATCGCTGAAGAAAGAAGTTAGCCGCGGCTAACGATCCCAGCCGTCAGGCCGGCACCCTAATGTGATGTTTGGGATTTGCGCCAACGAATTATTGCGTCAATCGAGCTCACATGATTCGTTCAGCTCTTAACGTTTCGTTAGCAGAAAAAACGTTGCGCCTCCGCTCAGAATCGGCGCTAATGCCTCAAGACGCGCTCGAAGCGCGAAACTTTGAAAAACTCCGCAGCTTTGATTTTGTGAGATCCCTCCAGACATGGCACGCAAACCCGCCATTTCCGCTTCGAAGGCGACAGAGCTTCGGACGCTGATTCAGCGGCACGCGAATAATCTGTCTCAGCAGTTGCAGGCACATCAACGCAACAATTTTCCTCCGTCCGCAGAAAAATCCATCCGCCTATTTTCGCCTGCGGAAGCGGCGAAGCTTATTGGCATCCACGAAGGATATCTCCGGCAGGTCGCGGCTGAAGGACGCGGGGTGGCTTCGACGGTCACGAACGGTCGACGGTCCTACTCGGTTGAGGACATTCAGAATATTCGTCGTATTCTCGACCAGAGCGCCCGAGGTGATCGTCGCTATCTGCCCCATCGCGTCGATGGCGAGCATTTGCAGATTATCACTGTCATGAATTTCAAAGGTGGGTCGGGGAAGACGACGACATCGGCGCATTTGGCGCAATATCTCGCTCTGCACGGGTATCGCGTTCTCGCCATTGATCTCGATCCTCAGGCAAGCCTGTCTGCACTTTTCGGCTCGCAGCCCGAACTCGATGTAGGATCCAATGAAACTTTGTACGGCGCGATTCGGTACGACGAGCATCGTCGTTCCATCAGCGAGATCGTCAGAGGAACCTATATTCCCAATCTGCATTTGATCCCCGCCCATCTAGAGCTGATGGAGTTCGAGCACGAAACGCCGAGAGCGCTGATGCAGCGTGCACCCGGAGATTTGATGTTTTTTGGACGTATCGCTCAGGCGATTGCTGAGGCGCAAAACCTCTATGACATCGTCGTCATCGATTGCCCTCCGCAACTCGGCTATTTGACCCTCTCTGCGTTGAGCGCCGCCACCGCCGTTCTGATCACGGTGCATCCGCAAATGCTCGACGTGTTGTCGATGGCGCAGTTCTTGACGATGACGGGAGACCTCTTGGAGGTCGTAGCCGATGCGGGGGGGACCACGAATTACGACTGGATGAATTACCTCGTCACGAGATTCGAGCCGAGCGACGGCCCTCAAAATCAGATGGTCGCTTTCCTGCGGTCGATCTTCGGGGAACACGTGCTCATACATCCCATGCTGAAAAGCACGGCGATCTCGGACGCGTCGATCACAAACCAGACGCTGTATGAAGTGGAGCGCCAGCAGTTCACCCGATCGACATACGATCGCGCGGTCGAATCCATGAACCAAGTCAACGGAGAGATCGAGAGTTTAATCCGAAGAGCCTGGGGGAGGACAGCATGAGCCGAAAAGCGCTCTTCGCGAATTTGCAACTCGGCTCGGCGCCCGCCTCCGACGGTAAAGTCACGGCCGCGACCGATGATCTCCGAGTCAACGAAAAGTCAGACGCGGATCCCGTGGTAAGGGCGGCAACGCACAAGACACGACCCATTCTCGGCTCCTCGGCACTTATAAAGTCTGCTGCGGCTCCTGTCGGCGCGCTCGGGCAGTCTCTCAGCGAGTTCAAAGCACAATCCGAGCGCGCGCTCGCTATCGAGCGGCAGCTTGCCGAGGGGCAGGTCGTTGTCGACCTCGATCCGACGCTGATCGATCCTTCCTTCGTCGAGGATCGCATGGCGACGAGCCGGGAGGCGCATGCACGACTGGTCGAAGCTATTCGAGATCATGGGCAGCAGGTGCCGATTCTTGTGCGCCCGCATCCGAGCGTGAGCGGGCGTTTTCAGGTCGCCTATGGCCATCGGAGGCTTCGCGCTGCGCTCGATCTGCAGCGCACAGTGCGCGCCGTCGTCAAGTCTCTCTCCGATGATGAACTCGTCATTGCGCAAGGTCAGGAAAACAACGAGCGGCAAGATTTGTCGTTCATAGAGAAGGCGCGTTTCGCGCGCAGCTTGGAACAGAGAGGCTTCAAGCGGGACACGATCATGACCGCGCTGTCCGTCTACAAGAGCGATTTGTCCAACATGCTCTCGGTTATTTCGAGAGTTCCCGAGAATGTCATCCATGCGATTGGTCCGTCCCTCGGAATCGGGCGGCGCGGGTGGATCGATCTCGCCGAGCGTTTTTCGGATCCCGCAGTCGCGAAATCGGTCAAAGCATTGATTGCGTCGCCGGACTTCCTCGCTCTCGAAAGCGATCAGCGGTTTCGACGTGTTCATGCCTTGGTGAGACCGAGCGTCGCGGAGCGGCCTCGTCTCCAAAATTGGACGACCGCGGAAGGCGCAAAACTCGCCAAGATTGTGCAGGACGCCGAAAAAATTTCGGTGACGATCGATCGTCGCGTCGCCCCTGAATTTGGTGACTTCGTCCTCGAGCGATTGCAGGCGCTCTACGAGGAGTTCAAATCCCGTCGATGACGGGGAGAGTCATGTGTGACGTCGAGCGTATTACGCAGGAGACATCGACAAAAGAAAAAGGCCCCCGAAACGTCGCCCCGGAAGCCCTTCTCGTAGTTCGCACCTAGAGAATCACACTTCCGCGAATCGCTGTCAAGAGTCGGCGCCGTTTCGGCGAGCGGATTTCTTTTGCCTGAACGAGGCAAAGGATCATGCAGACACGTCCAACGACGCCCTTTGGGCGGCGGCCGCTGTCGCTCGCCATGGTGGCGAGCCAGACCGCGACCGAAAATTTCGCCGCCAAGCCGGGCGCATCTGAAACCGTCGTCCATAAATGGCGGCTGTTTCGCGCGCTCACCGAAGCCAAGGAGCCGCTCGGCGTTGCCGACCGAGCGCTATCGGTGCTGCACGCGCTGCTCTCCTTCCATCAGGAAACGGCGCTGACTTTGCCGGCGAGCGACTCCAAGGCGGGCGAAGCTGATTCATCCGGCCCTGGCATCGTCGTCTTCCCCTCGAACAAGGAACTCTCGATCCGCGCCCATGGCATGGCGCCGGCGACGCTGCGCCGGCATTTGGCTTGTCTCGTCGACGCCGGGCTGATCATTCGGCGCGACTCTCCGAACGGCAAGCGCTTCGCCAGGAGAGGGCAGGGGGGCGCGATCGAGGACGCCTTCGGTTTCGACCTCACGCCGCTCATTGCGCGCGCCGAGGAGATCGAGAACCTCGCCGAGGAGGTCCGCGCCGAAAACCGCGCGACGGCGCTGCTGCGCGAAAAAATCACGCTGACGCGCCGGGACATCGCCAAGATGATCGCCACCGGCCTGGAGGAGGGGGTTCCAGGCGACTGGGAAGGTTTTCATTTGCGCTACGCAACGCTCTCCGGGCGCTACGCACGCAATTTGTTGCGTTCCGATATGGAGGCTTTGGCGAGCGAACTTGTCGCCGTTGCCGCCGAAATCCGCAAGCTCCTGGAAACTCATGTAAAAGCCCAAAATATGAGCGCCAATGAGTCCCAAAGTGAGCGCCACATACAGAATCAAACTACAAATATTTTTGATCTTGAACCTAGCCTTCAAGAAGGCAGGGGCGAACCGTCCGGGCTCGACGACCAAAAGCCCGGGGCTCCATCGAGGACAGACACCGAGATATTGGGACCGGAGGGCCACAAGCCTGAGCAAAAGCCCGGGGCTGTGCGGACCTATCCGCTGGGGATGGTGCTGGAGGCCTGTCCCGATATCCTCGACTTCGCCTCTGGCGGGATTTCGTCGTGGCGCGACCTCGCGACAACCGCCGCGGTGGTGCGAAAGGCGATCGGCGTGTCGCCGGACGCCTGGGCGCAAGCGCTCGAAGTTTTGGGCGAGCACGATACGTCGATCGTCATCGCCGCGATCCTGCAGCGCGGCGAGGAAATCAAATCCGCCGGCGGCTATTTGCGGGTTTTGACCGCGAAAGCGAGGGCAGGGGAGTTTTCGCTCGGACCCGTGCTGATGGCCCTTTTGCGCGGCAAAGCGGGGAAGGCGTCGCGCGAACGCAAGCGGGCGGGGTGATGGAAACGCGTCCAAATCTCGAAAGCCGCTGCGGTCCAACTGGCGCCGGCCGTTTTACGACGCTCACAACCCCGCGGCCTTGGTGAGATTGACCCGAAACCGATCGCGCTTCCTCTGGTAGCGGCGGGTCATCTCGGCGCTGGCGTGGCCCAGATGCTTTTGCACATGGGCTTCCTCGATTTGCGCCGACGAGGCGAGGCCGGCGCGCAGCGAATGGCCGCCAAAGGCGCGCTTGCGTTCGCCCTCGGATAGATCGCCACGGATTCCCGCCTTCATCGCGGTCTTCTGCACCAGGCGGGCGACGTGCTTGTCGGTCAGCCGCTCCGAGGAGACGCCGCCGTTCTTGCGCGCGATTGGTCGGAACAGGGGGCCATGATTGACGCGGCCGAGCCGCATCCAGGTCTCCAGCAGGATGACCGGGCAGGTGTCGGGGCGAGAGCCGCGACCGATCTCGACCTCGCGCCAGCCGGTTTTGCCGTTGATGGTCAGCAGCAGGCCGCCTTCGCTTGCTGCGGCAGAATCGGGAGCGTCGTCCTCCTTCTCCTTGCGCGGCGGCTTGGCGCGGGAATTCATGCTGGCGGTCGACGCCTCGGCGCCAGTAAAAATATCGATCCAGCCGGTCCCGTCCTCGGATTGGTTCGGGCCGCGGTCGAGACCGACGATTTCCGAGCGGCGCAGGCCGCCGGCGAAGCCGATCGCCAAGATCGCCTTGTCGCGCAGGCCCCTCAAATCGTTGTCGAGCGTGGGGCCAGCATCGCGCGCAGGTCGTCGGCGAAGATCGCTTCTTTTTGGACGGGCGGTCGGCCATGGGCGCGTCGAATGCCGGCGAGCACGGTCGAGATGTGCCGATCGCTCGCGTCCAGCGGTTCGCCGAGCTGGCGATAGCGCCAGCAAATCCCCGAGAGGCGCCGCTCGAGCGTCGCGACGGAAATGGGCTCCTTTCCGCGCCCGCCGTCGACGCAGGCGGCGAGATACAGGCCTACGGTTTGGGGGTTCGGGGGCAGCGGATCGAACCCCTGGCGGCGCAGCCAGGAGGAGAATTGTCGCCAATCGGCGTCGTAGGCGCGCTGGGTGTTCTCCGAACGCGCGTTGCGGGCGTAATCGCGCGCCTTTTCGCCGAGCGCCGCGAGATGCGGCGCGCCGTTCCGCTCCGCGACGGGCGCGCCGATTTCGACTCCGTCATCCGACGTTGAAGAGGCTTTCGCTTCCGTCATGGGCCCTCGACAGTTTCAATCATTCCGGTTCAGCCAGTCTCGCCATTGCGCTCGGCGGATCTCACGACCGCGCGCCAAATTTCGGCGCTTCGCTTCGAGACCGCGGTCGCCAAAGCTCGACGCGGCCTGGTTTCCGAAGCGAACGAGTCCGGTCATTCAAGCGGAGTCCTGGCCGGAAAAACCCGACGCCTGGAAAGGCCGGCCACCGATCAAACGCGAAATTTTTCCCGAATTTTGGGACGTTCCGAATCATGTCCGATAAGCCATCATTATCGGACATAGATTTAGGAAGACAAGCGCGGCGGATATGGCGTTGAACCAGGTGACAAAGCGCCGCCTTGGGTTATGCTAAAGCCATGGTCCGATTCGCTCCCGCTGACGTCTTCGACGACGAAGCTCCAGGCGCCGATCCGCTCGGGCAGGCGCCCGTCGTCGCGCCCACGCGGCGGTCGCGCCGGCTTGCCGCGCCGAGTTCTTTGCCGACTAACCCACTGTTCGAGCAAATGTTTCCGCAGTGGGCGCGACTGCCGACGCCACCCGCTGTCGGCGTCGACGCGAGCTCTGACGCGGCGTTCTGCGCCGGCGCCGGTCTCGCCTTGCTGGATCAAATCTTGCGCGAAAATCCGCCGTTCGCCGGCGCGCTGCGCCAGCGCCTGGCCTTGCGCGCCGCGACCGCCTGCGCCGGTCTGTCGCGTCATCGCGAGGATTCTTCCGCGCTGCGCGACGCCGAACATCTTTCGCCCAACGCCGACGCGGACGCGCCCACCAGCCCGGCTGGCCGCATCCATCGGCTGTGGCGCCTGTTCGAGTGCCGCCCAACGCCGCTCGAGGACTCGATCTTGCGAAACGCCGCCGATTTTTTGGACCTCCCGGCCGACATAGGCTTCGAGGGGGTCGCCGCCGCCTTGCGGGACATCGTCGCCGGCGCCGAAACTCCGCTGGCGGCGGCCGCGGGCGCGAGCGCCGCGGCGATGGAGCTGTTTCGCGACGCGCAGGCCGTCGACGCCGAGATTTTGGCGCTGTGGCTCGCCGATCTCGCGCTGGCGCGACGCCTTGGTTGGGACGCGCCGGTTCCGCTGCTCGCCACGACGATTGCCCGTCCGTCGCTGCGCCGCGGCCCAAGCGGCAAGCGCCCACGCCCGAGCGATGCGGATTGGGTCCACGCCGCGGCCGGCGCTTACGCGATGGCCGCAGGGGAGGCCTGCGCTCTCGCCGGTGAGTTGGCGCGGGCTGGCGAAAAGCTTCTCGCGGCCCAATCCAAATTGCGCGCCAAGGGTGCCGGGCGGGTCATCGAATTGTTGCTCTCGGACGACGCCCTGTCTCCCGCGCGCGCCGCGAAGGCCGCGCGGCTATCCGATCGCGCCGCCCGCCGCTTGTTCGATCGGCTGGTCGAGCTCGGCGCCGTGCGCGAACTCTCCGGCCGGTCGAATTTTCGGCTGTATGGGCTATAGCGTTTTCGCGAAGAAAACGCGTCAAGAAAGGAATGTGAGGCTTGGCGATGAGCCGTCCCAAAAAGCGCGAACAGGACGCGCTGTTTGATCCCGATCTCGCCGAGTTTCCGGAGGGCGCGCGCTGGCGCGAATGGATGGGTCGGGTCGAGGCGGCGATCTTCGCCGCGCGCGATCCCATGCCCCGCGAAGCGCTGGCGAAACTCGTCGGACAGAGTTGCAAACTCGACGATCTTATCGCCGACATTGTCGACGAACTTCGCGCGCGGCCCTATGAACTCGTCTTCGTCGCCGGCGGCTGGCAATTTCGAACGCGGCCGCGTTTCGCGGGCGCGATCCGAGCGGCGAGTTCGGGCGATCTTCGCGAGGCTGGCGCTCCCGAGCTGACGCCGACCGAACTTCTGGCGGTGACGGCGATCGCCTATCTGCAACCGGCGACCCGCGCGGAAATCTCGCGGCTCGCCGGCA
>NZ_DATBQF010000040.1:0-136975 GCF_036560965.1 Methylosinus sp. | reverse complement strand
CCGCGTTTTCAAATCCTATGACGATATCGTCGATCATTGTTGCGCCGCCTGGAACAAGCTCATCGAGCAGCCTTGGCGCATCATGTCCATCGGGCTACGCGACTGGGCGCATGGGTTTTGATCAATGAGGATTGGTATAAGGCCATTTGGCAGCGCTCATAGGCAGGATTGCATCCATCAAATCGAGAACGGAATGCGGGTAACGCGTAATCAATTTCGTCCCATTTCCATGGGCGAGCGAATAGAGCATTCCGTCCTCGACCACGGTCAGTTTCGGAAGAATTGCCGCTGCGAGCTGCGGGAAATGCTCCTCATCACTAACAGCAACCTCACACAAGCGATTGCTAACGGTGGGGCCGCGAGCTACGAGCTGAAGAGGCCACACGTCGTGAATGAAATAAAATTTGTCTTCGAACTTCTCCCACTTTGTCACTTGCCATAAGATCGAGCCACGCATTTCAGTCGAGCAGCGAACCAGAACCACACGGAACTCTTCGTCTGTTATCCACCTGCTTCCATCCTCTTTCTTGAGAAGCCATCCAGAGCAAAGAATTCCTGAAAGCGGCTGAGTATATCCCTTAAGTGTGACGCTATTCTGTTCCGCAAGCTCGAAAAACAGAGGCTTTAGGCGAGAAAATAGTTGCTCTCCAGAGATGCTCGGATGGCTAAATAAGCCGGCAATGAACGCTTCTTTGTCTGCCGAATCTCTCGTCAACGCTGTCAGAACGTGCTGATCCGTCCATTCATCGTCACACCAAAAGAGCCAGCTAAGCACACTCCCAAATCGAACAATGGCAAACCGATTGTTTTCTGGGCGCAGAGCGAGAACCGCCTCTGCCCGTTGCTTCCATGCTGATGGAAGCCCGCCCCGATGCGACAGGTCCGAGAGACCAGGGTCTTCCAATAGCGCGGAAATCAGATCACCGGCGACGGAATTCCATGCCCTTTCTAACCACTTCTCCTCGTTGAGCACCACGCTGTCCGACAACTCCATACTCTGATGCTGTGTGAGGAGAGCCGAGAGCCGGTCAAAAAGTGTATACGCGCCGTCGATATCATACGCGAATAACTTTCCTGCAGTACGCGCAAGCCATGACGCAACTGGTCGGCATATCTGAGCTAGAGCCCGTTCGGGCAGCAGGACGAGTCGGCGCGCTATTAGGGTACAAAGCCTCCTTCTATCGTTCAAACGTTCCCCGCTCTGGAGGAACCGCGTCCATGCAATCTGTGATTTTTCGAGATCTTGGACATGCTTCAGCGCCGACAGCACTCGAACGGGCTTGTCCTTACAGAGTCCGCCATACGGATCGCGTTCTCTGAAGAAGGCAGCTTCGCGGTGTCGCGCAGCTAATACTCTCTCGATAAGCTGGCTCACAGGAGTGTCAACGAACTCATTGTGGTCTTCGTCCGTCACCACATATCCAGCTCTTGGAGACATGTCTTCGATAGCGCGAGCCGATTGCTCCTTTGTCCATTCCGGCGTGAGCCCTTCCAGGCGCTTTAGTTCTCGTTCAGTCCTTGCGGACAGTTTACAACCGGATTCCTGTAACCATTGCAAGCGTTCAAGCGTGAGCCCGTTGCGACGCTTCAAATAGTCGCGCCGATCCTCTTTCGACCATTTGGGCCGGCCTTTCAGTAAACGATGTTCGATCGCATTTCGACCTGCCTCCGGAAGCGCACTCCAGCGACGCTCAAGAACTAACAGCAAATCTCTTTGTGCGTGACCATTCCAAAAAACTTCCTCCGAAATGCCGATCAAAACGTCGCCCGCAGTTTCGTCATCCCATAATCCGTCTAGTCCCGCGGCCCATATTCGGAGACGGTCGAACGCCTTGCTCGTTCGCGGCCAACTATTCACTTCGTTACGAGCAGCGACTCTGTCGATACGCAGAAAACGTTCAAATTCATTGGTGAATTCGACGATACGCTTATTAAAACCTTCTACGTGAGAAGAGACGCGACCAGCGACATCGCTTACGAGCGATGAAACTCCGTCTCGAAAATATGGGTTCACCTCATTTTCGAGCATATCGCCGACGTCGAGATTTCGTCTCAGTATAGCTACCGCATGCGGAATGGCAGTTTCCGGGATCTGTATCGACGAAAGTTGATCGGTATACTTCACATCGAGTCGAATTACGTCGGTCAATCGGTCAACTCGCGTGGGAGGGCCAGCTCCCCATGGTCGCTCGACGGTGAGTTCGGGACGACCGAGCGTTTCGTACGCTTGCCATGCCAAGGACGTCCAGCCATCCTTGGCAACCTGCTGCTGTAAATCATGTAATCGTAGATTTTCCAACCCATTTGGATCGCGTCGGCAGCTCAACACATAACGCCAAGCACTGCGTGCCGCAGCCGTCACCGATCGATTGCTATGCGACACCAGAAATTCCAGCAGCCCTAAGACTCGCGGATGAAGTGTACGCTGACCTGCAGCCCACCAGATTGCTGCGGGCTGTCCACCTACTTTCCGCAGCCAAATGGCAAGCGATACAAGCCGCAACGGCAACTCGGTCTCAGACGACCGAAATCCGCCGCGCTGAGCGCCGATATGGTCGAATGAAGTTGGAGAGAACACATCGAGCGCATCTCGAGGAGCTTCGCGTCGCTTGAAAGGATCGCTTCGATCGCGTGGTGGTGGAACGAGGTCAGCGTCAATCCCGTATAATGCGAACGGATCAAATTCCGGCAGGTCGCTACGGAACAATGCTTGTGGCCCAGGCGTACCATAACGAACAGCGGGGTCGAACACACATAGCCACGTCGAAGGAATGGGCTTTTTCGATTCTGCGAGCGCGCGCGATCCGTCGGTCGTCATTGCGAGGTGAACGACCTGTCCGCGCTCGTGCGGTTTTAGAGTTTCCGGACCCTTTAGCGCTTGTCGAATGACCGTCGAACGCCAACGCGCCGGGTCCCGCGCTCGTTCTGCCCATCCTCCGAGCGTGTCCCATAGCGCGCAATGGCCATTGTCGGCGGGGTAAGAAAATGCAGTCACGCCTTTTTGAGCCCACCGCGCCTTGACGACGTCATCTCGTCCGTCCTGGAATGCGAATAAGCCTCGCCGATTGTTGCTTCCCCGCGAAAGCGCTTCAAGCAAGTACTGTACGGGCGGGTCGTCGGCGCTATATCCTACAAAGACAATAATATACTTTGCAATCGCGTCACGGATGAACCGAGCAGCCCAACCCTCGGCCAGATAAGCACGTCCAAACTCCGCGCTCGAAAGAATTAGGCGCCCACCCGTAGACCGACGATACCCTTTTTCGAAAACACCATGTAGATGGACGATTCCGTCAACCCCATCGATACGGGAAAGGTCCGGTAAGCTATCAGGCGTTGAAAGCTGAACTCCCGAATCGGCGTCGAGGAACAACCTGTCGAAATTCGTCGTAATGAGCCTAACCTGACCGGCAGCATTTCGGCTCAATTCGAGCATTATTTTATGTGCAGACAAATCGACATTTTGGTCCGGCGTCAGCAGAGAGCCGACGATCCTCTCTATGTCCGGTGAGGGAAAGTCATTTTCGAGGAGACTGAATATGCGATCAGCTGCGAGCAGCCCACTTACACCGCTCTTTTCCTGGAGTTCTCTCGCCGCGCGAAATAGCCTGTATGCGTCGCTGTCTGGCAACGCTTTTAGCCGATCGAGTACCTGTTCAGCTAGCGCGAGAAAGCTGGGCAGATTCGCTCTTGCTCGCGAGACTCCTGCTCCACAAAAGAACAGCACGTGCCCTTCGTCCCTCGCAACCAATAATTCATCCGGCAATGCGGGACCGTTTTCAACAAAACGCATATCGACCCTCTCCGAGGAGAACTATTAGGAGAAATTTATTGGAATCCGTCAAGCCGATCGAGCATGCGCTCCACGGACAAGGCGTCCCGTGGCCAAACCTTCTGTCGCGAAGTAAGCATGGCCAGGCGGCTGGAGCGAGCGCGGAGAGTGCAGCCTATCGAATCTTCGGCAGCGGGCGATTCCAACTTTCTCGGTTTTCATGGCATCCTGAAACAACGTACGACGGAAATCCGGACGCTTCCATTTACCTCATATCGCGGAAGGTCTGGGACTGCTTGCTCGAATTCTTATGGGCGAGCGCCCCGCTGGGAGGCGGGGCGCGGTATCGATCAGTCGCCGTTGCGGCGGCTCGGGCGGGACCAGATCAGGCTGTAGCCCTCGCCGGTCTCGTCGTCGAACAGATTGGCGAAGATCGGAGCGTTGAAGCTCGGATCGTCGAGTTTGAGGCCGAGATAATCGCGACCCTCGTTGGAGCGTTTGGACCAGGCGGCTCCGATCTCCACTCGGCCCACGTAGACGCGGTGGCTGGGCGCATTCTCGCCGGAGCGGCTGGTTTCGGGAACGATGCGAACGTTCTTGGCCTGCACGGAGAGAGTCACGATCTCGCCGGTGAACTCGTTGTTGCCGCTCTTCTTGAAGGTGCCGATGGTCGCCATTGGAATTCTCCTCGATCTGAAGTTCCGAGCCCGCGCCATTGCGGCCTCGATGGCGATCGAAGGGCCTGAGGCGATCGACGCGGCATCGCTCGCGACCGCAGCGTTAGCGGAGGATGGCGCAAGAGCGACTTTGTTGTCTCGCGAGGAATGACGGCGCAGCCGGCAGGGGAAGAAAGTCGATCGACGCCATTGCCGCATAGGCGATCGAGGCGCAGCCGGCCTTCGGCCAGATCCGCCCATCAAAGAGGCCGTTATGGAGCGCTCGGACTGACAGTAATCGGGGCGAATTCGGCGACGGCGTGCGACCGAGAAGATTCGGCGACGAGCGCCAACGAAGATGACGATCCTCTGTCCGGCTATAAAATTTCGTCGTCGCTTTCGAGCCGCATATCGCAATGCCTCCCACCCCGCCGATTGTCGGACGCCGTGAGATCGCTCTCGCCGAAGGATTGCTCCGAGGAGCATCACAATTTCGACCGCCTCGCCACGAAGATTCGAACTCGCCGCCGTGATAGCCGCCGTGTGTCACGACGATGAACTCGGAGAGATGCAGATCGACCTGCGCCTACGGGAGCGGCTGCAATGGCGTCAGGCCCGCGCGAGACGCGTTTCTTCCCGCCCCGGCAGGGCGGTTCCGGCGATGCGGACCAAAGCGGTGACGCCGACTGCGACCGCGCCGACGAGCGAAAAAATCGTCTGCCATGTCGCGGACTGCATAGCCATCTGGGCAATTCCGTGCGTGGCGTAATAGCCGGCGACCGTCGCCGGCGCAGCATAGACGAGCACGATGGCGAGCCGGAGCCAGGTCCAGGGAACGAAGGCGAGCGCCAATTGCCCGACGCCAAACGTCAGGCCTGCGGCGATGGCGCCGACGATTGCTCCGCCGAGCCAGCCGGCGCCAGTGTGAAAAGCCCAGGCGCCGACCGTCAGCCCGGCATAGAAGGGGAGCGCGAAGACGGCGAGCGTGAACAGCAGCCAGCAGAAGAAGCCGATGCCGGCGATGACGAGCAGCGGTCCGAAGATGATCATGGCGGTGGTCTCCGTGAGACAAAGGTCTGACGAGCGCGCCTTCCACCACCACCACGGCGCAGCAGCGAGTCTAGCCGGAAAGATGAGGCAGGGCGAGCGAAAATCCCGTAGGATTTTCGCCGCTCGTGGTGGCGGATTCCTTCATGATTGGAAGGGATCGAATTCATGGACGATGGCGGCGGGATCGCCGTCGTATTCTGTCGACGGCATGACGCCGTAGTCACCCGCGCCGTCATGGAAGACGACGACGCAGATCATGAGGGTGTTCGCGAGGTCCCAACCGCGAGCGTGGGCGAAGGTGAGGTTTCGAGACATCGATCGGCTCCTGTGCTGAGGCGGGGGCGATCCCCGCGCGACAGGCGCCCGATGTGTCCGGCCGATGGCCGCGATCACCGCGAAGGTGAAACCGAAGCGGCGGCACGCTCGCGTAGCCGACCCCTCGCGGGTTGATGGCGTCAGGTCATCGGTCGGATAGAGGATCAGCGCTGATCGGAGCGGGGTGGCGCTCGCCGGCAGGAGTCGATTGCTTCGAATTCATGGAGCTCGGTCGCGGATCGCGCGAACCTCCTCTATTGTCGGCGGGTCACGTGCATCTGCAGAGCGAACGGCTCAGGAGGTCGGCATGACGGAGTTCACGGGGCGATATCTCCATCTCGTGAAGAAGGCGCTCACCATCGCAGCGTTGGCGATCGAGGGGCAGCCCGGGCCGTTTCAGTCCAACTCGGATTTGAGCGACATGAAGGCATTGCTCGATGAGATCATCGAGAATGATGCCGAGTTGGCGTATTACGCGCGCGCCGCGAGGATCGCCGTGCTCGGCGCGCCCGACTGAAATACGGCTTTACGGAAACGCGGCGACACGCTTTTGCGTCTCGGCGCATTTCCGGCTCTGAGGGTCGGCGGCGCTCACGCGCCGCCTGCGCCGAAACGCCAAACCGGAATACCGAGCTTGCGAGCCTTGTCGGCGAGGTTTTCTTGGATGCCGGTTCCGGGAAAGACGATGACGCCGATCGGCAGGATTTCCAGCATCGCGTCGTTGCGCTTGAAGGGGGCCGCCTTCGCGTGCCTGGCCCAGTCGGGCTTGAAGGCGATCTGCGGAACCTTGCGGTGATCGGCCCAGCGGGCTGCGATTCGTTCGGCGCCCTTCGGACTGCCGCCATGCAGCAGCACCATGTCTGGATGCTTGGCGTGGACTTGGTCGAGCTTTGCCCAGATCAGGCGATGGTCGTTGAAGTCGAGGCCGCCGGTGACGGCTATCTTCGGACCGGGCGGCAACAGCACCTCGTTTTCGGAGCGCCTCTTCGCCGCGAGGAAGTCCCGGCTGTCGATCATCGCCGAGGTGAGATTGCGGTGATTGACCATCGATCCGCCGCGCGGTCGCCAGGATGATCCGGTGTGGCGCTCGTAATGCTCGGCGGCTTGGTCGCGCATCAGCTCGAAGGCGTCCCGGCGCTCGAGGAGCGTCTGCCCTTCGGCGGTGAGTCGCTCCAGCTCGACGGATTTCACCTCGCCGCCATCCTGCTCGCGCTGCGAGCGGCGTTGCGCCTGCTCATTGTCGTCGAGCTCGCGCTCGATCCGCTCCACGGCGCGGTGAAATAGATTGACGGTCGACCAGAGCAGGTCGCCGAGATCCGGTTCGAGGCGGGTGTCCTGCAATGCCGCGATCAGCGCGTCGAAGATGTCGGCGACGGCTCCCGAGACGATGCGTCCTTCCGGCAATGGCCTCGGATCGGGTTCGTCCTGAAAGGGGCGATAGCCGTAGAGCTGGAGCTCCTGGAGGATATGGTCGGTCGGGGATGACGCGTGCGGCTCGTGGCGGTCATCGTCGCGATCGGTGATCATGGCGCTTTCTTTCGTCGGATCGACCGCGCCCATCGCGGCCTTCATGGCGACGAAAGCGGCAGCCGGAACGGACCTGCACCCGCAGCGAAGCGAAGGGCCGGAGCGCAGCGGAGGACGGCGGAGGACGGCTATTTTGTCTCGCGATGGAAAGCGGCCGCAGGCCGCGCCGGAAAATAGCCGGCCGCAGTCGTTGCCGATCCGAGCCGCCTGCCGATCGATCGCCCTCTGAAGAAGGCCGTGGGGGCGGACCTCTCCGACAATTCAGGAAGCGTCATCGTTCATCGTGACGTGAATCCGCCGGCGGCGAGCGTCCGCCGGTCAGCCCGAGCCTATGCCGCCAGCTCCATGAAGCGCGCGACGTCCTGCGGGGCGATCTGCACACGTACGGCGGCCCGGAGCGCATCGAGCCCGAGCAGCCGCAGATCTTCGTTGAAATCGCCGAGCGCCGGAGACAGCACGATCGCCTCGATCCCGAGCTGCCGAGCCCGGTCGATCAACGTCGTCACCGCGCCGTCGCCGGCTGGATCGTCGTCTCGCGCGATGTAGAGTCGGCGCAATGCGTCGGAGAAGAGGATGGCGGAGAGATGCGCCGCCGAGAGCGCCGCCGCCATCGGCATGGTCGGAAGCGCCGATCGCAGCGACAGAACGGTTTCGACGCCTTCGCCCGCCGCCATGACCTCGCCCGCCACGCCAAAGCGGACCGCATGGCCGTTGATGTCGCCCATCGCTCGTCTCGGCGTTTCGATCGGCGCCTTTCCGAGCGTCGTCTCCGAGAAGCCGCGAGGATCGAGCCATGTGCGATGCACGCCGGTCAGGCGCCCGTCGAGGTCCGTGACGGAGGCGATCATCGCCGGCCAGATTTCGGTCGGGGAATGCTCGTCCGGCCGGTGATAGCAGCGTGGATGAAAGCGGAGCGATCCGGTTTCGTGCAAAGCCGTAATGCCGCGATTGCGCAGATACGCTTCTGCGAGAGTCCCGGAAATCGGCTGCGACATCGCGAAAAGCCGTCTTGCCGACTCCCGCGAGTCGGCCGGCGCCGAACGTGATCCTGTCCTCTTCGTCATCGGCTCCGGCTCCGGACGCGGCAGGCTGAGGAACATGCGCGCCTCAGCCACAGTTTCCTTGAAATCGGCGAAGCCGCAACTCTCCTTGATGACGTCGAGCAGATCGCCGTGCTCGCTGGTTGCGGCGTCGGTCCATTTGCCTGCGGCGCCCTTGCCGCTCTTCGTTCCGATCAGCCGGACGAACATGGAGCGGCCCGGCGTGTTGCGAACATCGCCGACCAGCCAATAGCGGCCTTCGCGATGTCCGTTGTGAAGATAATGACGGCACACCGCCTCGGCCTGGCGGCCGAGACGCTGCGCGAGATCGGAGGCGTCGGGACGAACCATGTCACGCTGCCTCCCTTTCGCTGACGCGCTGGAGCGGATAGCGCTCCATCAGCTTCGCGAGGATCGCCGGGCCGCTCGCGTCGACCGGCACGAACATGCGCAGCTTCCAGGAGATGATTTCGTGGAACAGCCCATAGGCGGAAAGACGCTCGCGCATCGCGTCGGTGAATCCTGACAGTTCGATGCGGTGCGCGCCCATGACGCGGACGCGCCGAATCTGGAGATCTTCGGCGAGGTGGAGGACGGCGCGGCCATCCGTCAGGGCGGCGAACGCATCCTCTGCGGAGAGATCGGCGGCGCCAGCTGTCAGCGCTCCCGCGACCCAGGCAGGCGTGACGCGGCGGCCGATGATGCGCTCGCCGTCATCGGTCTGAAGGCGATAGACCCGCGTCGAATCCTTAGGCAATCGCTTCCAGATCGGCAGCAGCAGGCCGGCGACAATATGGATCGTGCTGTCGGAAAATTCCGGCACCGTAGCGACCTCGGCGCTCCACGCGGCGGCAAATGCGTCCCGGTCGGCCTCGGTCCAATGGCTTTCCTCCATCATCTTCAGAGACGTATAATGTTGCTCCATCGGCCGGACGAGGCGCACGCGCCGCTCGATCTCGCCATCGTCGAGCATCAGCGACGGCGCAGGGAGTTGAACCGCGGCTCGGCCCGAGCGCTCGTTGACGAGCGGCACAGCGCGCCGATCGGCGAGGAGATCGAGCGCCTGGTCGAGCGTCAGGGGATGGTTGCGCTCGCGCTGCGTTATCGTCAGGAGGCGCGTCTCCGCGCCTGTGCCGGGGTGGATGTAAATGGTCCGGCGATCGGTGACGAGGAAGCTCTCGGCGCGCAGCGTTTCGAGTCCGACGTCATAGACGCCGGCGGCGATGGCGCCTTCGACCTTGGCGTTCAGCAATTGCTCGAACGCCGTGAACAGAACGCCCTGCAGTTCGATGGTCAGCGCCAGCAGTCGATTGAGAAAGGTGGTGATCTGCGGCAGATCGTCCTTGATCCCGTTCGAATCCGTCAACGATAATCCGGTCGCGTCTTCGAAGGTTTGCAGGGAGCAGCCCTCGATCTTACCGCGGACGAGTAGCAGATAGAGCTGGCGCAGCGCGTCACGGGCGTAATGGCTCTCCAGATTGTCCTCCGGGCGGAACAGGCCCTGGCCGCCCGTCTGACGCTGGCCTCTGGTGATCGCGCCGAGCGTGTCGAGCCGGCGCGCGATGGTCGAGAGAAAGCGCTTCTCCGCTTTTACGTCGGTCGCGATCGGACGAAAGAGCGGCGGCTGCGCCTGATTGGTACGGTTGGTGCGACCGAGGCCCTGGATCGCCGTGTCGGCCTTCCATCCCGGCTCGAGCAGATAGTGGACGCGGAGCCGCTGGTTCCGGGCGGAAAGCTCCGCATGGTAGCTGCGGCCGGTTCCGCCGGCGTCGGAAAAGACGAGGATACGCTTCTGATCGTCCATGAAGGCGGCGGCCTCGGCGAGATTGGCCGAGCCGGCGCGGCTTTCGACGGCAAGGCGGTCGCCCTTGCGCACGATCCGCCGCGAGCGCCCGGTCACCTCGGCGACCATGTCGGTCCCGAAGCGCTGGACGATCTGATCGAGTGCGCCCGGAACCGGCGATAAGGAGGCGAGCTTTTCGATCAGCGCGGTGCGACGGGCGACTGCCTCGCGGCTCTCGACCGGCTGGCCGTCGCGAAAGACCGGGCGCGACGATAGATTGCCCTCGCTGTCGGTGAAGGGCTCATAGAGTTGCACCGGAAAGGAGTGGGCGAGATAGTTGAGCACATATTCGCGCGGCGTGATGTCGACCTGGACGTCGTTCCATTCCTCTGTCGGAATCTCCGAGAGGCGGCGTTCCATAAGAGCTTCGCCTGTCGAGACGATCTGGACGACGGCGGCGTGTCCTTCCGCCATGTCGCGCTCGATCGAGCGGATCAGCGTCGGCGTCTTCATGCTCGTCAGCAGATGGCCGAAGAAGCGCTGCTTGGCGGATTCGAACGCCGATCGTGCGGCGGCTTTGGCCTGCCGATTGAGCGTTCCAGTGGCTCCGGTGATGTTCGCCGCGCGCATGGCGGCGTCGAGATTATTGTGAATGACGGCGAAGGCTTCGGCGTAGGAATCGTAGACGCGGATTTGTTCCAGCGTCAGCCGATGCTCGACCAGCTCATATTCGACGCCCTCGTAACTCAGCGAGCGCGCCGTATAGAGGCCGAGCGCGCGAAGATCGCGGGCGAGCACCTCCATCGCCGCGACGCCGCCGGCTTCGATCGCCTCCACAAATTCGGCGCGCGTTGCGAATGGAAAATCCTCGCCGCCCCAGAGGCCGAGGCGCTGGGCGTAGGCGAGATTGTGGACCGTAGTGGCGCCGGTCGCCGAGACATAGACGACACGCGCGTTCGGCAAAGCGTGCTGAAGACGAAGTCCCGCGCGACCCTGCTGCGAGGCGGCTTGGTCGCCGCGCTCGCCCTTGCCGCCGGCGGCGTTCTGCATGGCGTGGCTCTCGTCGAAGATGATCGCCCCGTCGAAATCGGGACCCAACCATTCGACGATCTGCCGCACACGGGAAGCCTTCTCGCCACGCTCGTCGGACCGCAGCGTAGCGTAGGTCAAAAATAGGATACCTTCATGAAGAGAGATCGGCTTGCCCTGAGGGAAGCGCGAGAGCGGCGTGACGAGCAGCCGCTCCATGCCGAGCGCGGACCAGTCACGCTGCGCATCCTCGAGCAGCTTGTCGGATTTGGAGATCCACAGCGCCCTGCGGCGGCCCTGCATCCAATTGTCGAGGATGATACCGGCCGACTGGCGGCCCTTGCCAGCGCCGGTCCCATCGCCCAGCATGAAGCCGCGGCGAAAGCGGATAGCGTTCTCCGCGCCGTCTCGCGCCGCCGCGCCGACGTCGAAGGTCTCGTCGACCGTCCATGAGCCGGCGAGAAACGCCGAATGGGCTTCGCCGGCGTAGATCACTGTTTCGAGCTGGGCGTCGGAGAGCTGGCCGTCAGAGACGATGCACGCCGGCAGGCGTGGCCGATAGCTCGGCTTCGGCGGCGCGACCGAGGCCATGGCGGCGGATTGCACCAGCTTGGTGGGATGCGCCTGAGAGCCGGGAATACGGATCGACTGCAATCCGTATTCTTCATAGATCGCATCCGTCAGGCGCGCGCCTTCCGCCGGCGTCCAGTCGACGATCTCATAGGCGAACTCGACGCCATCGGGCGCACTGGCCGGCGTCTCTCGGCGAACCGGAGCGTTTCGAACGGAAACGGCGGGCGCCATGCGCGGCTGCGGACCGCTGGCTGGCGCCGGCAAGGCGACCGGCAAGCGCGGGGGCGCCAGCTCGCCAATCCAGGCGAGGAGCGTGGCGACATCGGGCGCCATGCCGGGCGGCGCCGGAAAGAAGGTCGGATCCTCCGCCGACAGCTTGTCGATGATCGTGAGCCGCGTCTCGATCGATGTGCCATGCTTGGCGTAGACGGCGCCATCTATCGCTGCGGAAAAGACGACGCGGCCGCGCCGCTGAAGGTGGATAAAGGCGTCTCGCCAAGCAGGCGCGTAGGGCGTGCAGTTCGCGCCAGTGATCGTGACGAGTCGCCCGCCATCGACTAATCGCGCGAGGGCGGAGGCGATATGACGATAGGCGGCGTCCGCCATTCGGCCAGAGACATTCGCCACGGCCGAGAACGGCGGGTTCATCAGCACGACGGAGGGAACGATCGCCGGATCGAGATGATCGTCGATCTGCGCTGCGTCGAAGCGGGTGACCTGAACAGAGGGAAAAAGAAGGGAGAGCAACTCGGCTCGATTCTCGGCGAGTTCGTTTTGAATGAGGGATGCGCCAGCTATCTCGGCGAGAACGGCTAGCAATCCCGTGCCGGCCGAAGGTTCGAGAACGCGGTCGGCGGGCGAAATCGCCGCTGCGGCAAGAACCGCGACGCCGAGCGGGATCGGCGTCGAGAATTGCTGGAAGGTCTCGCTTTCCTCCGATCTGCGCGTATGCGTCGGCAAGAGGTCAGCAATCTTCGACAGCATCGGAAGTGCGGCGGCCGGAGAGCCGGCTTTGCGGAAAAGCGCCTTTCCGTATTTGCGCAGGAAAAGGACTGTCGCCGCCTCGCAGGCGTCATAGCCCATCTTCCAGTCCCAGGCGCCGGAAGTGTCCGATGCACCGAAGGCGGATTCCATCGCTGCGCGCAGGATTGCGGCGTCGACGCGTCGGCCCTGTTCGAGATGGGGAAGGAGACGGCGAGCCGCGTCGGCGATCGCGGCGCCGGTAAAAGAGCGATGAGTGAGTGTCGACGCAGCCGCATCGGTGGCCGCGGGAGCAGAAATTCTGGACATGGAAGAGGTCTCGGAAGAGCGGGAGCGGACGAGCCGGCTGGCGCTCTCTCTCTGACCCGCCGGCTCGCCTCCCTTCCGGCCGGCCTCTTCCTCTCACCGCGTTTCCGACGACTCGTGTGAAAGCACGGTCATTCGGACTCGCGTGACGGCGAGGTCTCAGGCGCTTGATGATGGAGCTCTCGATCGCCGGCATGAAAAATGGCGGAGCGCTTTGCAACGCTCCGCCGAAAGATCATTCAGCCGCAATCGGAATCGCCGCTCTCATTCGCTTCAACGTCCGAGAGAAACTCAGGCAGCTCTTCGGATTCGCCGGCTGTTTCGCCCACTTCGAGATCAGCCTGTTCGAAGTCGTCGAGCCTCAAAGGCTCCGGCAGCCAGCCGGAGTCGGCGAGCAGGCGTTCGGCTTCGACCGCCATCTCGCCCTTTTTCAGATGTTCGATGAGCTGGACGGCCCGTTCGCCCATGGCCTCGCGGACGGCGTCCTGGATTCGCCGCTTCGGCACGCGACCGAGATAATTGTCGATGGTCGGCTTCCAACCGGCGTCGACCATATTCAAGTCGACCGCTTGAGCGAGCCGGTCGGCATTTTTGAGGCGCTGCTGCACCGAATGCGCCGTGACCGCGCCGCCGCCATAGCGGTCCGCCTTCTCATGGAGTGCGTTGACGCCATGGCTGACGCAATGCGCGAGCAGCGCCAGGCGAAGCGTGTCGTCGAGGCCGACAAGCCAATCCCAGAGTTGCTGGTCGTCTCTGGGAATGCTCGATTTCCACGCGTTTTGCCGCTCCGCGATCGCATGTGAGCTGGCGCTGTTCTTCAGATCCGTGGGCTGGATCGGAAAGGCGATCTGCCGCAAGGAAATTTCTAAGCCGGCGGCCGAAGTCGACGCATAATGGAAGGTGTCGGCGACGAGCTTATGCAGCAGCGCCGTCATGGCGACACGCGGATTATTCGCGACGGCGTTCTGCAACGCCAAGGTTCTGTGCGCCGTCAGCTCGATCATCAGCCGTTCGGGCAATGGCGCGAGCGCGTCGGTTTCATCTTCTTCCGAGTCGACCGGGCGGCCTTCGATGGTGATGACGGGTTGCTGTGTGGCGGGAGCAAAGGCTGGTGAGAATTTGCCGGCACCCGCATCCTCGTTCGTGTTCTCCTCTTGCACGGGCGGCTCGTCCTCGGGCCGGACATAGCCGCGATCGACAGAGAGAAGGCCTTCGGCGTCGATGCTGACGAATGCTCCTGCGCGAGCGATGTCGCCCAAGTCGAAGCTCTGCGGCCGATTGCGCAGCTCGGCGAGCCCAGTCTCGATCTCGCCCAGGCGCCGGTCGACATCCTCCGGCAGCTCGTCGACTTTTTCATATTCGGTCTCCAGGCTCTCATGTTCGGCCTCGAGCGAATCGATTGTCGCCTGTTCGTCGTCGGTCAACTCGATGGGCGCGCCAACGAGTTCTCTCAGCCCATTCGTATGTCCGAACGGAAACGAGACCGCGACCTCGACCCATTTCCAGCCCTCGGTGGCGACCGTTTCGGCCGCTGCCTTCAACTTCTCCTCGACGAGGCTGTCGAGCAACGCGACATTTTCCAGCCAGCCGCCATCGTCGTGCTGGAACAGGTCGCGCATGACGATGCCTCCTGCCGCTTCATAAGCGTCGAGGCCGACGAAGACGGCTCGCCGATCAGCGGCGCGCACGGCTTTTTCCGTCAGCATGCGTCGGATCTGATAAGGCTCTTTCGACCAGGACTTTTCCAGCGCCGCCCAGACTTGCTCCTGCCGAGCATGGTCCGACGAAACGGTGAAGGCCATCAACTGCTCCAGCAACATTCCATCTTCGGCATAGATGTCGAGGAGCTTCTCCGACACGGTGGTCAGCCGCAGCCGTTGCTTCACGACATTGACGCCGATGAAGAAGGCTGCGGCGATGTCCTCCTCGGATTTGCCCTTGGATCGCATCACCTGAAAGGCGCGGAACTGATCGAGCGGATGCAGCGGCGCGCGCTGGACGTTCTCGGCGAGGGAGTCGTCTTCCGCGAGAATGTCGCTCGCGGGATCCCGGACGACACAGGGGACGGGCGCCGTTTTGGCGAGACGCTTCTGTTTGACCAGAAGCTCGAGCGCCCGATAGCGGCGACCGCCAGCGGGAATTTCGAACATGCCGGTCTCGGCGCCGTCGGCGTCGAGCACTGGGCGGACGTTCAGGCTCTGGAGCAGTGTGCGCCGAGCGATGTCGTCGGCGAGCTCCTCGATCGAGACGCCGGCCTTCACGCGCCGAACATTTGCCTGGGAGAGGACAAGCTTGTTGAAAGGAATGTCGCGCGAGGACGACAATGTGATTTTCTGAACGGCAGTAGCCATGGGGATAAACTCCGTGACGGGCGGCCGAAAGCCTCTCTCTCGGCTCGCAGCCCGTCACGAAGCGCGGCGCCGCCCTCTCACTTTGAGGACGACGCCGCGGGAACGAGGATCAGCAGATACGGAAATGCGTGGAGCCGGAGATACGGATTTACGTGTCTCCGGCTTTCCGGAATTCAGGATGCGCGATCGAGGAGCTTCTTGGCGCGCGCCTCCAGATCGAGACGGGCGTCCTGATGGGTTTTGTTCCGCGCGACGGCGGTGATGCCCTGCACGAAATCGAAAATGCTCTCGGGCTTGCGGCCTTCCTCGGTCAACACGGTCTCGATGATCTTCGCCGTTTCCTTCTTGGAGAAGCTGCGCCGTCGCAGGAACTCGTCGCGGTCTTCGTCCGTTCGGGCGACAATCTTTTCCCGCGCCGCCTTGATGCCGTTCACGAATGGCATGGGCGAGGAATCGGCGAATCGTGTCAGCGCCGGAGCCGCCTCGTGCGCGAAGCGGGAGGCGGCGTATTTCGAGTGGCGGATGGTGATTTCCTCGAAATCTTCGACGCCCCACAGATTCCTGTTTTGGCAGACCGCGCGGAGATAGAAGCTAGCCATACCGAGCGTCTTGGCGCCGACTTCGGAATTCCAGCAGTAGAAGCCGCGGAAATAAAGATCGGGCGATCCATCCGGCAGTCGACCGGCTTCGATCGGATTGAGATCGTCGACAAGGAAGAGAAAAACATCGCGGTCCGAGGCATAGAGGGTCGTGGTGTCCTGGGTGATGTCGACGCGCGGATGGTAGACGCCGGTCGACCAGTCGAGCACGCCAGGCACTTTCCAGCGGGTATCGCCGGTGCCGTTTCCCGCGATGCGCTGCACGGCCTCGACGAGTTCGTGATCATAGATGCGGCCATAGTCAGGGCCGGTGACGGCGCGCAGCTCGACGCGACCATCTTCGATCTCGAGCGTCTTCACCTGCTCGGCGCGATGGGAGCTCAGGCCATATTGCAGGTTGATGCCGGCGAGCGGCGCGGGGAGTTGGCGCAGATAGGCCGCTGGCGCTCCGATCAGGCCGGCAAGCTGACCGAAGCTCCAATGGGTTGGCGCGATCGGCACGTCGGAGCCCGGCAGCATCAGCGCCAGGCGGTCGGCATCGTCGCGGCTTGCCTCGACCCGGATCGCCGCGCTCTCGACGGTTCGGGTGCGGCTGCGCTCGGTCCGGCCACGGACGGCGGCGTAGAGGTCCGACAGGGACAGGTAACGCTCGTCCGCCGGCCGCGAGAACCATTCCGACGATACGCGGCCGATCCGCTCGCCGCGGCTCACATCCACCTTATAGCCGCCAGCGCGGTCGCGAGCGGCGTCCAGAATCTCCACATGGGTCATGGCTAGTCTCCATGACGGGCGCCGGAGGCCTCTCCTCCAACCTTCAACCCGTCACGGCGAAGCCGGTCCGTCCTCTCACTCTAAAAGGGGCGTTGCGGGGATCTCCCCGCAGAAGGGGGTACGGCGGCGACCAGGGGAAGGCTTTCCCCTCCAGGCCTTCCAGATCGCGGCCCAGGCACTTCCAATTAGCGGACCATTGACTCCCAATCAGCCGATGCCAATAGTTACAATCTTCCGGATTCGGAGACGGCATGTTCGAGCGGTTTGTGGAGCGACGGGCGGAGGACGCCCTTTCTGATACGCCGGTGGTCCTGATCGTAGGCCCGCGCCGTGCCGGCAAGACCACGCTCGTCCGAAAAATGGGAGAAGCCGGGCGGACCTATATCACGCTCGATGACCGGACGGTCCTTGAGGCCGCCCAGTCTGATCCGGCCGGCTTCATTCGTGGCCTCGACCGGGCCATCATCGACGAAATCCAGCGCGCCCCTGACCTGCTGCTGGCCATCAAGAAGACGGTCGACGAGGACTATCGGCCGGGCCGCTTCCTGCTCACCGGCTCGGCGAACGTCTTGACCTTGCCGCGCGTCGCCGACAGCCTGGCCGGCCGGATGGAGACCATCCAGATGCTGCCGCTCGCAAGGGCTGAGGTCGAAGGCCGGATGCCGACTTTCCTGGAGCATCTCTTCGCAGGAAAGCTGCGGAGCCAGCGGGACGCAATCCTGGGCGACGACCTTGCCCAGCTTGTCCTGCTCGGCGGTTTCCCCGAAGCGATCAGTCGCGACAGCGAGCGCCGACGGCAAGACTGGTCAAGATCCTATCTCACATCGGTGCTAACGCGCGATCTGCGGGATATTGCTGACGTCGAGAAGCTGACGGAACTGCCGAAATTCGTAAGGCTGCTGGCCGAGCACTCCGGCCAGTTGGTCAACTATTCGCAGCTCGGCGCCGGCATCAACGTCAGCCACAAGACGGGGCAGCGCTATGTCGGGCTGCTTGAGCAGGTGTTCCTGATCGCGACGGTGCAACCATGGTTCACCAATGCGCTCAAGCGCATCGTCAAGACGCCGAAGCTGCACTTCCTCGATTCCGGCCTGCTTGCGACTGTGCGCGGTCTTTCCTTCGACAGGGTCAAGGCGGATCGCAGCACGTTCGGCGCGCTGCTCGAAAGCTACGTGTTCGCGGAGGTCCTGAAGCTGATGACGGCCTCGGACCTGCGGCTGACGCCTCACCATTTTCGGGATCGGGACGGGCGGGAGGTGGACATCGTGCTGGAACGCGATGATGGGATGATCGCAGGTATCGAAGTCAAGGCGAGCGCCACGGTCAAAGCCGGTGATTTCGGCGGCCTGCGGGCCCTGGCCGAGGCGTGCGGAGATCGCTTTGCCTTCGGCGTCGTCCTTTACGACAGCACGGACGTCGTACCGTTCGGCGACAAGCTGGCGGCGGCACCGTTGTCGAGCCTCTGGGATGGAAAGGCGCTGCCGAACAAGGCAGGCAAGGGAGCGTCGCGTGGGGCTGTATAAGAAGTGGTGCGACGGCACCAAAGAGAAGGACAAACGGAAGCACTACTGGACGTATGTCGAAAAAAACGGCGGCCGCGACGAAATTCGCGACGACCTCGCCGAGACGATCCGCTCGCACTACGACAGGCTGGAACGCATTGCAGACGATGTGAACCGACTTGGATACAAGGTAGCAGCCAAGATCCTCAGCGAGGCGATGCCGCAAACGCCCAAGAGTCGCTCGGGCGATCTGGGCGAGATTCTCGCGACGGAACTGGTCGAGGAAGAGATCGGGCTGCGCGTTCCCGTGCGCCGTCTCCGCTATAAGGACGGCCGCAACATGGCCATGCGCGGTGACGACTTCATCGGCGCCGGATACGATGCGGCCGGGGAGAAGCTCTGGCTTCTGAAAGGCGAAGCCAAGAGCAACAAGGTGCTCGGCAAAGCCACCGTCACGAGCGCTCGCAAGGTGCTCAACCGCGACAGCGGCCGTTGCACGCCCGGCTCCCTGTTGTTCGTCGCCAACCGCCTGTTGGAGGGCACTGATCCGGACGACAACGCGCTGGGCCGCAGCCTCCGTGACGAGGTGGGCCTGAAGTCCCTTCGCGCCGATCGTATCGACCACATGCTCTTCACCGTGTCGGGCAACGGCCCCCACGCCTCACTGAAGGAGGACCTCGACGCCACGGGGACCAATCGGGCCCGAACGGAGGCGTATTATCGGGGTCGATGCAGATCGTCGCCGTTTTTCGCGCGGCGGCGTCGACGAGATGCGGGAGCTCGAGAGCCACCGCGACTTCGTAACGTCCACTTTGCAAGAGCGAGGATTCTGTCGCCGACAATCCTCCCATGGGTATGGCCAGCGCAAAGACTGTCGACGCCGATATTGTTTTCATGTTCGGATTCCGCGTGAAGCATCGATCGTTTCGAGCATGCTCGAGCGCCTTCCGCCATCCGTTTCTTGCTTTCGAATGTACTCGCGCGGAAGGGCGCCGCCGTCGCGCCGCTCGAGACGACCCTCGCAACCGATTTTGGGACGACTATGCGGCCAGTTCGGGAACTTCGACTTCGATCAATCGCAATAATCGGGCGATGCCGGTCCCTCAAGGACTTGGCGCTGGTCGATCCGCCCGCGAGCTCGGCCAGGCCGAGAGCGCGACGTCCGCCAATGCGTCGAGGACCTTTCGGCTGACGCCGTCGCGGGCCTGGATCGACAGCCCCTGCACAACGGCGGCATAGTAAGAGGCGAGGGCCTGCGTATCGGTCGACGGCGCGAGTTCGCCCTCGCTGGCGGCGCGATCGAAGCGCGCCTTGATCGCCGCGATCGTCGCGAGCCTTCGCCTTGCAACATCCGCCGCCACCGAAGCGTGCTCGGGCGCGCACGCCACCACGCCGCTCGCCAGCATGCAGCCTGCCGGCGCCGGCCCCTCCGCGTAGACCTCGATCGCCCCACGCAGAATGCGTTCGACCGCGCGCCGGGCGCTCGGCTCTTCGGCTAGCGCGCGCTGGGCGAAGGAGCCGTAGGTGGCGCCGTAGCGGTCGAGCGCCTCGCGGTAGAGCTGCTCCTTGCTGCCGAAGACGGTGTAGAGACTCGGCGGCGTCACCCCCATGGCCTCGGTCAGGTCGGCGATCGAGGTCCCCTCATAGCCACGACGCCAGAACAGCCGGAGCGCCGTCTCCAGCGCCTCGTCCCGGTCGAGCGCTCGCGGGCGGCCGCGCGGCCGCTTTGCGATGGTTTTTGTAGTGACCAATATAAAAATCCCTTGCGAGGATGCGAAGGCTCAATTTAATATCGCTCGCTAGTTTATTGCAAATGGAGAAACCCGTGACCGATTCACGCCAATCTATCGCCACGACACGCAGAGCTTACAGGCTTACGCGAATCGACCGCGGTCTTCGCCTCCAGCAGGTCCGAGAGGCGGCGCCGACTCCTGGGCCGAACGAGGTTCTCGTCGGGATCGAGGCGGCGAGCCTCAATTACCGCGACCTGCTCGTGCTGCGCGGCGAGTTGGGGCCTGTGCGCGAGGGGTTGATTCCGCTCTCCGACGGAGCCGGCCGCGTCGTTGCGACCGGCTCCGATGTTACCCGCTGGCGCGCAGGAGACCGCGTCGCTCCAACTTTCTACCGGGATTGGGTTGTCGGTCCCTATCGTGAGGCCTACGGCCCATCGGCGCTCGGCGGCGGCGCCACCGACGGCGTGCTGGCGGATCTGGTCGTCGTACCCGAGGCCTCGTTGGCGCCCGTCCCGGACAGCCTGAGCCTGGAAGAGGCCGCGACGCTTCCCTGCGCCGCCTTGACCGCCTGGCAGGCGCTGGTGGTGCGCGGTGGCTTGGCGGTCGGCGACACGGTGCTGGTGCAGGGCACGGGCGGCGTCGCGCTCTTTGGCTTGCAGATCGCGAGCGCCTTCGGCGCGAAAACCATCGTGCTGTCGTCCTCGGACGAGAAGCGCGAACGCGCAACGAAGCTCGGGGCCTTCGCGACGGTGAACTATCGTACGACGCCGGACTGGGATGTCGAAGTCCGCAAGCTGACGGGCGGGCTCGGCGTCTCGCACATTCTCGAACTCGGCGGACCGGACACGTTCGACCGTTCGCTGCGTGCGCTCGCCGCCTGGGGGCATATCGCCCAGATCGGCGTGTTTAGCGGCTTTGGACCGCACTCGAACCTGATGCGGCTGCAACTGATCAACGGAACCATCGACGGCATCAATGTCGGCTCCGCTGAGCAATTCGAGGCGATGAACGCCTTCCTCGCCGAGCATCTTATCCGTCCTGTGATCGATCGGACATTTTCGTTCGACGAGACGCAAGCCGCCTACGACGAACTCGCGAGCGGCCGCCACTTCGGCAAGCTCGTCATCCGTCTTTGACGTCGCGAGGCGGCAAGAAGCGCGTGTTCATTCACCTTCCACTTGCTTTGCGCTTTCGATGCTCATGGCCCCTCCGATCTGGAAGTTTTAATTTGCAACTGCAATGGGCGTGGCGGTTGTGGTTTCGATATGCAATCTGTCCAACTCTCGGGAAGTCGCCAGCCGATCTTCCGGCCCGGACGGGGACGAGAAATCGCTGTGCGCTCAGGCCTGCCGGATGAATTCCGTGATGAGCCTACCGACCTCGTCCGGGGCATCCTCGAGGCAGTAGTGACCAACGCCAGCCAGACGATGTACCGGCGCGGCCGGAAAGAGCTGGGTGAAGAGCGGCAGGAAATGCTCGGCGTGAAGCGTGCGGTCTGCTTCACCCCAGATGGCGAGGGCGGGTCTGGCATGGATGGCGCGGATGGCCGCTGCGTCAGGCGTCTCGAATCTGTGCGCGCCCGAGGCGAAGCCCTTGGCCCAGCCGATCGCGCCGAGACAGTCGGCAGGGCTTGCGAAAGGCGATCCGTAGGCGTCGAGCCATGTGTCGGTGATGAGCGTGTTGTCCTCGAAGCCGTTGAGCTTGAGCGTGCTCAGGATATTGAAACCGAGCCGCCCCAGCACAGCTTCGAGGCTGCCCTCCGCTTCGGCTTTCGCGATCCATTGAAACCAGGGCGAGACGCCGACATTCGCAGTCACTCGCTCAATGAGATCGGCCTGGCCAAACGGCGTCGGTCCGTTGGTCGAGATAACGCGACGAATGCGGTTGGGATGCCGGGCGGCGAGCCCCATGCCAACCGGACCGCCGAAGTCGTGCATGACGAGGGTGATATCGTCGAGATCGAGCGCAAGAACGAAGAGCTCCAGATTGTCGATGTGATCCTGCAGCCAGTAGGCCCGGTCCGGCGGCGTATCGCTCTTGCCGAAGCCCATATGGTCCGGGACGACTACGCGGTGCGTCATGCTCAACACCGGGACCAAGTGGCGGAACAGATAGCTCCAGGTCGGCTCGCCGTGCAGGCAGAGTATGACCCCTGCTTCGCCGGGCCCCTCATCGACATAATGCATACGGAAGCCGGGAGCCGCGGTGAAATGCGGGGTGTACGGAAAGCTACCGCCGAAGGTGGCGTCGGATCGGGTCATGCACGTCTCCTCTCACGGAGTCAGCACTAGTTGGGCATATGGTTTCAAATTAAAACCATATGCCGTCATATCGCTTGAGGTTTTAATTTGCAACTATTACCTTCAGAAGGCGACAAACCGCGATCTTCCCGGTTTCGAGGGGAGATGGCATTCGGGAGATTGAACCCGGGAGCACCGTCTCGATGGTCAAGAGAGTCAGCCACAAAGATTCGAGCTGCGGCGTTGCCAGGCCACTGGACGCGATCGGAGACTGGTGGTCGTTGCTGATCGTTCGGGATGCTTTCGATGGCCTGCGCCGGTTCGGGGAATTTCAAAAGGACCTGGGGCTCGCGAAGAACATCCTCGCGGCCCGTTTGCGTAACCTGGTCGCACACGGCATCATGGACACCGTCCCCGCGTCCGACGGTAGCCCCTATCAGGAATACGTGTTGACAGAAAAGGGGCGCGGCCTGTTTCCGCTCCTGGTCGCTCTCAGGCAGTGGGGCGAGGACTTCTTCTTCGAGCCCGACGAGGCTCACGTCCTTCTAGTCGATAAGAGGAGTGGCCTTCCGGTGCGGAAACTGGAGCTTCGCGCCCAAGATGGACGCGTTCTGGGACCGGAGGACACGGTCGTGCGTTCACCGCCGGATGCGACTGGAAACGCTTGGCGATAAAACTGCATTATTCGTCGGTTGGCGCAGCGGATCGCCGATGGCGCTTCGGATCCCCTGCGCCAACAAGGCCGAGACGGCAGAGTTCCGGCGGCGCAAGCGGGGATTGGAGGCAGCGTAATTTCCGGCTGTCCTCCACAGGGCGCTCCCGTTGCGCCGTGCGGGTTGAAATTGCTACGTAGCAAACGCGGCGAACGTCGTCTGGATGTCGTCGAGTTTGTCGAATTCGTGAGAGCGGTTGATGCATGGCCGCAGCCAGGCCGTGCGCCTGCCCAAGGAATTCTGTTTCGAGGGGAACGAGGTGCGAGTCAGCAAGGTGGGCGACAAGATGATCCTGGAGCCTTTGGAAAAGGAGCCGTTCGACGTGGAGGCCTGGCGCGCGCGGCTCGACGCCTTGGGCGCGCGGGACTTCTTGTCCGATGGTCTGCCCGACGATCCGCCGCTCGAGCCCGACGACTCGATCTCATTCGATTGACGCGGACGATGTTTTGTCTCGACACCGACAGGATCGATGATGGCGCAACGGATCACCCGTGAAAGCCGATAACCGGACCGGTTTTGGGCGACGGGCCGAGGTTAGACAAACCGCGGCCAGTTTCCGCGGCGGCGACCGCGGGCGTCGTTCCGGCGCCGGAGCAGCATGACTCGGCAGGTGGCGAGCGAAGTCACACTCGACGTGACGAGCATTACTCGGGCAACCCATGTCGCGCCACGGAAATCGGGCCGCGATGATCGCGCCGCTGCGTCTCACGTGTGTAGGGCTTGGAGATTCATGAGCCGTTCATCTGCGGAGCGCGATGCTGGCTCGTATCGTCGCCGGGTCGAGCAAGTCCGCATGATGGAGTAGCGAGAATCGCGTGACCGTTACACGGGGGAGAATGTTCATGGACAAGAAGACCGTCGGGTTGGTCGGCGTAATTTCGGCGTTGCCGCTCACTGCGGCGCCCACGGCCGACGCGCGAACGCTCGATCAAGTGATGTCACCTCGTTCCTATGCGGAACTTCTGCAGCCGATCCCGAATGCCGCGGCGCTCCTTCGGGAGGCCGAGTCGCGGAAGGCGACACAATCCGAGCCGCGCATCCAGATGGCGCAATATTATGGCAATCCTTACTACGACGGTTACACCTACTATCCGTACCGACGGTGGCGTCATCATCATCATCATCACCACCACCACCACCACCACCACCACCATGGCTGGGGTTGGGGCGGCTGGGGCTACTACGGCCCGCCGCGCTATTATCACCACCATCATCACCACCACCATCACTGGAATGATTGGCGCTGGTAGGAACACAAGCCGCGCCTGTCATTCGAGACGCGGCTTTTTCTGCTTTTCCTCGGCCGAACGTGCCGCGCCATGCATGTGGCGATAGGTGCCGTCGAAAACCGTGTCGCTCGTCGATAGCCATTGCGAGTCGACGCCGAGCGTCTCTCGGCTCGCATGGATGCGTCGCGCTTGCAATTCACGTTCGGCCGTCTCGTCGAAGCTCATCGGCTCGAGCTCGATATCACTTTCCGCCGGAATCATGGTGAACTGAGCCATCGGCGTGCCGGTTCGGAAGATATGCGTTTGTCCCTCCGTCGGTGATTTGAAAACGAGAAAATAGATCATCGGCCACCATTCGCGTATGATGGCCGGCACTGCGATCGGCGCGACGCCGGCGCTGTCGGTATAAAAGCTCGGATGAGTCTCGACCTTGATCGCATAGCCGGCTTCTGGCTTGAGATCGAGCAGGAGCTGATAGGTATAGAAGCTGCCCCCAAAATCACGAAAGGGCGGCCAGCTGCGGCCGGGACTCGGCGGAGCGCCGAAGTCGCCATCGAATATCAATAGTCCGTTCTTCTTCGAGACGTGCAGCTCGTTTTTGTAGGGATAGAGAATTTCCACGCCATATTTGGCGTATTCGGAAAATGGCACGCAGTGCCAAGCATGTTCATGGGAGCCATCCGTGCGCTTCTCCGGCTGCCCTGCCCAGCCAGGGATTTCCATCCGCGTGCGGCGGGGCGTGAGATCGTCGCCGTTCATCCGGAACTTGATTTTTTTCACCAGGATTTTCCTTTCGTTCGGAGGCAGCTCCGGCAGCGCGCTCTGCTCGAATTGCCACGGCGTTCTAGACGGCGTCGGAAGTCTAATGATCCGGCAGAACGCGGGCGCATCCGAGCAGTCGACGATACACAGTTACCTGGGCTTCATTACGGCGACGAAATCGTGGATCATGAGCGTCGCGACCATGCCCGGTCGCAGCAGCAGATCGGGATTGAACGCCTCTATGACGACACGATATGTCGAAGCGTGGTCGGCATCCGGGGTCGAACGTGAAACTTGCTCGACGATTCCCGAGAATGCGCGCCCTGGCAGAGAAGCGACGCTGAAAGCGACCTGACTGCCGATCCTCGGTTGCCGCAGCTCGCTCGAATGTATCGTGACGACGATCTCGACGACGCTGAGATCGGTCGCGATCGTGAACAGTCGCACAGGCGCGTCTCGCGCCTCGATCGCAAGGCCGACTTTCGCCTCGCGCGCGATTACAGTCCCGTCGACCGGCACGGCCACGGCGGCTTGCGCCAAACGCTCCTTGGCTTCGCTCAGCCTAGCTCGCCGCAGAGCGAGCGACGCCTCCTCCCGATCCGCCCGCGCCTGCGCGCGGGAAAGAGCGACCTCAGATTGGGCGAGCCCCTTTTTCGACAGAGCTCCGTGATCCGCCTCGGCTCGTTGGCGCTCGAGCCGCTTTTCCATCCGGGCGAGGGCCGCTCTTGCTGTTTCGAGACGGGCGTCAGCGAGAGCGATGTCCGCTTTTGCTTGCTCGACGGCGGCGCGGTAAGGCTGCGGATCGATCTCCGCGCAAATCTGGCCTGCCGTCACCTTTGTCCCGACGTCACAAGAAACTGCCCGGATGGTCCCCGATAGACGCGTGGAGATCGGCATGGCGCTCGCCGCCTCGATGACGCCCGTCGTCGTCACGCCGCCTCGCGGCGCATTGCGCTCCCATCGGAAATAGAGCCATCCGCCTCCCAGGAGGATTGCGAGAGCCGCTAGCGTCGCGAAAGCTGTTCGTCGAACGCCCCTTGCGCCAGACGCCGAACTTATCGCGCGATCAAAAGTGGAGGCTGCTTCGGATTTGCGCGTCTGCGGCTCTCGCAGCGATCCGCTCCCGCTGAATTCCGACGCGGCCTGCTCATAGACGTCCTCCTCCTGAGCATTGTGGACTCGAACGAGAGTCTCGATCGCTTCGATGATCCGCTGCGCGTCACGGATCAGATATTTGTCGGGCTCGTGCCGGCGCAGCCCCTCGGCGAGGCGCGCCAGCAGCCTCGCCTGATGGCGGATCTCTCTATGCGCGCGGCTCATGGCGCCGAGTCCTTGCCCGCTCGGAAGATAATGCGAGATGCGCGGATAAATGTCGCTCTCGTCGTCGCGCTCGTGCTCCAATATGACGTCCGTGACCAGACGATCGGCTTCGTCTATATATTCGGATGCGCGTCGCGGAGAGGCCGCGTCCAACGCATCGGCGATCTGCCGCAGGCGATCGAGGCTCTGCTCGATTTTCTCGTGATCTTCGCGCAACGCCCGCGTCGCTGTCTCCGGCAGAGGACGTCGAAGCAAGGTCGAGCCGCCGCCGAGCGCGCGCAGAGCGTTGAGGATGACGGCGATGTCGATCGCCTCTTGTATCAGCGCGCCGCCCACAGGGCCGATCCAGCCGAAGGCCGCCGCTCCCATCGTCGCGAAGGACAGAGTCATTCCGGCGATGATGCTCTGCAGTGCGATGAGGCGGGTTCGGCGCGCGATGGCCACCGCCTCCGAGACGCGGTCCAGCCGATCGACGAGAATGACGACATCCGCCGCCTCGGATGACGCGCTCGCGCCGCGCGCGCCCATGGCGACGCCGACATCCGCTGCGGCGAGGGCAGGGGCGTCATTGATTCCGTCGCCGACCATCAGCGTCGGATGCAGGCGTCGCTCGATTGCGACGGCGTCGACCTTGTCGGAAGGGATTCGGTCGGCGAGGACCGCGTCGAGATCGAGCGCCGCGCCGATCGTTTCGGCGGCGTCGGCGCGATCGCCCGTGACCATGACGATTCGACCGACGCCCGCATCGCGCAGCGCTTGGATCGCGCGCGGCGTCTCGCGCCGAAGCGCGTCGGCGAGAAGGAGGACGGCGATGAGGCGCCCGTTCGAGGAGACGAAGACGGTGAGCGCGGAACGCCAGGAGGCGCGGCGGGCGGCGCGGGCGGCCCAATCCTCGAGGGCTTCATCGCCCTGCACGAATTGCAGCGCGCCGACGCGAATGTCGCGCCCGTCGACCTTTCCCTCGATCCCGGTTCCGAACGTCTCGCGGACTTCGGTGGGAATATGGAGAGAGAGGCCTCTTTCCGACGCCGCGGCGACGATGGCGGCGGCGACGACATGATGGGACGCCTGCTCGAGCGATGCGGCGAGCCGCAAGGCTTCGTTCGCGTCCCGATCCGAACCCGTTTCTATCGCGACGAGCCGCGCGCCGCCGACCGTAAGAGTGCCGGTCTTGTCGAACATCACCGTATGCGCCCGAGCAAGCGCCTCGAGCGGTCCGCCGCCTTTGATCAGGATGCCGCGTCGCGCCGCCCGCGACGCGCCTGCGACGAATGCGGCCGGCGCCGCGAGAATCAATGGGCAGGGCGTGGCGGCCACCAGCACCGCCAATCCGCGAATAGGATCCTGCGAAAGCGCCCAGGCGGCTCCTGCGGCCAGCAGGGCCACGGGCAAGAACAGCAGCGCATAGCGATCCGCCATTCTGATGAATGGCGCTTTCGCCGTCTGCGCGGCGGTCGCGAGCTCGACGATTCCGGCGTAGGTGCTGTCGCCCGATGCGGCGGTCGCCTCCATCTCGAAGGTCTCGCCGGCGTTGACCGTTCCGCTCGAGGCGGCCTCTCCGATGCGTCTTGCGACAGGAAGCGGCTCGCCTGTCACCGCCGACTCGTCGAGCAGCGCATTTGCCCCGACGATCCGGCCATCCGTCGGCACGACCTCGCCGGCCCGAACCAGCAGAAGATCGCCGACCGCGACATCGTCGATCGGAATATCCTCGATCCTGTCGTCGATCCGTCGACGAGCGATGCGCGGCGCGCGATCGATCAGCGCTTTCAGGTCGCGTTCGGCGCGACCGACCGCGATATCTTCGATGACGCTGCCGCCGGCGTACATCACCGCGACGATCACCGCCGCCAAAGCTTCTCCGAGCGCCAGCGCCGCCGACATGGAGAGAAGCGCGATCACGTCGACGCCGGCGCGCCCGGCGAGCAGATCGCGCGCGATCGCGACGGCGAGGCTCACGGCGACCGGAACCGTCCCCGCCGCCCACATCCATCTGGCCAGATCCTGGCGACCGAAAAAGGCGGCACAAAGCCCCGCCGCCAGAGCGCAGGAGGCGAGCAGGATCAGCGCCCGGCGCCAGATCCGTCCTTTCGCCGTCGGACTCATCCTCGTTCCGCTCTCGACGCCCTCGGCGCGGGCGTGGAGGCGGAGACGTCCGGTCTTCTATCAATGATCGTGTCGGTGATGCGTGTCGGGCATATGAGGATGCGCGTGCAGCAGCGGCTCGTGCGCGTGCCAATGTGTGTGCGGCTGGCCGTTCTCATGATCGGAGTGGTCTCCGTGCCGATGATGTTCGTCATGAACATGCGAATGCGAATGTTCGACAGATTCGTGCAAATGCTCGTGCTCGTGGCTTTCGGTCAGATGCAGCCAGACGCCCACGGCCATCAGCGTCGTTCCGGCGACGAGCTGTAGGGTCAAAGGCTCGCGCAGGACCACGACGGAGACGGTCGCGCCGAGGAAGGGCGCAGTGGAGAAATAGGCGCCCGTGCGCGCCGTGCCGAGATGGCGGAGAGCCAGCACGAACAGCGCCAGGCTGACGCCATAGCCGAGGAAGCCGACGACGCTCGCGGCGCCGATCAGCGGGATGGCTGGCATGAGAGCGCCGGCGAACAGTCCAATCCAGAGATTGACCGAGCCGGCGACGATTCCCTTGATCTCGACGATTTGCAGAGGATCGGAGAGCGAGACTCTGCGTGTGAGGTTATTGTCGATGGCCCAGGCGAAACAGGCCGCCGCAATCGCGAGAGGCCCGAGCGCGCCAGAAAGGCCCGGCGCTCCCGACCAGGCGAGGCAGAGGGATCCTGCGACGATAAAAGCCATGCCGAGGGCGATGCGACGATCGAATGGCTCGCGAAACACGAACCATGCGATGGCCGCGGTGAAGACGCCCTCGAGCGTGAGCAGCAATGAGGCCGTCGCGGCTTCCGCATGGGCGAGGCCGAACATCAGCAGCAAAGGGCCGGCGACGCCGCCGGCCAGTGTCGCTGCTCCCATCCACGGCCAATCCGATTTAGTAAGCGTCGCCTCTTCCGCGCGGATGACGAAGCCGAGCCGATAGGGGAGACGACGAAGCAGGGCGACTCCGACGCCGGCGCCGCAATAGAGCAGGCCGGCGAGGATGCGCTGATCTATATCCGCGAGGAGCAGCTTGGCGGCCGGCGTCGAGACCCCGAACAGAGCCGCCGAGAGCAGCGCATAGGAGATGGATTTCGCTTTCATGTTTGACGCATGCGTTCAGTGAGTTACCGCGAGCGCGACGATCCGCGCGAGAACGAGGCCTCCCGCGAGCAGTAGATAGCAGCGTAGCACGCTCATCCATATGCGACTCGACATCGAGAGCTTCGCCGGCGGCAGCGCGTGTAGCGGTGGCATGCGCCAGCTGTCGCGAGCGTGACGGCCGATCGGGCCCCCCGCCGTGCGCCGCCTCGTGCGGAGAGCGCCCGTCGCGACGGCGATGGCCACAGTTACAATCGCGCCGCCGCCGAGGATCGACAGAATGACCGTCTCGTTCGTCTGCTCCGGAAACAAGACGGAAGCGGTCAAAATGATCGATAACATCACTAGGACCGCGACGATCACGCCTGTGAATAGATTCATGCCCCAGCCATTGACCCAGGGGCCGAGAACCGCCTCGTCATTGCAGAGAAGCAGCAGAAACACGGTCGCGCTCGGCAGCAGGACGCCCGCGAGCGTCTGCACGGCGTTGGTCAGCAGGCCGAGCGGCGCGCCCGGCGTCAGCACGAGCCCCGCCGAAACGACGATGAGCGCGAAATAAACGCCGTAGAAGCCCTTGGCGTCGGACGGCTTGCGATGCAGCGAATGCTTCAGCGACAGCACGTCGCCGAGCGCATAGGCCGTGGACAGCGACACCGCCGCCGCGCCGATGACGCTCGCATCGATCAGCGCAAGAGCGAATAATATGCCCGGCAGGCGGCCGGCGTATCGGCCTAGGCCCTCCGCCACGGCGCCGGCGTCGGTGAAGTTTCCAGCTTCCGGGCGTCCGGCGAAGGCCGCCGCCGTGAAGGCCATCATCGCCGCCGCGCCGATGACGACGAGCGCTATGCCGAGCCAGAGGTCGATGCGCTCATAGCGAATGAAACGCGGCGTGATGCGCTTGTCGATCACATAGCTCTGCTGGAAAAAGAGCTGCCAGGGCGCGATGGTGGTGCCGACGATCGCTATGATGAGCAGCATCACATCGCTGAGCTTGCCGTCTTTCGGCAATTGCACGAGGAACATGTCGCGCGCGACATCCGCCATTGGCGGATGAATCATCACGAAGATCGGAATGAGAACGAGACTGCCCGCGCAGAGTGCCAGAGCGAAGCGTTCGAAGCGACGGAAGTCGCCCGTGCCGACCGCCGCCATGATGACGACGGCCGACAACGCCACGCCGAGCTCCCGCGAGACGCCGAGATAGGAGAGCGCGAGAGATATGCCGATGAATTCGGTGACGATGGTCAGCGCGTTTAGCAGGAAGAGATCGATGACGCTGAAGGCGCCCCAGAATTTGCCGAAGCGCTCGACGATGAGCCTTGCGTGTCCGACGCCGGTGACGGCGCCGAGCCGCAACACCATCTCCTGATTGACGTAGAGCACGGGAACGAGCAGCAGCAGCGTCCACAGCAGGCTCGTGCCGTAGTTCTGGCCCGCCTGAGTGTAGGTCCCGAAGGCGCCCGCGTCATTGTCGCCGACCATGACGATGAGTCCAGGACCGAGAATGGCGAGAAGCGTCTGAAGGCGGCGCTTGAAGCCGATGCGCGGGCCGTGATCGGCGTGATGGATCGTGCCCAGCGCGCCGCGAATATGGCCGATATGGGCCTCGTCGAGAACGGCGCTCTCGGTGGTCTCGGATGGATTGAGATGCAGCGTCATGGCTCGCCTTTTCTCCGGCCGCAGGCGAGCCTTCGCGAGAGCTCGCGCCCTCTAGACCGCTCGCGCTCTCGCGCCGGGGTAAATTCGGATCGGGATGGATTTCGACGCGCCCGCCGGGTCGAACTCGCGCTCGCCGGCGGGCGTGGTTGGGCCGGGGTTCATACGATCTCTCCAGTCAGGCGGCGCGGCGCGAAGGGGGCGGCTCGCCATTATCCTGCGCGAGGCGAGGGTCGGCCTCCGCCTCGTCGGTCCACACGCACAGAAGACGTCCCGAGGCGGCGTCGAGCCTCCAGACGCAAAGCGGAGTCCGTCGCGTGCGACGGCGAAGCGCGACGATCTGCGCCTCGGCGCGGAAAGAGTCCGCGTTTCGAGCGAACGGGCGCGCGCATACGATTGCGGTGAGCTTGTTCATCGCTCATCTCCTTTTTGGCCGTTGTGATCCACGGCCCGGAGCATGAGCGGCAGGCAGGAGCCTTCAGGCCCTCGCGACGCCTCTCACGCGGTCCCCGAGACCGCGGATGGTTTCGATGTCGAGTGGCGTCGTGAGCGCAGACGAGGCTGCGGGCGCGGCGCCGAAGCGGCTACTGCCCATGTTTCTTTCTTGGGTTGTCGGAGTCGACGGCGGGGGCGAAGCCCAGCCATCCGAGGGCGATATCGGTCCCGAAGCTGTGGATGTCAAGCGCAAATCGCAGGGTAGCGCGACAGCGATTACCAATCGATGAAGCGAGAAGCCGAAGGAGCGCGCTCCGAAGCCGCTCTCTCGAGACGCTCCGGTTCGCTCGGCAGATCAGGTCACGTCGACAAGCGGAAATCGATCGGCTAAGCCGATACGGCCGAGCATTTCCGGACGGCGAAAATATTTCGAGCGGATTGGCGGGGCCGAATGACACGATCATACGTAAAAGCGAAGCTGCTCGATCTCGTTTTCACGAGCCCTGTGCTCGCATGGTTCTCGCTCGGCATTTACGGCTCGTCTCAGATGATGGGCTCGTCCGAAGGACTTCTCGTGAATGTCTCTCTCGCGGCCAATATCGCGCTTCTCTGCCTCATAATATTCGCGATCTTTCTGCGGCCTCCGTCTCTGCGGACCGCGAAAGGCGTTCTGCCGAAATTGGCCGGCGCGGCGGGCTTTCTCTTGCCGAGCTTCATAGTCGCCGTCCCGCCGGTCGATTTGTCACCTTCGACGAAGGTTGTTTCCGTCGGCCTGGTTCTCCTCGGAACGCTCGTCTCCATCGCGGCGACGATTTGGCTCGGCCGCAGTTTCAGCATTCTTCCGCAAGCTCGCGCTCTGGTGACGGAAGGACCGTATAGGCTCGTGCGTCATCCGCTCTATGCTGGAGAATTATTGGCTCTGATCGGCATCATGTTTCGATATCAGCAGCCGTGGGCGTTGTGTTTGACTCTGCTATCGATCGCCATTCAATTGCCGCGCATGAATTTCGAGGAACGGGTGCTCGAAGAAACGTTCCCATCATACAAGGAATATGCGAGCCGCACCGCGAGGCTGATCCCCGGCGTTTACTAACCGCCGCTCACGATTGGAGCGGCAAACTATCGCTGCGGCCATGCAGGTGGCTCCGACCGTCGCGTCATCCGTGAATATCCCCCGAGCCGTTCGTCGCCTCGCTTTTCGGAACTGCGATCAAAACGCCCGCGTCGGACCGTCCGGTTTCCAACGCGCCTTTCCTTCTCGGGCCTTGCCGCAATAGCAGGCCGTCAGAGGCCGAGAAGCTCATACCCAGTTTAAATCAATGCGATATTGTATGGGATGATGTGGCGACCGAACCAGAAGCGCCGGCTCTCGTTACCCGAATGCGCGAGCCAGACCGAAGGCCGCCGAGGCGGCAAGTCCCCCCACGGCCAGTGTCTGAATTGCAGCGCGCATTCGATCGACGCCAGTGAAATGCCCTTTCGCCGCGCCGAACGCGAGCAACGCCACACCCGTGGCGAGAACGGACCTCAAAAGCGCGGTTTCCACGCTGTCTGTCGTCATGTAGGGAATGAGTGGCGTGAGCCCGCCGACAACATAGGCGAGTCCGATGGTCAGCGCGCTCGCCAGAGCACGTCGCGGATCAGGCTTCTCCAGTCCGAGCTCGAAGCGCATCATGAAATCGATCCACCGTTCTTTGTCAGCCGATATGGCGGCGACAAGCGATTTCAGTGGATCGTCGGTCAGGCCGTATCCTTGGAGAAGCTGCTCGATCTCGTGAATTTCATGGTCGCGCATGAGATCGATCTCTCGACCTTCCCGCGCCGCCTCCGAGACATAGTGCTGTGCGTCGGTCCGTGCGGCCAGAAAGCCTCCGAGACCCATTGCGATGGCGCCCGCGGCAATTTCGGCGAGACCGGCTGTCACGATCACGTCGGTGTTTGCGACCGCAGCCGAAAGGCCCGCGGCAAGAGCGAAGGGCACCGTCAAGCCGTCCGACATGCCGATCACGACATCGCGGACCATTTCCGTGGCGGTGAAGTGCTTTTCAACATGGGGCGTTATAGGCATCGTTCGAGTTCCCGAGACAGCGCCAGCTTCGAGTAAGGGGCGATTGTGACATCAGATCAACGGCGACCGCGGAGGATGTCGCGTCGAGAGACGAGGGCGCGTTCTAGCGCCGCGCACTCTTGTCAGTCCGCCGAACTGCATTTACCGACCGTTGAATAGGAAGCGATCGGACCACTTGTCGTCGACTTCTCCGAAATGGGTCCCGGGGTCGTATTCTTCGACATTTAAAGCGAGGGAGCCCGCGGACAGTCGTCCCGCAACCGCGAGAACCGTATATGACGCGACGACGCGATCCCTCTGGGCGACAATGAGTCCGATACGTGCGCTCAGCAACTCCCGCTGGGCGTTGAGAATATCGAGCGTGGTCCGCAGGCCTGCCTTCGCCTCCTCCCGGACGCCGAATAAAGCGCGTTCCGCTGCCGCGATCTGCGTGCGAGCCGCGACGATCTGAGCTGACGCAGATTGTAGAGCGCTCCAATTCGAACGCATCGACGCCGTCAGCTCCGCGCGCGCGGCATCCACGTCGAATCGCTTCTGTCCGGCGCTCTCCTTCGCTTGACGGATCCGAGCGGAGGTCGCACCGCCAGCGTAAATTGGAACCGACAGCCGACCGAGCACTTGCGCGCCGATGGCTCGGTTGCTCCGCCCATCGACATCGGACTGCGTGAAGACATTCGCGACCATCGAAACGCTGGGCAGGAATTCCGCTTCAGCGATCCTGATAGCGAGATCGGCCACATCGGCATCATGCGCGGCGGCGAGAACGAGTGGATGCTCGTTCTGCGCCGCACGCTCCGCTTCCGCGAGCGACTTCGGCAATAAGCGATCGGCGGATCTCGCTGGAGCGAGCTCTTTCGGCTCACTCCCGATCACTTGCCTATAGGTGGCGATACTGGTGTCGAGCGTCGCGCGAGAGATCGCTGCCTGTGATCGACCAGCGGCCAACCGCGCGTCGGCTTGTGCGATATCGGTCATAGTGACTTGGCCGGCCGCCGCGCGCTCTCTCGTTTGGCGCAATTGCTCGTCGAGCACCGCCACATTGTTGCGATGGAGACCGAGAACAGCGGTATCTCGCAACACATTCGTATAGGCGACGACGCCGTCGAGCAGAACGCGTTGCTCCGTGAACCGCAGACGCTGGCGGGCGGCGAACACGCCCGCTTCTGCCGCATGGGTCGAATTGGTCGTCCTGAACCCGTCGAAAAGCGGCTGCTCGACGCTCAGCGTCGCAGAACGGGGCAAAGAACGCCCGGCCTGAATGCTCTGGACGTAACTCGGATCCCAGACATTGCCGTTGTTCACGTCGATTGCGCTCGAAACGGATCTCCGTTGCTGGACTCCGAGATAGGATTCGACGCCGACACGCGGCCGCATTTGGGCGCGCGCCCGAGGAACATTTTCGTCCTCCGCTCGTACAGCGGCCCGGCCCGAATGGAGAATTGGATTCGATCGGTAGGCCGCCGTCAATGCGCCGTTCAGAGTTTCAGCGTGGACGGTCGTCGCTTCCAGCAACACGCAAAGTGTGACGCAGAGGCGGGTCATCTGAAAGCCGCCTCTCGGATCTCGCGCTTCCTCGTCGCAACGCCTTCGAATAGCGTATAGAGCGCGGGAAGAACTAGCAATGTCAAAAGTGTAGCGCTGATCAACCCGCCGATCACGACCGTCGCGATCGGCTTTTGCACTTCGGCTCCCGTTCCAGTGGCGAGCGCCATCGGAACGAAGCCGAGCGAGGCGACGAAGGCGGTCATGGCCACGGGTCTAAGCCTCGTCATGGCCCCTTCCTTGATGGCCGCGCGAACCGGCCGCCCGAGATCGATCAGCTGACGAATATAGGTTCGCATCACGAGTCCATTCAAAACGGCGACGCCCGACAGCGCGATGAATCCGACTGCCGCAGAGACGGACATTGGCATGTCTCGGATCCACAAGGCGGCGATGCCTCCGGAAAGCGCCAGAGGCACGGCGCTGAACACCAGCACCGCGTCCCAGAACGCGCCGAGCGCCGAGAACAGCAGCAGGAGGATCATGAAAAAGCAGATCGGAACGACGACCATCAGTCGTTGACGCGCTTCGACGAGATTCTGGAATTGCCCTCCCCAAGTGATCCAATAGCCCGGAGGAACATGCACTTTCTCGCCGATCTTCTGCTGCGCTTCATTCACGACGGATGCGATGTCGCGGCCGCGGACATTCGCGGTGACGACCACTCTCCGCTTGCCATTTTCGCGCGAAATCTGATTTTGTCCTTCGATGAAGGAAATCGATGCGACCTGCTTGAGTTGAATCGTCTCTCGCCGATCGCCGCGATCGGATGGCAGCGAGATAGGTATATTTTCGATCGCACGCATGTTCTCGCGCAGCCTGTCGTCGAGCCGCACCAAAATCGGAAAGCGCCGATCTCCTTCGAAGACCACCCCAGCGCGCTGTCCGCCGACGGCGACGCCGATGACATCCTGCACTTCTGCGAGACTCAGCCCCAGACGAGCGATTTCCCGCTTGTCGACATTGATCTCACGAAACGGAAGGCCTCCGACCTGCTCGACCTTGACGTCTTTGGCGCCGTCGATCTCTCTCAGGATCGCGGCGATCTGATTGGCGGCTTTCAGCATGACGTCGAAGTCCTCCCCAAATGTCTTGACGGCGATATCGCCGCGCACGCCGGCCAGCAATTCGTTGAAGCGATTCTGGATCGGCTGCGAAAATTCGAAGGAATTGCCGACGAGGACGTCCAGCCTCGATTGGATTCGGCCGATCAGCTCTGGTTTGGGCAAATGGGGATCCGGCCAATCCGCCTGAGGCTTCAACATGATATAGGTGTCCGTCAGATTGGGCGGCATCGGATCTGTCGCGGCTTCGGCCGTGCCCGTCTTGGAGAAGACATAGGCGACCTCCGGGACGTCGAGCAGAGCTTTCTCGACGCGCAGCTGCATGGCCTGTGACTGCGAAAGCGACGTGCTCGGAATGCGATAGGCCTGCATAGCGAGATTTTTCTCGTCCAGTGTCGGGATGAACTCCTGACCCAGACCGGCGAAGAGAATGAGCGAGCCGACGAAGATCGCGACCGCGACGCCTATGGTCGGAGCCGGTCTCGCCATCGCGCGGTCGAGCAACGGGCGATAGAGCTTCTTCAGGCTTCCGACGAGCACGTTCTCAGTTTCTTCGATCCGCCCGGAAATCAGGATCGAAATCATCGCCGGCACGAAGGTCAGGGAGAGAACGAACGCTGACGCCAGTGCGATTATCACGGTCAACGCCATGGGCTGGAACATCTTGCCTTCCACTCCGGAGAATGTCAGCAAAGGTAGATAGACGAGAATGATGATGCCTTGCCCATAGACCGTCGGCTTGATCATTTCCTCCGCCGACTCGATGATCGTGCTCGAGCGCTCGCCGAGCAGCAGGTCGCGTCCGGTCATGTGCCGACGCTCCGCGAGATGGCGCAGACTATTTTCGGCGATAATGACGGCGCCATCGGCGATCAGCCCGAAGTCGAGCGCTCCGAGGCTCATCAGATTGGCGCTGATATGCCCCTCCACCATTGCCGTTATCAGCAGCATCATGGTGATCGGAATCACCAGTGCGGTGATCAGCGCCGCTCGAAAATTGCCGAGCAAGGCGAACAGAACGATAATGACCAGAAGGGCGCCTTCCGCGAGATTTTTGGCGACTGTCTGGATGGTGGCGTCGACCAGGACGGTCCGATTCAGGATCGGCCGCGCCTCGATTCCCGGAGGCAGAGACTTGTTGATCTCCTGCATCTTGGCGTCGATGGTCGCCGATACGGTCCGGCTGTTTCCGCCGATCAGCATCAGCGCCGTTCCGATGACGACTTCCTTTCCGTTCATGCTCGCGCTGCCCGTGCGCAGCTCGCGCCCGACTCCGACTTGCCCGATATCTTTCACTCGCACCGGCACGCCGCCTCGGGTCGTCACCGGAACGGCGAGAATATCCGCGAAATTCTCGAGCCGACCACGGCTACGAATGACATAGCCCTCGCCATTGTCTTCGACGTAACCCGCTCCTCTGCTCACATTATTGCGGTCGATGATTGCCGCGAGATCGGCGAAGGAGAGGCCGAGGGCGTAGAGCTTCGCGGGATCGGGGTGAACGCCGTAGGTCTTCACATATCCGCCGAGCGAGTCGACGCCGGCGACGCCCGGCACGAGTTTCAATTGCGGTCGGATGATCCAATCCTGGACAGTGCGGAGATAGGCCATCTGCTCGAGATCGCTGCGCAGCGTTTCCCCTTCGGGCGTGACGAATGATCCGTCCGTCTGCCAACCGGCCCGTGCAGAATTCGCGCTCGGAGCCGTGCCGCGGTCCGAGAATGTCACGCTCCACATGTAGATTTCACTGAGACCTGTCGCGACGGGTCCCATTCGGACGTCCACACCGCTCGGAAAGTCGCCTTGCGCCAGGAGTAAGCGTTCCGAAACTTGCTGACGCGCGAAATAGATATCCACCTTGTCGCCGAATACCGCGGTCACTTGCGCGAAGCCATTGCGCGACAGCGAGCGCGTATATTCCAGTCCCGGAATTCCCGCGAGCGCATTTTCGATTGGAAACGTAACCTGCTTTTCCATCTCATTCGGGGACAGTGACGGAGCCGATGCGTTGATCTGAACTTGGTTGTTCGTGATGTCCGGAACGGCGTCGATCGGAAGGCGGGTGAGTGACCAGGCTCCCGCGAGACAGGAGAGCGCCGCGACCAAGACGACGACCCATGGTCGATGAACAGAAAATGAAATGATCGACTTGATCATATCCGACTCGTCACTTTCATCGTCAAACGAAGCGAATTATTCGGCGAGGTCCGGCATCAGGCGGCCGAGTTCGGCCTTCAGCGCGAAGGTGTTGGCGGTCGCGATCAATTCGCCGGGAGCCAGATCGGCGACGACTTCGACCGACTCCTCGTCGGAGGCTCCAGTTTCGATCTTGCGCCGGACAAAGCCTTCGCTCACGCGCACAAATACGGAAGGCTCGCGGTTCACCAGTTGCACCGCGGTGCGCGGAATCATCGCGCCGACTTGCAGACGCTCCAGATCGATTCGAGCGGTCAATAGGCCGCCCGGTCGTAGAGCGAGATCCGGATTCTGAAATCTTGCCACGACGCGCGCCGACTGAGTGCCCTGGCTCAGTAGTGGGCTCACGAAGATGACGGATCCATCCAGCCGTCGCCCGTCGCTGGCGACGAGTTGGGCGGCCTGCTCTTGGCGCACGCTCGGAAGGTCTGTCAGGGCTACCGACAGATCGGCCCAAACCACTGACAGATCTGCGATGACGTAGAGCTCGCCCTCGCCGCCCACCGGCTGTCCGAGGCTCGCTCGACGTTCGGTCACACGTCCGGAAATCGGCGCGCGGATTTCTTTGCGGCGCAGCTGTGAAGTCGGTTGTTTCGGAAGAGCAGAGATCTCGGCCTCGCTCAAATCGAGGGCCGCGAGCTTCTGGCGCGCCAGATCGAGGCGCAGTTGGGCTTCGGATAGAGTCGTCTGAGCGCGGAGAAACGCCTGTTCCGCGGTAATCTTCTTGTCGAACAGGCCCTTCTCGCGCTGGAAGAGCTGTTGCTGCAGATTGTAGCTCACAAGGCTCGCGAGGAAATCGCTCTTTGCGTCGGCGACCTCGCGACTTTCGAGATAGGCGATCGTTTCGCCGCTTTCCACCCAGTCTCCGATGTTCTTGCGCAATTCGGCGACCGTTCCGACCACCTTAGCGGCGACATGCCCGACTCGGTCGGTATCGGCGGAAACAAGCGCAGGGACGTTGATGCGTCTCGTCAGGACGCCGCCGCGCACCGGCTGAACGGCGAACTCGGCCGCCGCAAACTGCTCCGCCGTCAATTTGATGAGTCCGTCGACTGGGTCCGACGCCTTTTGGGCGTGAATCACAGGCGACTTCGGCGCAAGAAGGTAACGAAGTGGTTCCGAGATCTGCGGAAACCAGGAGCCGACCAGTGCGCTCGCGACGCCCACCGAAATGAGGGCGCGCTTTCCCACACGGGGCTCGGCCGATCGTCGCCGGTGAATAAAAGTTTCCAGTGGGCGCGGCGTGTTCATGCTCTGGCCCGCCGACCCGCGCAGAACAGCATGAACGCAGCGAGGCGACGTTTGAACAGCAACATGTAGCTCGCGTGTGCGATGACAAAGCCGAGCAGGAAGTTCGCCGACGCCTCGTGGACCTCGGTGATCCAAGATTCGCTTTTGTCGCTTTCACGGCGGTCACGGCTCGCGATCGACGACGGCCCGACGTCGTGATTGCTTGGCGTGCGCCATTCCGAAGCTGAGGAAAAAGTGGTTTCTGCTCGGCGCGAGGGGGGAGACGAAGGCGGGCGATCCGCCAACACTCCGGTCACGACTGTCGAGACCAGCGCAAGAGCCACTCCTGAGAGGAGGAGCTTGCTCACCGCGGGGTGATCGAACCAGCGGACGTGGCCGAGTTCCGTGAACCCCGGAAAAAACCGAGAGATTCCGAGCTGGCGAGCCTCGACGACGCCCCAGATAATGCGGACGATCAGGATGAACGTCACGCCATAGCCGAGCCATTCGTGAATGGGGCCGAATTCCCCGCTGACATAAGCCGATAGCGCTAGCCCTGCCAGGGCGGCATGATAAAGACGGATTTTTTCGGGAAGGGTCATTTCGGACTCCGTTCGAGGACGCCAATCGCAGGCCAAAGCCAGTTTCAACAGCTCTTGGGCTGCCGTGTTCGCGTCTCGCGTCGACCTTCGGGTTCGACGCCCAAAAGCCGTGGCGGCGCTGGGAGGAATTCCACCGTCGGCGCAGAGTGCGTTACGCGGTCTCGACTTGGCGCTGTGAAGGTGTGACGCATTGTCGTATTTTCTCACGGGGTCGAGGAGGGCCAGATCTGCGTCGACGGGGCCTGTTCTTACAGGACGAGACCTGTCGATCCGCTGTCGAGACGTGTCAGGGATTTGTCAGCTATCTCGCGCGATACAGGGTTCATGGGACGAGGAATCGGACATAGCTGTGCGGCCGCGCTGCTCCTGGGAATGGCCGTCGCCATGGGCGCTGGCGACGCCTTCGCTGTGGAGGAGCGCCTTCGTCGCGAAGATCACGACGTGGCTCGAGCAGCGCTCGAAAGGGGCGAAATTCTGCCGCTCGAGAAGATACTCGCCAGGGTGCGGGAGAGCGTTCGCGGTGACGTCGTCGGAGTCGAGCTGGAGCGAGACTGTGGCGCCTGGATATACGAGATCAAAATCATCGGCCCCGGCAGTGCTATGATCGAAGCGCGCGTCGATGCTCAAACGGGTAAAATTGTCAGGAGAGGCGACTGATGCGCGTCCTGCTCGCGGAGGACGACGAGCGTATCGCGCGAAACGTGAGCGCATCGCTGAACGAAGCGGGATATGTGGTCGATTGGGAAGCCGATGGCCAGGAAGCCTGGTTCAAGGGCGACACCGAGGATTACGCCGCGGCCATCCTCGATCTGGGCCTACCGAGCATGGACGGTCTCTCGATTCTCAAGAAATGGCGAGGCGGTGGACGCTCCATGCCGATTCTCATACTCACGTCTCGCGACAGCTGGCTCGAGCGCGTGGACGGGATCAATTCGGGAGCCGACGATTATTTGCCGAAGCCTTTCCGAATGGAAGAATTGCTTGCGCGACTGCGAGCCATCGTGCGTCGATCCACCGGCTTGTTTGCGCCCATCGTTACCGTAGGAGATCTGAATCTGGACACGCGTCAGATGCGGGTCAGTCTGAACGGAGAGCCCGTATCTCTCACGCCGCAGGAATACAGGCTGCTCAGCTATTTGATGCACCACTCCGGCCGAGTGGTGCCGAATGCAGAGTTGTTGGATCAGCTTTTTTCCCATGACTGCGACAAGACCGAGAACGCGGTCGAGGTCTTGGTCGGACGCGTGCGCAAAAAGGTCGGTTCGGAGCGCATCGAGACGCGACGTGGATTCGGCTACATTGTCGGCGGCGGCAAATGAGGGCGAAATCGCTTCGGCTGAGGTTGTCGATCGCCGCATCCCTCTCTCTTTGCGTTGCTCTGGTTCTGGCGGGCGTCGCGCTGGTGGCGTTGTTCGAACGATATGTGATACGTCGCGTCGGCGTCGAGCTCGACACTTACATTCGGCAATTGGCGGCGAATGTGTCATTGGGTCCCGACGGAGCTCTGCAACTCGGCAGACCGCTCGCGGATCCACGCTTCGACCAGCCGCTCAGTGGTCTCTATTGGCAAATCGTCGAGGATGGAGCCGGCGTCAAACTGCGGTCGCGCTCCCTATGGGACCACGTCATCGATCTGCCGAATGACGAGATCGAGCCTGGAATCGCCCACCATCACGACCTCGCCGGGCCGAAGGGCGAGACTCTATTTTTGGGGGAGCGCCGCGTGAATTACGCGACGGAGGGAGGCGGACGGCGCTTGCGGATCACCGCCGCCGTCGACCGCAATGAAATTCTAGAGGCGAGAACGGAGTTTGCTGGCGATATGGCTGTTTCGCTCGCGGTGCTGGCGCTCATTCTGTTGGCGTCGTCATGGGGGCAGATCGCGGTCGGCCTGAGGCCGTTAGAGGCGCTTCGGCGGAACGTCAACGCGGTTCGAGCAGGAGAGAAGAAGTCGATTACAGTCGATGGCCCCGAGGAGATCATGCCTTTGGTGGCCGAAGTGAACTCCCTGCTGGAAGCGAAAGCGAAAGCGGTCGAGAGCGCCAAGGCGCGCGCCGCCAATCTGGCGCACGCCCTGAAGACGCCTCTCGCCATTCTCGCGACGGATGCGGAACGGCTCCGAAAGGATGGTCGAGATGAAATCGCCGACGAGCTCCAGGAGCTTGCGTTCGGCATGCGGCGTCACATAAATCGAGAGCTATCGCGGGCGCGATTGCAGTCGCTCGCCGGCTCGCCTGTCCAAGCGACGCCACTTCGAAACGTGGTGGAAAGCTTGACGAGAGCGTTCATGCGAACGCCGCGCGGGGGCGCTCTGTCCTGGCGATTGGACATTCCCGCGGATGTGACGATCGGCATGGGCGTCGAAGAAGCCACGGAACTGTTTGGCGCGCTCCTGGAAAATGCGGTCAAATGGGCGGCCGCGGAAGTCCATGTTTCGGCGGAACGCGAACGCGTGTTGTCGATCCTCGTCGAGGACGACGGCCCAGGAGTTCCCCCCGAGAAGCTCGTCGAGCTCGGGCAGCGTGGCGTTCGCCTCGACGAAAAGACCGAGGGCACTGGGCTCGGGCTATCCATCTCGTCGGACATCGTCGACGCCTATGGGGGGCAAATTCGCTTTGGAACTCGCAGCCCTCATGGATTTCAGGCGATCATCACACTGCCCGCATGACGGCGCTCAGAAGCATTTGTTCGCCTTCAGCTCGTAGACCCAGGCGGCGCACTCGTTCTGGCGTCCGCCGTGCTGCCTCATGCAATTGTTGTAATTCGTTTCGATCGCCAGGCACAATGCGACTTTGGGGTCAGCCTGCGGGACGAAGCGGCGCCTATTTTGGTCTTCATCATAATCACGCGGCCCTTCTTGGCTTCGGCGCCACTCTTCATACTCGCGCCGGCGGTGTCGCTCGCGCCATTCCTCGCGCATCTCGTCGAGACGGGCGCAAGCTTCTTCGTCGCCATGCTCGCAATCCTCGTGAAGGCGATGCATATAGTCTCTTCGGCGGTCCTCCTCTTCCTCTTGGGCGCGTGCCAGAGTAGGGGCCATCGTTACGATCAACCCGACGACAATCACTTGTGTCCATTTCATGGATCGGCCTTTTCCACCGTAATGAAGGGACCTCGCGACCCTCCTTTGAAACCATATAGAGGGTGTCCGATTAACGAGTTATTAACGATCTCATCGTCGGGCTTTCTACGTCTATCATTACAATTGCTGTCGATTTCCGTCGAAATTTGACCCAGGATTTCCATTGAGAACTGGCCCGGGTTGAAGATGGCTTGCGCGTCAGTCGGTCGTCATGTTTTGGTCTTCTACTTTGCTGGTTTGTCCGCCTTCGCCGAGCTGTTCTTAAACCGGAAGCTGTCGTTCCCGGTTTCGAGGATGTGGCAGCGGTGAGTGAGGCGATCGAGCAGAGCCGTCGTCAACTTGGCGTCGCCGAAGACGGCGGCCCATTCGCCGAAGCTCAGATTCGTCGTGATGATGACGCCGGTCCGCTCGTAGAGCTTGCTCACCAGATGGAGCAGCAGCTTCGCTGGAGCCGCTGAACGGCAGGTAGCCCCGAGCGCGAAGCCGCCTTCGCAATCTGACACGATGATTTTTTGAGCGGGCGAAGGATTTGCCCCCTCGACCCCAATCTTGACCAGGTTGCGTGCGGCGTTTGGCGTAGCCAGCGGAACAATCCAATGTCGCCGGTCTTGAATTGGCCGGCTATTGGCCGTACATTGTGGCGAGGAGAAAAAGGTCATGACGGACGCCGCATCCAGACCTGGTGGGAGACGCACCCGAGCAGAGCGATTGGAGGCCCGTGTCACCGCCGAGCAAAAGAACCTGATCGAGCGGGCGGCGGCCCTGCAAGGGCGGAGCGTCACCGATTTCGTGCTGACCAGCGTCCAGGACGCCGCCCGGAGAGCTATCGAGGAACATAATCAGCTGTCGCTCTCGGTTCGTGACAGCGAAGCATTCGTCGATGCGCTGCTCAACCCGAAGCCGGTCAATGATCGTCTTCGCGATACGGTACGCCGCTATCGCGAGCGAACCGGCTTTTGACGCGTGCCTGCCGGAAAAGACGAGAAGCTCTACGTGGAGCCGCTGGCTTCTGGCCATGACAGATCGGGATTCGAGAGCGGCGTGGAGGTGCTCGACCGATATTTTCGGACACAGGCCGGTCAGGACGCGCGAAAGAACATGGCCGCGCCCTTCGTTCTGGCGCTGCCCGACGGGACGATCGCGGGCTACTACACGCTTTCATCGACCTCCGTGCAACTCGCCGAGCTGCCGGAGCAGACCCTGCGGAAGCTGCCGAAATATCCGCGCGTGCCGGCGACGCTCATGGGCCGGCTCGCGGTCGATCGGCGGCTACAAGGGAAGGGATACGGCCGGTTTCTACTCGCCGACGCTCTCTACCGATCTGCCCGGAGCGAGATCGCCTCGTTCGCGCTGATCGTGGATGCGAAGGACGATAGCGCCCGCCGCTTCTACGAACGAGAGAGTTTTCTGCCGTTCCCCGAACAGCCCATGAAGCTGTTTCGGACGATGGCGGACATAAAGCGGCTATTCGAATGAGTGGCCACGGGAGTGAGCGGCAGTCGGCTGGCGAAATCGCATGCCGATGGGCGCCCGAAATTCGCGCCAAGGAGAGGAGCTGCGTGTTCCAGCGCGGCCTGGCGAGCAGGAAGAAAAAGAGAACAATCCCTGCACACGGTGTGCACACGGCGCATGTTATCTATTTGAAATTACAAATATTTTAGTCCAGTCCATCATCGGGGCCGTGGAGAATCGAATATCTTGGTTTGTCAGCGACTTCATTTTAGTCTCGAGGCCCCAGGTCGGGGCGTGCGCCTCGATACGACAATTTTCGCTCCTTTTCGACCTCTCAGCGCACACAGAGCGCACACGAGATGGCGACGTTCACGAGGCTCAAATCCGGCTCCTGGCGCGCTCGAGCTCGACTCGAGGGGAAATCGTCAACGAGACGCGTCTCCGCCGGCGCGAGGCGGCGGAGCGAGAGGGGCGTCGGCGCCGAGCGCATGTCGAGCGTCACGCGGGAGACGCCGTTTTGACGGCGACGGCGTAAATGACATTCGTCTCGATCGAAGTCGCGCCGCTCGCGCGCAGGAGAGACAGATTTGTCTCTCTGACGCGCGAAAAGGTCTCTGGATCGAGCTGCGCGAGCGTCCCGCGATAGCCGCTGCCCATCGCGATCGCCCACCAATCGTCCGGCGATCGGAGCGGGTGACGTCCTGCTTCCGCGACTATGTCGGCGCCGCTCACGCCTGCCTCGGCAAGCATTTCGCGTAGACCCGCCGGCTGGGAAATACGGTCCCACGGATTGAAGCCCCGATAAAGATCGGGGCGCTCCTGCCGTATCGCGCTCCAGAAGGCGCTGCTGGCGGGCTCGAACAGGTCGGGGCCCCAGGTGGCGACGGCGAGCCGGCCGCCTGGACGAACCATGCGCCACAGCTCCCGAACCGCTGCGGTCATATCGGGCGCGAAAAAGACGCCGAAGACGCAAATGACCGCATCGAACGCGTCGTCCGGATAGGCGAGGGCGAGCATGTCGGCGACCTGGAATTCTATATTGTCGAGGCCTTTGCTCTGCGCTTTCGCGGCGGCCAATGCGATCAAGCGTTCGGCGAGATCGACGGCGATCACTCCGCCTTTCGGTCCGACGCGCTCGGCGGCCGGCAATGCCGATCCGCCGCTGCCGCAGCAGACGTCGAGCACGCATTCGCCGGGACGAAGATCGAGGCGATCGACGGTCTCTCGTCCGAAGCAATGCCAGAACGAGCTGACAGGATTGTCGAAATAGTCGGCGGCGGCGTTATAGGCGGCCGCCGCTTTCGCCTTTGCGGCTTCCAGCTCGTTCATCCGATCCCCGATCTGGCTATGTCGTCGTTCGAGCGCGCGCGGCGCCGGCGCCTTCATACCATGCCCGAGAGCGGCGGACGATATGGACGACGGAGAGCATGACCGGCACTTCCACGAGCACGCCGACCACCGTCGCGAGCGCCGCGCCCGACTGGAAGCCGAAGAGAGCGATCGCCGTCGCGACGGCCAGCTCGAAGAAATTGCTGGCGCCGATCAGCGCCGAAGGCCCGGCGACGCACCATTCGACGCCGAGGCGGCGATTGAGCAGATAGGCGAGGCCGGCGTTGAAATAGACCTGGATCAGGATCGGCGTCGCCAAGAGCGCGATGACCAGCGGCTGACGCATGATCTCCTCGCCCTGCAGGCCGAATAGAATGACGAGCGTGAGCAGCAGCGCGACCAGCGAGAGCGGGCCGAGCACGCGCAGCGTTGCGCCGAGCGCCGTCGCGCCGCCCTTCGCCAGCAGCGCGCGCCGCCACAGCTGCGATGCGATCACCGGCGCGACGATGTAGAGCGCGACCGATAGAAGCAGCGTGCCCCAGGGCACGGTGATCGACGACAGGCCGAGCAGCAGCGCGACGAGCGGCGCGAAGGCGACGATCATGATCGTGTCGTTGAGCGCGACTTGCGACAGTGTGAAATGCGGCTCGCCGTCGACGAGGTTCGACCAGACGAACACCATCGCCGTGCAGGGCGCCGCCGCCAGCAGAATGAGGCCGGCGATATAGGCGTCGATCTGATCGGCCGGCAGATAGGGGCGGAACAGATGCGCGATGAACAGCCAGCCGAGCAGCGCCATCGAGAAGGGCTTGACGAGCCAATTGATCCCGACGGTGACGGCGATGCCGCGCCAATGCTCGCGCACCTGCCCGAGCGCGGCGAGGTCGATCTTGAGCAGCATGGGGATGATCATCAGCCACACCAGCGCCGCGACCGGGAGATTCACCTGCGCGATCGTCGCCGCGCCGATGGCGTGGAAGACGGACGGCGCCGCCTGGCCGAGCGCGATGCCGACGATGATGCAGAGCGCGACCCAGAGAGTCAGATAGCGCTCGAAGACGCCCATGGCGGGCGCTGCGACGGCTTTGCTTTCGGCATGTTCCGTCGCGGCCGGAGTTGCGCGCAGTTCCATCGGGCGTCCTTTCGGTAAAATATCAGGGAGCTTCGGCGGAGCGCCCCGCCAATTCCAGAAGGCGAGGAACGCCGAGCAGCTCGCCGTCCTCCTTGCGGAACTCCCCGCGTTGCGGCAGCGGCAGAATGGCCAGAACCGCCTCCGACGGGCGGCACAGCCTCACGCCCATCGATGTGACGACGATCGGCCGATTGATGAGGATCGGATGCGCCATCATCGCGTCGAGCAGCGCCTCGTCGCTCAGCGTCGGATCGCCGAGGCCGAGCTCGTGAAAAGGCGTTCCCTTTTCGCGCAGCAGCGCCCGTGTCGGTATCCCCATTCGCGCGATGAGCTGCGCCAGCAGCGCGCGCGTCGGCGGCGACTTCAAATATTCAATCACATGCGGCTCGATGCCGGCGTTGCGGATGAGGCCGAGCGTGTTGCGCGAGGTTCCGCAATCGGGATTGTGATAGACGATCACATCGGGCGCGCTCATGCTTGCTCCTTCGAGCCGCAACACGGCGCCTTTGCGGGAAGCTCCGGCTTCGGCGGACAGCATTCGCCCTGCGGCGTCGTCGGCGCGCAGCAGGCGTTCGCCTCGCCCTTCAGCGTATCCAGCGCCGGATCGCCGCCATAGACCGGGCTTTCGCCCGTCGTGAGGAAGGTCTCCCACATCAGCCCTTGCGGATCGGCGATCCAGGATTTTTCCGATTGCGCATAGCAGCAGGTGGTCGCGCCCTCTTCATAGATGCGCCCGCCGGCCTGCTTCAGGCGTCCATAGACGTCTTGCAGCTCGTCCGCGGTTTCGACCTGAATGCCGAGATGCTCCAATCCGAGGCTCGACCCGCCCCGCGCAGAGATGGCGAAATTCACGCGCGGATCGTCGAGCATCCATTTGGCGTAATCGGGCTTCGCGACCGTCGGCGCGGCGCCGAACAGCGCGCTGTAGAATTGAATGGATCGCGGCAGGTCATCGACGGACACATGCAGATGCAGGCGCTTCATGGAACCCTCTCGGTCTGGCAGGTCGTATCGGCTTCCGTGACGCAGCAAGCGGCGGCGTCGCCCTTGCAGCAATTCTCCGTCAGATAGGCGAGCAGCGCATTCATGACCGGATAGGCGGCCGAATAGATCAGAGAGCGGCCGTCTCGGCGGAAGGTCACGAGATCGGCGTGCTTGAGCTGATTGAGGTGGAAGGACAGCGTGGTCGAAGGAAGCCCCAGCCGCTCGCTGATTTTTCCCGCAGGCAACCCCTCCGGGCCGGCCTGCATCAGCAGCCGGAAGATATCGAGGCGCGACTCGTGGGCCAGGGCGACGAGGGCCGTTATGGCGGATATCTTTTCCATAGTTCAATTATATTTGAATTATGGAGGACGTCAAGGCCGGGTGGCCGCGGAATGGATGCGACGATTTTTTCTCGTTGCTCGGGAGACCCGCTACCGCACACCGCTCGTTACGCGGCGTGATCCACCGCCAGCTCCGTCGCCCCCTCCATCGTCGCAATATCGGCGAGACGGCTCTTCAGCGTCGCCCGGTCCAGCGACTCGAAGGGCAGGTTGACGAAGGCAGTCAGCCGCGCGCCGATACGCCGATAGGCTTCCATGAAGGCGGCGCGCTTCTGCGCGTCATCGCGTTTCAGCGCCGGGTCGGCGACGCCCCAATGCGCGAGCAGCGCATTGCGCGGCCAGGGGCCACAGGGTTGCTCGCATATGTCGTCGCAGAGGGTGATGACGAAATCCATGCGCGGCGCATCTGGCTTGGTGAATTCCTTCCAGCTCTTGGAACGAAACGCCTTTGTGTCATAGCCGAGCGACGACAGCAGTTCGACGCCGATCGGATCAGGACGCTCGGCGGGCTGGCTACCGGCCGAATATGCGTGGAAGCGGTCGCCGCCCTCGCGGTTCAGGATCGCCTCCGCCAGAATGGAACGCGCGGCGTTGCCGGAGCAGAGAAACAGCACATTGCGCACCCGCTTGCCTGCCGACTTCGGACGCTTCTGCGGAAAGGCGGGCGCAGCGAGAGCGACATCGTCGAGCGACGCGCCGAGATCGGCCAGCATCGTCGAGAGCACATGGCCCAATTTGCTGGAATTGGCGGCGTAGATCACCGAGCGCCCCTCGCGCCGTCCGAGGACCAGGCCGGCGCGTTCGAGATGGGCGATATGGGTCGAGAGCGTATTGTGCGGCACGGCCAGCAGGCGGGCGATGTCGCCCGCCGGCAGCCCATAGGGAAGATAGCGCAGCAGCAGACGATAGGCCTCGAGCCGCGTCGTCTGCGCCAACGCCTCGAAAATGCCGACGATCTCCGCCGTGGTGAGCCGATCTTCCGCCATTTTCTTCCTCCGCCCTTCGCGGAAGATAGCCCATTCATCGATATTTCGCTACGTCTCGACGAGATGCGCCAATGGTGGGCTCTCGAGCGGCGCCGTCTACGGGCCTCGCCTTGCCGATCTCCTCGAGCCGCCTCTGCAAGGAGAGCTTGTCCAGGCCCTTCATCGGCAAGGAAGCGAAGATCGAGATGCGATTATTGAGCATGCGGAATGTGTCGGCGAAGGCCAGATGCTTTTCGACCTCTGTCCCTTCGACAGCGCCGGGGTCGGGCAAGCCCCAATGCGCCGTCATCGGCTGGCCTGGCCAATAGGGACACTCTTCCTTCGCAGCGTCGTCGCAGACGGTGAAGACGAAATCGAGCGGCGGAGCGCCGGGCTCGGCGAATTCGCTCCAGCTCTTCGAGCGATAGCCGTCCGCCTTGAAGCCCGACCTCTCCAATATCGCAACCGCATAGGGATTGACCTCGCCCTTCGGCCGGGAGCCGGCGCTAAAGGCCTTGAATCGACCGGCGCCCACCCGCTCGAGGATCGCCTCGGCGATGATCGAGCGCGCCGAATTGCCGGTGCAGAGAAAGAGCACATTATAGACTTTGTCCTCGGTCACGATGTCCTCCTATCGATATGTCCATAACCATCGACATATCGACATTATGTCGTGGGCGGCCACGTCGGCAAGAAGAAAATCGAGCTGCATCGTCCTGTCTGCGGGATCCCAAAAGCGCCAAGCTTCACCGCGGAGCCAACGAGCGTCCCGGGCGGTCCCTATCTGGTTCCGCCTCTCGCTTCGCGACGCTCAGGACGTCGTCGGGCCGCTTCATGGTTGACGGTCTGGGCCCTGTCGGCAGACTTGCGCATCGGCTTCCGATAGCGAAACTCGTCGGTGGGCCAAAAGGGGAGAAGCGTGACCACCATCCTTGGACTCAACGCCTACCATGGCGACGCCTCCGCCTGCCTCGTGCGCGACGGCGTTATTGTCGCTGCGGCCGAGGAAGAGCGTTTCCGGCGCATCAAGCATTGGGCGGGGTTTCCCTCCCGAGCGATCGGCTATTGCCTCGAGGAAGGCGGCCTGACGCTCGCGGAGGTGGATCATGTCGCGGTCAATTCGGACCCGAAGGCCAGCTTCTTCCGGAAGATCGGCTATGCGTTGAAGACCCGACCCGATCTTTCCCTCATTGTCGATCGCATCCGCAATCAGACGAAGCGACGATCGATAGAAGCAGACTTCGCGCGCGCGTTTCCGGGGGCGGCCTTCAAGGGCGAGACGCACCGCATCGAGCATCATGTCGCTCATGTCGCGTCGGCCTTCCTCGTCTCGCCATTCGAGCGCGCGGTCGTTTTATCGGTGGACGGGTTCGGCGATTTTTGCAGCGCCGCTTGGGGCATGGGGGAGGGAAATCGAATCTCGATCGATGGACGCGTCTACTTTCCGCATTCGCTCGGCGTTTTCTATCAGGCGATCACGCAATATCTGGGCTTTCCCCACTATGGCGACGAATACAAGGTGATGGGCCTCGCGCCCTATGGTCGGCCGGAGCGTCTGGAGGCCATGCGTCGCATCGTGCGGCTCATCGACGATGGAGCGTTCGCGCTCGATCTCTCCTACTTCCGCCATCACAGGGAGAAAATCGCTTACGAATGGTCGGGCGGCATGCCGCACGTCGGCGCGTTGTTCGCCCCGGCGCTCGAGGATTTGCTCGGACCGGCGCGCCGCAAGGACGAGCCGCTCGACGACCGTCACCGCAATATCGCCTGTTCGGCGCAGGCGATGTATGAAGAGGCGTTCTTCCACTTGCTGCGCAATCTCCACGATCGATATCGACATGCCGATCTCGCGCTCGCCGGAGGCTGCGCCATGAATTCCGTCGCCAATGGCAAGATCAAGCGGATGTCGTCGTTCGACCGTGTCTACATTCAATCTGCGGCCGGCGACGCCGGCGGCGCCATTGGCGCGGCGATGCAGCTATGGAGCGCGCTGGGCGACACGACGGGCGACGCGCCGACTGCGAGCGCTTTGGCGGGAGACAGGGTCGCTGGACGAAAAATCATGGATCACGCTTATCTCGGCCCCGATTGCGATGATGCGGCGATAGCGTCGCTGCTCGCCACGCGCAGCGACGAGCTGGCGGGGAAGGGGTGTGTGGTGGAGCGCATCGCCGACGAGGCCGCTCTTTGTCGGCGCACGGCCGACGCCATTGCGAATGGCGAAGTCGTCGGCTGGTTCCAAGGACGGATGGAATGGGGCCCGCGCGCGCTGGGCAACCGTTCGATCGTCTGCGATCCGCGTCGCGCGGACATGAAAGACATACTGAATCACAAGATCAAGCGGCGCGAGAGCTTCCGCCCGTTCGCGCCGTCGATTCAAAGGGAATGTGTTTTCGATTGGTTCGAGGAGGACGGCGATGTTCCGTTCATGATGCAAGTATTTCAGATCAGGGTGGCGAAACGTCCGCTAATCCCCGCCATAACCCATGTCGATGGTTCGGGACGACTGCAGACGGTTCATCGCGAAACCAATCCGCGCTACTGGCGGCTGATCGAAGCTTTCCGCGCGAAAACCGGGGTGCCGATGGTGCTCAACACCTCCTTCAACGAAAACGAGCCCGTCGTGTGCACGCCGGAGGAGGCGCTCGACTGCTTCTCGAGAACGAAGATGGATGTGCTGGCGCTCGGGAACAGCTTCATTCGACGAAATGGGTGAGTGAGAAATTTTGACGTGGTGAGCCGAGCTTCGAACATGCCAGTCTTCGAACCTGCCAGTCTTCGTAAATCATGGCTCGGAGAATGGCGGCCGATGTGAGCTTGTCGTCGTCGCGCCCCGCCGTCGCCCTATGGCGCCCGGCACGCGTCGAGAATGAAAATAACCTCCATCGTCCGCAGTCCGGCGTCCCCAGGAGGCCGGGGATCGCGCTTGTTCGCCGCATGTCGGCGTCACGGCTTACGAGGCTCGATCGACGAGGTCGAAAGCATCGAATTCCGCTTTCGCAGCGCGTTCGGCGGGCGCCGCGCTGGAGTTCGCGGGCAGGCGCGTCACATCGCTGCTCGAGGGCTCGATATCGAGACGCGAGCCGAAGAGCGAAGTGATGCGCTTGGCTATGATCGCCCAGTCGAATTGTTCGTGGGCTATAGTGCGCGCCTTCGCGCGGATCTCGGCGCCTCGGTCCGTCTCCCAAATGCGAGATTGCAATAGGGCGCGCAAGTCGCTTTCGTTCTGCGCCGCGACATACCATCCCTCGGCGGCGACGCCGCGCGCGCCGAATTCATTCGCCACGATGAGGCATCCGGCGGCCATATAGTCGAACAGCTTCAAATTGGTCCCGCCGCCCGAGAACAATAGCTGCAGAGCGAAATCGGCCGAGCTCAACAATGCGATCTTGAGGTCTTCCTCGACGAAATCGAACCACAATTCATCGAAGGGAACCTCGACCCAACCGGTGCGATCCGCCTGCGCGATGGAGCCGATCAAAGCGACGGCGCCGTCGAAACCAGCCTGCGCCAGCAATTCGCGCGATTTGATGTAGGATTCGACATTGGGCCCATAGCCGCTGCCCAGGAAAACCGCCAAAGCTTTATCGCCGATCTGCAACTTGCTTCGAAGCTCGGCCCGACTGGCCTCGTCCCAGACAGGATATCGCGAGCAATCGACGCCGTTTGGCGCGACGGAGACGATGCTTCGCGGCACGTCATACAGCGCGGCCATGCGGTCGGCGTCGCTTTCGCTCACAGCGGTGACGAAATGGGCCTCACGGCAGGCCATTCTCTCCGCATAGTACACTGTGTCCTGGAAGGAGACGATTTGCGACTCGCCCAATCCGCCACGAAAATGTTGTTCCTTTATATCATACTCGACATTGAACGACTCGTATATCTTGATCGCGTTTCGTTTCGCGAATCCGAAGCCCAGCAGCGCGAAATAGGGATGGGACGAGATAACGACGTCCGCCGCGCCTATGATCTGCCGCGCCTCACGCACAAACTCGTCCGTCAAATGATACTCTCGGATGCAGAGAATGTCGTGAGCGAGACGTCTCGTTTTCTCCAGAATGTGCCAGAAGTGGTGCAGATCCCCCTCCGCGGCCGGAAACACAATCACGTCGAAGCGCTCGGCGAGCTTGTAGCGCCTGATGTGAGCGCTCTGCCGATAATCATAGGCGATGAGCGTGACGTCGTGCTCCTTGGCGACATTCTTATAGACGGATAAATACCGTGTTTGTCCGCCGTCGCGGACCGGGGTGATGTCGAATGTGGAAAGGACAACGATCTTCATCGACGTATTTCCTTCAAAACATCGACGACCGCTCTAGCGATGCGATCCCAGTCGAAGCGAGAAGCGGCGGCATTCGCTTTTGACGCGAGGCGGGAACGCAGATCAGAATCGGTGGCTAGCTCTCGAAGCCCTTGAGCGATCGAGCTCACCGACAGGGGATCCACGAGAACCGCGGCGTTCCGCGCGATATCCTGCATGCTGGTGTCCTGTGAGGTCAATACTGGCGCGCCGCAAGCCATCGCCTCCAGCACTGGCATGCCGAATCCTTCATAGATGCTGGGATAGGCGACGAACATGGCTCCCGAATAGAGCGCCGATAAATCGTTGTTGTCGACGCCGCTCAGCACTTTCACATGTTCCGAGAGTCCGCTGCTTCTGATCAACCTCATCAATTCATCATATCCCCAACCGTGGGAGCCGACGATGATCAGCGCTGGCGGCTTGTCGACGCCGCGACGGAACTCATCATAGGCCATCACCAGACGAACTTGATTCTTGCGCGGCTCGAGAGTTCCCACATTGAGAATATAGTTTCTGGGCAGAGCATATTTCGCGAGCGTGGCGTCGACCGCGGAAGGCGGACGCCGCTCGATCGCGCCGGGCCCGATCCATGTGGTCGTCAGACGCTCCGGGGCGACGCCTACATTGGTGATGATGTCATTGCGGGTCGTGTCGGAGTTGCAGAAAATGTGATCAGCTTGCTTGAACACGTCGAGGACGTTCGCGAAATTTTCGATCGCGTCCTTGCCGAAGAAATTCGGAAACAAGACTGGGATCACGTCATGCGCCCAGCTCGCCAGAGCGAGGCCGGGAATCGCGATCGGAATGAAATGATTCGCAAAATAGACGCTTGCGCCGAATTCGCGGAGCTCGCGGCCCAGTTCTTTCAAATTCAACGCCCGCCGCTGCTCGATCGCGGCGTGCGCGACGCTGCTGAAGCGACGGTCGAAACGCCCGTCCGCGAGGCGATAGACGAGCTTGTGGCTGATGTGCACCGCGACGCGGGCTGTGTCGACCCGTGGGAAGAACGCCATCGGGATTTCGGCGTATCCGTTCGTCCAGCGCCAAGAGACCTCCGGCTCGTGATAGCCTGTGATCAGCCGGGCGTCGTCGTAGGAATATTCGCGCGATCCCGCGTCCGTTTCGATGACGATCTTGTCTATGGCCAATCCGAGAGTGCGGGAGTCGGGCGAATTCAGCGTGTCGACAGGGCGCACCGACCGGCTGCTCAGATACATCGCATGTCGAGGAACGGCGCCCTCATAAGAAATCCATGTTCCGTCGGGAGTCGCTGTTTCGGTCGTCGTCACGACTTTCCCGTCGACCTCGAACCGCGCGCGCGTCTTGTCGGTGAGAAGCGAATAGGCTCCAGAGGGTTTCAGGACGCTGCGATAGATCACCCGCGGGGTGAAGGATAGCGCGGCCATCGCATCTGCCCGCACCTCTCCGAAAAAGGGATCGGCGACAAAAATGAACTCGACATCGGGGGCGACTCTGGCGGCGGCGTTCAGAAAACCGACGGATACATTGAATATTCCGCCATTGATCGACTGCTGAAAGGCGCCGGCGTCATATGCGATGATCATGCGTTCAACCCCGTGGAGATGTCGACGAACCCCTCCAAGAATGAGAGCCACTTTCTCGCGGTCGCTTCGGAGTAGAAATCTGTCGCTCGATTTACCTGCTCGCGAACGATATCGTTGCGCAAAGTCTTGTCGCGGCGCAAGAGCTCGACGTAGCCGGCAGGGATTGCCGGGTCGAGCGTATCGAATTTGATTCCGGCAAATCCCATCGTCTCGCCCACCGCCGTTCCTGCGTAGGCCAATACCGGACAACCGACGGTGAAGGCCTCGAGCACGGGAACCATGAAGCCTTCGTGCTCGCTCAAGGAAATAAACGCGTCGGCCGCGGCGAACAGGGTTTTAATCGCCAGTCCGCTCGCGTTCTGATAAATCTTGATGTCTGACAACACGCCTCCTTGCACTGCCCGCCCGAGCAGCGCATGGAAATATTCGTCCCCCCAAATTTTGCCGGCGAGATGGAGCGACGCTGACCGTCCGAAGAGCTTCTTATAGGCCGCGAGAGTGTCGATCAGCAGATCATGCCGCTTATTGGGCACAAAACGCCCGACAAACACGATATTGACTTCGGATGCGGCTTTTATATCGAAGTATAATTGATTATCGAGTTCAGGCGACGCGAAGAATGCGTTGTTGAAAAACACCGGGATGGTCGCTGGATTTCGAAAGCCGAACTCTTTCAGCTCGGCCGAATTGTAGTCGGAAACGCCGACGCCTTTCTCGAATGCGCCCGCAAAACGCCGCAACTGCGTGCGCGAGTGGTCGCACATATCCCCCAGCCAGCTCATGGAGCCTTGACCACGAAAAAAATGGCCCGGCGTGACATTGTGATAAACGAGAACCTTTCTGACAGGCAGATCCAACAAATGTTCGAGCTCGTCATTGTAAAATGAATAATGCAGCAAGAGCAGATCTGTGTCCTGCCAAGCCAAGCGCTTCAACATGGACGTCGAGAGCGTCGCATAATCGCTATTCGCGATAGTGGAATCGGCGCAGGCTACATAGGAGGCGACCCCGCGATCCCGAAGAGTCTGATGCAGGGCGGAAATCGAGGCGCCGATCGCATCGGCGCTAATTACTGAGGGATGATATTGAACAACACGTGACATTCATCCTCACCAGGCAGATATTTCGACATCGAGACACCGAGGCCGGAGACGGCGGCCCTTCCGAAATCCCGGCCCGCCCGATCGAGCCGACAACATAGTGCTCTCCGTCGCTTCGGAGAAACGCTGTATCAACCGACCGAACGGCCCTTGTCCGTCGACGAGCCCGAGCGCGTCAGAGGCTCGAAAACTTTCATCTGCTGCTCGAATTGCTGTGTGACGCCGGCGACCACGGCGTCGGCGACATCGCCCACCTCCTGTTTCGCGTCGTCGAGAGCCTGCAGCAGCGTCTCCCTCTCACGTCTCAGGCCGTCCACTTCTCCGCCGACTTTCGCGATTTCCGTCGACAGTCGATCGATAGTCGAAGCGAGAGTGGTGATCTGCGCGGAAATCTGCGCGGAGAATTTGAGGAGGTAATTTCTCTGCTCGGTCAAATGGAACAGCAGCGAATCCATCGTCGACACGCTGCCCGTGAACGAAAGGGGCGGCAGCTCGCTCGACGTCTCACTTTGAGGTTGCGTTCTCGCGCGCGTGACGAGCGCATGCGCGAATTCAGATAGTCGCCGCTTCTCTGTTACCGATATCACTTTATTCATGGGAGCAGTCCATTTTTCGTTGCTCTTACCGTTGGATGTACAATGACAGCAATCGCGATGTCAATGCGCAGCTTCCGTTTGCGCGCAGATGATATGGATGGCGGGCCGGACCAACGATCCGAGCGGCGCCGAGCGGGCGTCGCCGTCGGGGCGGATCGAGCTCCTGGAGCGGAGATGGCGAACGCGAGCTGCGTTTTCATGAGTTGTGCGACGCTTTTAAGGTGCGCCGAGCCGGTCGATGTTTCCCTATTTCGGGCAATTCGCGCGCGGGTCCCTTCAGGCGTTTCGGCCCCGAAGCCGTGGGCGCCTTGCGTCGATGCGCTATTCGGCGATTGTCCGTCCCCGAGCGCGTCACGCCGCAGACTATTCGATCGGCTCGCGGAAATAGAACAGGAATTGGACCGCCGATATGTTATTCAGTAATAATGATTTCATTATTTGTTCGAAGATAACGATTTTTGTGCCGCCGATCAATAGGCTTTGCGGTTCTGCAACGCGAGAGGCGCGGTGGATCTGGTCGATATCGGATATCATAATTATGCCATAGGCGCTCATAATGACCGTAGAAAGTCGACAGTAGTACAAATATTGCTGGAAATTGTCCGACATGTATCGCAATTGTATGACAATATCCATCCCAATAGATTGTCGTATCTCGAATTGCTTCTGAGAAGAGAATTGGCTTGCGTTCTCCGGTGTGCGATTTTTCCGATTCGACGACCACAAAAGCGTCTACGACACTCGCGAGTTCCGCCGTCCGTATTCTGAGCATCGGTTTCGTTGAAACCGATGGAGCAGTCGACTCGGATTATCAGGCCGGCGGTTCTAGCCGTTCGTGACGGGCCGAGCGAGGGAGCGCTGTCGACGGTGGAATGATCGCTTTTGATTCGGACGCATATGGATCCGCTCGACGATGTCGCGCGTGTGGCGTTTCTGACGATGGCGATCTTCGAGGACCGGTCGCTGAAAAATCAATCCGAGATTCGCCTCTGCGCTTCGTCAGCATGTCCGGGCTCGAGCTCGTACGCGAGCGGACCGCGACGTTAATGCCCGGATCGGTGGTCGCGCAGCCTGCGTCCTTGTCGCCTCCGTCTTTGTCGTTAGACCGCGTGGCGCTCGGCGGATCGATACGCATTTACCTTTAGGTAAGTTAACGCATTGTTAACCATGCCGGCGTGAAATGACGACGCAGCTGGAGCGCGTCCGCCGTTGACCCAACCTTCGACTCACATTCGCTTTCGTGGCCGATCCTTTCCGGTCCTGGCCCTCGAGCCGGACGCGCCGATCGCCGGATGGTTCGAGCGGCTCGACGCCTGTCTCGAACATTCTCCGGCCTTCTTTTCCCGCAAGGCGATCGTGGTCGACGTATCCAAGCTCGGCCTCGATCGCGACAATGTGGCGGAGCTCGTGGAGCAGCTGTCCGAGCGCCACGTCCGCATCATGGGATTGACCGGCGTCGACCCCGCCTGGGCTTGCGACGACCTGCCGCCGATCCTCACCAATGGCCGCTCCCTCGGTTCCGGCGCGGCGTTCGCGCCCGACGCCGAAGAGATCGCCGCGTTGACGCCGAACGAGCGGGCCGCATTCGAGGAGATCGCTCAGACGCTCGGCGGCGGGGAGTCCAGCTCGCCGGAGCCGATCATCGATTTGGCGCCGGAGAAGGGCGCGGCTCCGCTCGTCGTCGAAACGCCGGTGCGCTCGGGGCAGTCGATTTTCCATCCGGATGGCGACGTGATCGTGATCGGCTCCGTCTCCTCCGGCGCCGACATTATCGCGGGCGGCTCTGTCCATGTCTATGGAACGGTGCGCGGTCGCATCATGGCCGGCGCCTATGGCGAGTCGCGGGCGCGCATCTTCTGCCGGCGCCTCGAGGCGGAGCTTCTCGCGGTCGGCGGCTTCTATATGACGGCCGATGAAATTCGCGACGACGTGCGCGGCCGCGCGGTCCACGCGAGGCTCGAGGACGAAACGATCAAAATCACCAAACTCGATTGAGAGGGACGGTAAAAAATGCCCAAGATATTGGTCGTCACTTCCGGCAAAGGCGGGGTCGGCAAGACGACGTCGACTGCAGCGCTCGGCGCAGCGCTGGCGCAGGCGGGCCAGAAGGTCGCCGTCGTGGACTTCGACGTCGGCCTGCGCAATCTCGATCTCGTCATGGGCGCGGAGCGGCGGGTCGTCTACGACCTCATCAATGTCGCGCAGGGCGACGCCAAGCTGCATCAGGCGCTCATTCGCGACAAGCGGCTCGATAATCTCTATCTTCTTCCCGCGTCTCAGACCAGGGACAAGGACGCTCTGACCGAAGAAGGCGTGCGCCGCGTCATCGACGAAATGCGCGAGCGTTTCGATTGGATCGTCTGCGACAGCCCCGCCGGCATAGAGCGCGGCGCAACGCTGGCCATGCGCTTTGCCGATGTGGCCGTGGTGGTCGCCAATCCGGAAGTCTCCTCTGTGCGCGATTCGGACCGGATCATCGGACTGCTCGACGCCAAGACCGAGATCGCCGAGAAGGGCGGGCGCATGGAAAAGCATCTGCTGCTGACGCGCTATGACGCGGGACGCGCGGCGCGCGGCGAGATGCTGAATGTCGACGACGTGCTGGAGATCTTGTCGATCCCGCTGCTCGGCATCATTCCCGAGAGCGAAGATGTTCTGCGCGCCTCCAACGTCGGGACGCCGGTCACCCTTCACAGCGGGACGAGCGCGCCGTCGCGCGCTTACGCCGACGCCGCGAGGCGCTTGTGCGGCGCGGAGGTGCCGATGGACATCCCAACCGACAAGAAAGGACTTCTCGTCAGACTCTTTGGTCGGAGGGCGGCATGAAGCTGTTCAGTTTCTTCAATCGCCGCGCTACTGCGCCGGTCGCCCGCGAGCGTCTGCAAATTCTGCTCGCGCATGAGCGCGCGTCGGTGTCCAACTCCAATCTCGTCGCGCTCCTGCACAAAGAAGTGCTCGCCGCCATCTCCAAGCACATAGAGATCGATCCGGACAAAGTGGAGGTGAAACTGCGCGAAGGCGATAATGTGTCGCTGCTCGAGATCGACATAGAGATCTCGGCGAACGCTCCGGCGCGCGACGCGATTTCCGAAGAAGCGGCGTAAATCCGTCCCGGAGCGAGCGGCGAGAATGCCGCTCGCTCGCGCTCCGTGGAGCGCGGGCGGGGTGGTCTTCGCGCGGTCAGCGCAACGCCAGCAGATGCCCGCGCGTCATTCGTTCGAGAAGCAGACTCACGAAAATCGTCGTGACTCCGAACTCCAAGACGTAAGCGCGGTCCAGAAAGCCGGCTCCCACTCCATCATAATAGGCGAAGCGCATCCATTCGATCGATTGCGCGATCGGATTGTAGGACTGCATCGTGCGATAGGGTTCCGGCAGATTGTCGGGCAGGAATACCGTTCCCGAAGCCGCCCACAGCAAAATTCTGAACAGCGCGAAAAGCATCGCCCATATTGGAATGGCCAGAGCCAGCGTGCCGTTGAAAAAGCCGACGCCGACGCCGAGAAGGATCGCGGAGCCATAGGCGCAGGCCGCTTGCTCGATGTCCCGCGGCATCATATTCTCACCGATCGCCCATCCGATGAGGAGGATGAGCAGAACGACCGTGCAGGAAGAAAGAAACTCCAGCACGATGGAAGCGATCAGCGCGTCGAGCACTTTGACTTCCGGAAAAGCGAAGAGCGGCCGACTCATGAGCACTGAGGTCATCATGAAAGTGGACAGATAGGCCTGCGCTTGAAACGGCACGGCCCCCGTCGCCACGAAAAGCATCGTGCTTTCTCCGACGGGCGCCATGCGGCCGTTGAGGCTGAACAGAATGATGATGAGCACGGAATGCAGGAGCGGCCAAGCGATCGCGATCAGATAGCCGAAGCCATGACCGAAAAATCGCGTGCGGATATTACGCAACATCAAAGCGAGCAAGACGTGGCGCTGGCGCCGAAAGGCCTCCTTGAACTCCGATGTCGCATTCAGCTCGGCGTACATGGCGTGGCTCCACTCGGTTTCGGCGATGTCCGAGTCGACGATCGAATCGCTTTCGCGCATCAGGGGCGAAGGATGCCGCGTCGGATCGGTCTCGCTCGAATAGGTCTCGAATGTGGCGCTCGTGCGGCGCGGCGCTCACGCGAGGCGGCGCGCCGCACCGGCGGCGACGCGCTTTCACGAAGATGAGCGAATTCGCTCGAATGGCGCATTCTGGCCGATCGAGTCGATATCTCAATCCATTCGCGGCGACAAGATATTCCCTCGGGCCGGCGCTGGGCGCACGTCGTGCGGCGCGAAACTCGTTTCTTGATCCGTCGGCGGCTTTCTCTTAAATAGGCTCGGTTTGCGCCAGCGACGCTTCTTTCTGGCGAAATCCTTTCGAAGCGGGCCGTGACGATGCGTAGAGCCCCGAGTGTGATGTCGATTTTCGTGCTGCTGCTCGGCGCGCCCGGCGTCGCGGCGTCGTCCGGTGTCAGCGTCGAGCCGGAGGCGCTCGCGCATTATTCCTATTGCGTCAACGAGGCGAAGGATCGCAGCTTCGTCTTCGTCCTGTCGCGGCAGATTCTCTACCGCTGTCACGGGGATGTCGCGGTCTCCTATTTCAACTATCTCGGCCATCATCGCGTCCCGGATCGGCGCGTCGAGGATGAGACCGGCGTCTATCTCTTTCGGACGATCAGCGGCGTCGGGCGATGCTGGAACAAGATTTTGGACGAAGCGCATCTTCCCGTCTCGGCCTTCGGCTGCGAGATCTTCGTCGATATTTGAGCGTCTCGGCGCGCCGCCGCGCCTCGCTCGTCGAAATGGCGGTCTCCATAGCGACGGCGCGCGGCGAGGGGCGCGCGCTGGCGCATGTCGCCTGGATCGCGTTCGGCGGCCTGGCCGTCGCGCTTCTCGATCTCGCGCAGCTCGGCTGGTGGGCGGCGCCGACGCTGATCCTGTTCGGCGCGCTGGCGCTCGCCGCCGTGTTCGACGCGCGCTATCTCGTCATTCCCGATGGTCCGCTGATCATTCTGCTGCTGCTCGGCCTCGCCACGCTGCCGCGCGATGGCGACGAGACGGCGTTGCGCCTGGCGGCGGCGGCCGGCGGCTATGGGGCCTTGCGGGCGATCGACGCCGCTTATCGGTTGCTGCGGGGACGCGCCGGGCTCGGCCTCGCCGACGCTCATCTGCTCGGCCTCGCCGGCCTTTGGCTGGGGCCGGCGGCACTGCCCGGCTGTCTCCTCGTCGCGGTCGTCTCGGCTTTCGTTTCGGCGTTCATAGCGGCGCGCGACGGGGCGCTCGGGCGTTTGACGCAGCCGATTCCCTTCGGCCCTCATCTCGCGCTCGGCTTCTGGCTCTGTTGGAGCCTCGGGCCGCTCGAGCCGGGATGACCGCGCGTCACAGGGGATTTTGGCGAAGCCGGACGACGAAGGAGGCGTCGATCAGCCGGCCATTGCGTCGGGCCGCCAGCCGCACCGAGACGAGCTTCGGCGCCGTGAGGCGCTCCGCCCAGCTCTTCGTCCAGACCGGGGGAGCATTGGGCTCCGGCGAGCCGAAATAGGAGAGCTCGAAAACCGCGACGTCGCGCAGCGCTATGGCCGAGCGCGCCGGACCGCCGGCGCCGCCGAACCACGCCTCCGGCCGCAGCACGCCGGAGCGCAGGTCGAGATCGTCGCCGGATACGGAGATTTCCGTCAACGCCAGTCCGCCCCAATCCGAGCCTCCATCGCTCGTCGTCACCAGGCGGATCCGGTCCGGGCGGCCGTCGAAGGCGATGGTCGGCGCGCCGTCCCTTTTGTTGAGCTGAACGGGAAAGGCGCGGGACAAAATGGCCTCGAGCGCGCCGGCGGCCTCCTCGACCTCTTGGACGCCCTCATAGTCGCGGCCGGTTTCCCAGACGCGCTTGCCGAGGCGAAAGCCGCCGGCGATCGTCCCGACGATCAGCGACATCAACGCGATCGAGAGCAGCGCCTCGATCAGGGTGAAGCCGCGGGAGCGGCGCGGCGTCTTCATTGGCGCGGCCTGCTCGCGTCGATCTTGACGGTGCGAAGGGTCAGACTATCGCCCGGCGCGACGCCGCCCGGCCGGCGTATGGTGAGTCCGGCGAGACAGGCGAGGGTCTCGGCGAGGCCTGCGGGGTCAGCGGCCGAGCGGCACGGGCCGATCGCCAGCGACCAGAGCAGGCCGTCCGCATAGCGACCCGAGGTTTCGCCGATGACGAGCGGGGTCGCGACGCCGAGCCCCTCCAATTGCGAGCGCCCCTGCCGCGCGGCGCGCAGCAGAAAATCGCCGCGGCTCTCGTTGCGGGCGCCGAGTCCGACGCCCTGGAGCAGGGCGCCCAGCGCCAGCGCCAGAATCAGAAAGGCCACGAGCGCCTCGATCAGCGCGAAGCCGCGCCGCGCCGCAGGGAGCGCTGACGGAGGACGCGCTAACGGAGGGCGCATCGCGTCGCTCCGGTGAGCCAGTTGACGGCAATTTCGGCGCGCGCGCCGGACAGTCCGATCGTCAGCCCGCCCCCCGAGGAGCCGCCGTCCGGAAAGAAGGAGATGGCGCCGCGCGAGGGCTCCGTCCGCTCGCGCGCGGAGACGGCGAGCTCGATCGCGGCGTCCTCGGGCAGCGCCGTCGTGGCGATGGCGGGTGAGAAGAAGGCTTTGCGCCGCAGATCGATGGTCAGCGCCTGCTCGCTCGCCGTGGCGATCGCCCGCATCCGCGTCGCGCGCAATCCGGCGCAGAGCGAGCGCGTCGCGCTTTCGACGCGCAGCCGCGGCGAGGGCCGGCGCACGACCTGGCTCGCCATTCCCCCCAGCAGCGCCACGATCGCCAGCACGGCGAGCATCTCCAGCAGCGAGAAGCCGCGCCTGCGCATCGCGCCGCGGGTGAAAGGGGCCCTCATCGCAGGGCGAGATCATTGATGCCGAGAACGGCGTCCATCACCGTCATCACCAGGCCGCCGACGACGGCCGCGATGAAAATGGTGAGGGTCGGCGTGACGAGGCCGACCGCGCGTTCGAGGCTGCGCTGCGTCTGCCGCTCGAACATGGAGGCGAGACGTAGCAGCATGTCGTCGAGCCGCCCGGCCTCCTCGCCGATGCGCGCCATCGTCGCCGTCGTCGGAGGAAGCCGCTCGATCCGCTCCAGCGCGGCGCTCAGCGCGCCGCCGCCGCGCACCGTCTCGATGACTTTCGTGAGCTCGGCGGAAAAATAGCGGTCCGATAGAACAGCCCGCGCGCTCTCCAGCCCCTGTAGCAGCGGCACGCCGGCCTTCAGCGAGGAGCCGAGCGTGTAGGCGAAGCGCGCCGTCTGCAATTTGGCGCTCAGCGGGCCGGCATAGGGCAGAGCGAGCAGAGCGCGATCGAAGCGCACGCCGAATTCGGGACTCGCGGCGGCGTATCTGCGCAGCGCCACGGCGAGAGCGATGAGGACCGCGACGGCGCCGACGCCCCATCGCCAATTGGCCGAGACGTCGATGACGAATTGCAGGCCGCCGGGCATGGGCTGGCCGCTGTCGGTGAAAATCGGCGCGATATTGGGAACCAGCGTGCCGAGCACGACGGCCGTCGAGACGATCGCCAGCACGATCAGCAGCGCCGGATAGACGAGGCCGCTCTGAATGCGCGCGCGCATCTCGAGCCGGCGCTCCAATATATCGGCCATATCGGTGAGCGCCTGCGCCGCCTTGCCCATGGTCTCGCCGGCGCGCACGATGCTGATGTAATCGGGGCCGAAGAGATCGGCGCGCGTCGCCAGCGCATCGGACAGCGAGGCGCCGTCGACGATGCGCCGCAGGATTTCGTCCGCCAGCGCGCGCAGGCCCGGCGTGGCGCTCTGCGTCGCCAGCAGCCGCAGGCTGTGGTCGAGCGGAACGTCCGCCTGCTCCAGCGTCGCGAACTCGCGCGTGAAGGAGGCGATATCGGCGGGGGAGGGCTTGCGGGCGCCCAAGCGCAGCGTCAGCAGCGAGCTCCTGGCGCCGGCTCCGGTCTCGCGCAGCGAGAGCGGCGTGAGGCCGCGCCGCCACAGCGCGTCCTCGGCGTCCTCGCTCGAGCGCGCCTCTATGTCGCCCTCGATCAGATCGCCGATCGAGGAATAGGCGCGATAGCGAAAATTGGACATGTCAATCGACCTGCGTCACGCGCAGCACTTCGTCGACGCTGGTCTCGCCGCGCCACGCCTTGCCCATGCCGCATTGATACATCGTCGTCATGCCGGCCTCGCGCGCGGCCGCGGTCATCGTCGCCTCGGGCGCGGCCTCGCAGACGAGCCTCCGCATGGGCTCGGCCATGACCAGCATTTCGGCGATCGTCGAGCGTCCCGCATAGCCCGTGTGCCGGCAGGACGGACAGCCGACCGGCGCGCCGAGACGCTCCGGCGCATGCGAGAAGGCTTCGCCGGCCAGCCGGCTGCGCCATTGCGCGCGCTCGGGCAGCGGGCGGCTGCAAGCGGGGCACAGGCGCCGCACCAGACGCTGCGCCATGATCGCCTTGACCGTCGAGGCGATGAGATAGGGCTCGACGCCCATGTCGATGAGGCGGGTGATCGAGCCCACAGCGCTGTTGGTGTGCAGCGTCGAGAAGACGAGATGACCGGTCAATGACGCTTGTATGGCGATCTTCGCCGTCTCGGCGTCGCGAATTTCGCCGATCATGATGATGTCCGGGTCCTGGCGCAGCATGGCGCGCAGGCTCGACGGAAAATCCAGGCCGATCGCCGGCTGCACCTGCACCTGATTGACGCCGGCGAGCTGATATTCGATCGGGTCCTCGACGGTGAACACTTTCACGTCCGGATTGGCGAGCTCCTTCAGCGCGGTATACAGCGTCGTCGTCTTGCCGCTGCCGGTCGGCCCGGTGACGAGCACGATGCCATTGGGGCTGCGCATCACCTTGCGCAGCGAGGCGATGACGTCCGGCTCGAAGCCGAGCGCGTCGAAATCGAGCGCCACCTGGCTGCGGTCGAGAATGCGCAGCACGATGCTCTCGCCATGCGCCGTCGGAATGGTCGAGACGCGAAAGTCGATATCGACGCCGCGCACGGCGAGCTTTATGCGCCCGTCCTGAGGCAGCCGCCGCTCGGCGATGTCGAGCCGCGCCATGATTTTTATGCGCGAGGTGATGGCGGCTTTGAGCCCCGGCGGCAGCGTGTCGACGGTGCGTAGCGCGCCGTCGATGCGATAGCGCACCTGCACCGCGTCGAGTCCCGGCTCGATATGAATGTCGGAGGCGCGCGCCTCGATCGCGCCGCCGACGATCTGATTGACGCGCCGAATGACCGGCGCCTCATTGGCGATGTCGCGCAGACGCTGCAGATCGAAATCGCTGGCGTCCTCCGCGCGTATGTCCGCCTCGACGAGGGTGGAGCCGTCGGAGCGATCGCCATAGAGGCCGGCCCAGGCCTTCTCGAACAGCGCCGGCGTCGCGATGCGCAATTCGAGCGTGAGGCCCGTGGAATAGGCGAGCGCCTCCATCGGGCCATTCTCCAGCGGATCGGTCACCGCGAGGGTGAGCCGCTCGCCAGTCGCGGCGAGCGGGAGGATGCCGTTGGCGCGGATGAATTTTTTCGGGATTTTCGCCTCGAGCACCGGCTCGCCCGGCGTCTCCTCCGCGGACATCACGGGAATGCGCAGGAATGCGCCGAGATGAATGCAGAGATCGTTTTCCGAGACGAGGCCGAGCTTCGTCAACACATGGTCGAAGCGCTCGCCGCTCTGGCGCGCGGCCCGTTGCGAGCGTTGCAGAGCCAATTCGTCGACGACTTTCTCACGCAGCAGATAGGCGCCGAACTCCTCCAGCAGCGCGCCGCCCTGAGCGTTCGGCCGGTGTGGCGCCCCCCGCGAATATACGCCGTCGATCATTGCGACAACTCGCTCGAAAAATTTGGACGTCCCGGCCGCTCTCTCGCCGGGCGCCAGGGGACTGGACAGGGCTCTGGCGCTATGCGGGATCGGATGGTAGCCTCGCCGCGTTTCAGGCGCAATCGCGCCGAGCATCGAACGAGTGTGCGTAAATGTCGTCGGAGTCGGTCCGGCCGGGACGCCGCCTCCGCAGGAGGGCCCGGCGCGCATCTCTTATCGCATGTCTTTGCGCGGCGATCATGCCGGCGGCCATCGAGGCTGCGCGCGCGGAGACGGGAACGTCATATTTATTCGCTACGGTCGACGCTTGCGCCGCTTCCGGGCGCTTCTCGCGACGAAGTTGCGAGACGGCTTTCGCCAATTCTGTCGTCGAATTGCGCGAGCGCATTCAAAATTTCGCGACGCGCTCGAAATGTCAGGCGAAATATCGTCTCTGCGAGAAAGACGCCGGCGCCGAGGAGGCGTATCGGCCGACATTGCTCGGCGTCGAGATCATGACTGGCGGCCGCGAGCCGTCGGTCATGCCGATTCTCGCCGTCGAGACGCCGCCTCGCGCTTTCGCGGCGCAGCCGATCTCGCGATCGATCGAGCCCACGCATCGCTTAGCCGCGGGCTTCGCGCCGATCCTGCCCGTAGGGCGCTTTCATGTGAAGGCGAAGAGCGCCGAGGACAGCCCCGAGAGCGTCACGGACGACGAGATTGTCGACGTCGACGCGCCGACGCTTCGCGACGAGGGAGAGCCGGCGACGCGCGAATCGACAGCGGCGCGGCGTCAACGCCTGCGCGCGGCGCCCTTCGTCCAATGATTTTGTCATCATGCGGATTTTGTCATCATGCGAGGAGAGCGCCGCTAGGGGAGGAGAACGCCTCCCGGGATTGGCGGCTAGAGCGCGTCTGTGTTAGAGACGATTCTGTATATCTTTACTTCACTTGAAAACGAGAAGTTTGGGGAGGAACTATGAAAATCACAGAGAAACTGACGCTCGCGGGCGCTTTGATCGCGCTGTCGTCGACGACCGCTCTGGCCCATGACCGTCATAATTCTTGCACGAATCTACCGTCCTGGTCGCAGTTGCGTTCGGCGCTGGCCGGCGCGCGCGGCGTCGCCGGCAACAACGGCCTCGGCTTGCATATGTGGGGGACGATCATCGCCAATGACGGAACGGTCTGCGCCGTCGCCTTCACCGGCGCCGACTATCGGAGCCAATGGCTCGCGAGCCGCGTCATCTCGGCGCAGAAGGCCAACACCGCCAATGGGCTGAGCCTCGGCAAAGGCGTGACGCCGAGCAACAGCGCCGTGGGAACCGCCGGCCTCGCGCTCTCGACCGCCAATCTCTATTCGGCGGTGCAGCCGGGCGGCAGCCTGTTTGGCCTGCAGTTCAGCAATCCGGTCGATCCGGACGCCGCTTACGAGCAGAAGAACGGCCGCCCGGCCGATCCGGGGACCTTCGGCCAGCAGAACGATCCGATGGTCGGCGATGCGATCGGCGGCGTCAACGTGTTCGGCGGCGGCCTCGCGCTCTATGGGCCGAACGGCGTCAAGGTCGGCGCGATCGGCGTGAGCGGCGACACCTCCTGCACGGACCATATGGTCGCGTGGAGAGCGCGCCACAGCCTCAATCTGGATTATCTGACGGGCGTCGGCGGCGTGAGCGACGATGCGACCAAGCCCGACAATATCGTTTTCGATATTGTCGGCGGCGTCAGCGCCCACGGCTGGGGTCATCCCAATTGCGTCGGCGTGGGCAATGGCACGCCGGTTCTCACCACTCTGCCCGCGGTTCAATGAACGCCGGCTGACGCGTTGCGACGGGGAGCGCGACGCCGCTCCCCGTTTCGTGTGGATATGTCATTCGCGTCGGAGTCTCGATGTCGTCCTCATCGTCCATCTGGCGCAAGGAAATTTTCGAGGGCTCGCTGGCGAGCGCCGCGAGACGCGCATGGAATTGGCATCGCGCGGAGTTTTTCGCGCTCTTTCCGCCATCCACGCTCGCTTTTCTGCTCGACCGCGGCGAACGCCGCCTGCTGCTGCGCGTCGGGCCGAGCCGCGAGCCGCTACAATTGCTCGCCGCGGATGGGCAGGAGCTGGCCGAGCCGGTCTCGGCGGAAGAGATTTCGGCCACGTCGGTCGATGAGGCGCTGGAGCGCCGAGGCGCGACGCGCGCGGCGACGAAGATCGTCGTGGAAGTTCCACGCGAGGCGTTTTTCGTTCGGCGTTTCGACGCGCCGCTCGCCGCGCAGCCCGATCTGCCGCGCCTTCTCGCGGCGGAGGTCGAGCGCAAGACGCCCTTCCTGCTCGCCGACATATTGCATGGCCATATCGCCGAGCCGCATCCGCAAGCGCCGGGCAAGCTCGCCGTCGAGCAATGGATTTTGCGCCGCGATCTGCTGCCGGCTCTGCTCGACGGCTCCGGCCTGTCCGTCGACGATCTCGACATCGTGCAGCCGGCGCCGGAGGGCGCGACTCTCGTTCCCTCTCTCGCCGTCGGCCGCGCTGTCGAGGCGCCGCATTGGGAGCGCAGGGCCGCGCTGATCCTCGCGCTCGTCGCGATCGCATTGCTCGTCATCGGCGTCGCCGTCACGGTTTGGCGACAGGAACGTGACGCTTCCGCGCTGGACGCCGAAATCGTCGACGTGTCGCGCCGCGCCGCCGATGCGCGCAAAATCGCCGAGCAGGCCGCCTCCGAGAGCCGCCTGCTCGCCACGCTTCGCGAAGAGCGTGCGAAATATCCGGCCTTCGCCGACCTTTGGGAGGAAGTCTCGCGGCTCTTGCCCGATGGCGTGTTCGTCTCGGACATGCGCCTCGTCGAAGCGCGCGAGGGCGAGCGCTCCATCGAGATCGTCGGCCTCGCCGATTCCGCGGCGAGCCTCCCCGCGCTGATCGATCGTTCGCCGCTGTTCGCCGAGGCGAAGCTGACGGCGCCGATAACGCCCGATCCGATCGAGAAGCGCGAGAGCTTTTCGCTGCAGGCGAAAGTGAGATGCAACCCATGAGCCGGAAGGGCCCACGCCGCTGATCCCGACATCCCTCTCGCATTCGCAATGGTCGCGGCGCGCGCTGCTCTTGGGCGTCGACGCCGCTGCGGCGCTCTTGCTGTTCTTCGTCGTCGTCGCGCCTCTGCGCGCGTTTCTCGGCGAGCGCGCCGAGGCGATCGTCGACCGGCGCGCGACGCTCGCGCGCTATGAAGCCGTGGCCATGCAGGAGAAGGCGGTGCGGCTCTATGCGCAGCAGGTGGCCGAGAGCAATGCGCAGGGCGAATTGCTCTCCGGCGCGTCGGAAGGCGTCGTCAACGCCAATCTTCAAGCGCTGCTGAAGGCCGCCGCCGATCGAGCCGGCGCGACGGTGAACTCGATTCGCATGCTGCCCGCCAAGACGGTGAATGGCGCGTCTCTGGTGGGCGCGAGGCTCGATGTGAGCGGCTCGATCGAGGCGCTGCATGCGCTGCTCCGCTCGCTCGAGAGCGAGACGCCTTTGCTGCTCGTGCTGACGGCGTCGTTGCGCCGTCAAATGCCGGTCTGGGGCGCGCAGGCCGCGAGCGATGGAATCCTCGCGGCGCAATTCGACGTCTTCGGCGGCGCGTCGCCCAAGGAGCGCTCATGACGAGAGCGCGGACGATTCGGGCGCTGGCGACGCGGGCGCTCGCCGAACGTTTTCGCGCTGTGGCGCGCGAGCTGCGGCTGTCGCCGCTCGCCGTCATGCTGCTCGCGCTGCTGGCGGCGCTGGACGTCGCCGCCTTCGCTTTCGCGCTATTGTCGGTGATCGGGCCCGATGACGCGCCGTCGCCGACGAAATCGGATTGGCGTCCGCCGAGCGTGCTGGCGTCGGCCTCCGGCCGCACGGCGCTCGCGCGCGACGACGCGCAGACATTGTCGCGCCCCATCTTCTGGAAATCGCGACGTCCGCGCCCGATCGCCGCCAAGGCCGATCGCGGCGATGGTTTTGCGAGAATCCCTTCGGCGCCTGCCGGCCTGTCGCTCGAGGCGATCGTCAGATCCGGCGCATCGGTGCGCGCTTTCGTCATTTCGGGCGAGGATCCGGAAGGCCGCTGGCTCACGCTCGGTGAAGCCGTGCAGGGCTGGACGATCGCGGAGGTCGGAGAATTGGAGTTGAAGCTCGTCAATGGCGCGCAATCGGCGCGCCTGCAACTTTATCCGGAGCAATAGAAATTCGTGGCGCGCGTCGTTTTCTGCGCTGTGTTTCGCAATGAGGCGAGTGGCGTAGGACCGACAATCATGTTAGGTGGCGTGAGCTTATCTATTGGACTGCATTCCAGAGGCGAATGTGCGGTTGCGCTTCTTACATTCGAGTCTCTTCGCCCTGGTGGCGGTCGCGGCCTCTGGTTGCCAGAGCACGAGCGATCCTCCGGTCGCCGAATGGAGTCGTGAGGCGCTCGCCGACGGCGCCGACGCCCCGGGCCGTGGCGCGGCGAATCGCGTCTCCGCCGCGCGTGGGCGGGGCGGCGCAGAGTCGATCGTCGGCAGCGGACGTTTCATCGGCGACGCCGTGGCGCGGCGGAAAGACGATGCGCGGGACGAGAAAGACGGCGTAACACTCAATCTCGCCAATCTGCCCATCGCTCAAGCGGCGAAAATCGTGCTCGGCGATATCGTCGGGGTCGATTATGTCGTCGATCCGCGAATCGACGGCAAGGTGACCGTGCATACGGCGCGGCCCGTCAAAAAATCCGTTGCGATCGAATTGTTCCAATCCGCTTTGCGGGTCTCCGGCGCCGCTGTCGTCGAGAATGACGGCGTCTATAAGATCGTGCCGCTCGATCAGGCGGCGGCCGGCGCCGCCCTCTCCGTCGCGCCGCAGCCGCTCGACGCCGAGCGTCTGGGCAGCGGCGCGCGCGTGGTGCGCTTGCGCTATGTTTCGGCGTCGGAGCTCAAGCGCGTTCTCGAGCCGATCACGCGTCAAGGCGCCGTCGTGCGCGCCGACGATCAGCGCCGCACGCTGACATTGACAGGCAGCGCGCAGGAGATCGTCGCGCTCGAGGATGCGATCGCTCTCTTCGACGTCGACACGATGCGCGGCATGTCCTTCGCGGTCGTGCCGGTGACGAGCGCCGATCCAGATGCGCTCGCCGAGGATTTGCGCAAGGTCTTCGGCTCCGAGCGCGAGGGGCCGATGAACGGCATGATTCAGTTCGTCGGCAATAAGCATTTGTCGGCGATTCTGGCGATCACCCCGCAGCCCGGCTATCTCGCGCGGGCGCGCGCCTGGATCGAGCGTCTCGATGCGCGGGCGCAGGGCGTTCAGAAGCAGTTCTTCAGCTATCGCGTGCAGAATCGGCCGGCCAAGGAGCTGGTGCAGGTCGTCGGCTCCATGTTCGGGCGCGACGCCGGCGTCTCCAAGAGCAATGACGTCTCGCCGCGTTTCGGATCGTCGGCGCTCTCCACTTCCGGCGGACTGTCGACGAGCTCCAGCGGCTCGTCCGCCTTCGGCTCTTCGGGGCTCGGCTCGTCGAGCGCAGGCTCGTCGTCCGGACAACTCGGCGCGATCTCGCCGCTGGGCTCCGGCGGCGGCGGCGGCGCTTTCGGCGGATCGTCGATCGGCGGCGGAGCGGGCTCCGGATCGGGCGCGGCGAATGGCGCATCGAGCGCGAATAGCGCGCAGGATCAGACGTCCGCGGGCTCGTCGCTCGGCGAGGACAGCCGTTTCAAGATCGCGGTCGACGAGGCCAAGAACGCCATTGTGGTGATGGCGACGCCGGAGGACTACAAGCGTCTGCTGCGCGTCATCGAGAAGCTCGACGTTCTGCCGAATCAAGTGTTCATCGAGGCGACGATCGCCGAGGTCTCGCTCAACGACGATCTGCATTTCGGCGTGCGCTGGTTCCTGCAGAAGAACTCCTCGATGAGCGGCTTCTCCAACGGCGACGCCGGCACGCCGGCGGCCAATGACGCGCTCGGCAATAATCTGCTCGGTGCGGCGGTCGGCGCGGCGTTTCCGGGATTCGCCTACGCTTTTCGCGCCGCCAGCGCGCAAGTCACGCTCAACGCGCTCAACCAGATCACCAAGGTCAACATCATCTCGACGCCTTCGCTCACCGTGCTCGACAATCGTCAGGCGGTTCTCCAGGTCGGCGATCAGGTGCCGGTCACCACGCTCTCGGGCGCGACGGCGCAGGGCGGCGTCACCACATTCAACTCCGTCAATTATCGCGACACCGGCGTCATTCTCGCCATCACGCCGCATATCAACGAGAGCGGCCGCGTGATGCTGGAGCTGGAACAGGAGGTCTCCAATGTCGCGCCGGGAACGAGCACGACCTCGACGACGCCGACGATCCAGCAGCGGCGCGTCAAGACGCAGGTCGTCGTCAACGACGCCGAGTCGCTGATGCTCGGCGGCCTCATTCAGGATTCGCGCACGCGCGGCTCCAGCCAGGTGCCGGTGCTCGGCGACGTGCCGTTCTTCGGCAACGCCTTCAAGGACAAGACCGACTCCGCCGGCAAGACCGAGCTGCTCATCATGATCACGCCGCATGTCGTGCGCACGCTCGGCGAAGCGCGCGACATCACCGACGAATATAAGCGAAAGCTGCTGCACATTTCGACGCGCGCGAAGGTGCGCCCCCATAATATCGAAGGAACGGCGCGGCGCGTGCTGCTCGACGAATAGAGCCTTTCCAACGCCGGTTCCGCGTTGGAAGGCTCGTCAGCAGGGCGGCGATGCGGCGCCGGCGTCGAGCAGGCTGTCGCGGTTGCGCGCCGGCGCTCGTCGCGTTTCGAGGATGGTGAACGGAAGGCGCTCGTTCGGCCGCAGAGCGACGATCGTTTCCTCGACGGAGATCGCTCCAGCGGAAAGAGCGGCCTCCACATGAATCGCAAACGTCCCGCCGCCGGCGCCGTTCTGACGATATTCCGGGGGAAACCGCGGATCGCGGCGATCGAGGCCGTTCGGAAATGGGCTCGTGACGAGCGCGAGAACGTCGGCCGTCGGATAGCGCGCGAGCGCGGCGAAGAGCGCCGGCGGCGCCGATCGCGCATCGACGCCGACGCTGTGCGAATGGACGGTGACGACGGGCAGCAGCGCGTGCAGCAGCTGCGGGTTCATTCCGTCGACCTGATCGAGCTCGAATGCAGTTTCGAACGGCGCATGCTTGGTCGCGAAGGGCCGGTCCGACGACGGCGGCGGTGCGGAAAGACGCGCGAATTCGGAGGCCTGCGTTTCACGAAAGCCGATGATCGCGCGCGCGAGGCCGCCGGGGTCGCCGGCGCCCAAGCCGCGAAGCGCAGACTCGATCAGCGCGGCCGACGCCGCATTGAGATCGAGCTTGCCGCTCTCGTCCTCGATCGAGATGGCCACCGCCGCGCCGGCGAGCGTGCAGAAGCGCGGCGCTCCGTCGTGGACGACGGCCTCCATCTGCAAGGGATTGGCCGGCTTTTGCTCGGCGAGCAATCCGAGGATCGCCAGATTGACGGCGCCGTCCGCGATGAGCCGCGTCTTTATCGCCGCGGAGTTGTCAGCGGCGCCGCGCAGGCGCAGGCGCGCCGTCGCCATGAAGGAGGTCATCAGCAAAATGATGACGCCGAGGCCCCAGATCACGATGAGGAGCGCGAAGCCTTTTCTTTCGTCGATCTTTCGTCGGCCGCCGGACATGCGAGACAGAACATCGGACATGGGAAAGAGCGAATCGTCAGCGCGCCGCCGTGTCGCGGCTGCGCGTGATCGATCCCGCGCCGCCCTCGCGTCCCTCGGGGCCGAGCGAGCCTATGTCGAAGGGGCCGTTCTGGCCGGGCGCGCGATAGAGATAATCATGTCCCCAAGGGTCTTTCGGAACATTGGCGGATTTCAGATAGGGGCCGTTCCAGACCGTCGCGCCGGCGGGCCGGCGGGCGAGCGCCGAGAGTCCTTCCTCGGTCGAGGGATAGCGGCCGACGTCGAGATAGAACAGATCGAGCGCGCTCGAAATATTCTCCATCTGAATCTGCGTGGTCTTGACCTTCGACTCGGAAAGATAATTCAGCACGCGCGGACCGACGAGGCCGACGATCGATCCGATGATCGCCAGCACGACCAGCATTTCGACCAGCGTATAGCCGGCGCGCGCGGAACGCGCCGCGCGGCGAAGCGGGCGAGGCGAATGGATCGAGGCTTTGAGCGGAAATGAGGATCGCATCGGACCGGGTTTCTCGGGGCTGTGCGTTTCACGCGCGGTGAGACGTCGCCAGACTAGGCAGAGCAGGGCGACGAGTCCAGTCGCGGGGAGCCTTTCGCATCGGAGGATTTTGCGCCTCGCGTCATCGGGTCGACATGAAAGCATGTCTCGCCCGCAGTGATTTCGCAGCGGCGAGCATGACGATGCGGCGATGCTTTCCGAATCATCGCGGGGCCCGGAGCCCGGTTCGACGAGCCGATGATTTTCGAGCGTCGACGCCGGTCCTGCGGAAGTCGTTCACACGAGCGCGGGCCGTCGCGCATTCGCGCGGCGCGCTTGACACGTCTTCGTCCATGGCGGTCAACTCGCCTCATGCGCAGACGAATCGCTCGACGTCACTCGGCCGCGAGGCCATGCTCCTTCGGCCGTTCATGAAAGTCGTCGGCCTGTTCGCCGGGATCGGCGGGCTCGAGCTCGGGCTCGCCCGCGCGGGACATGACTGCCTCCTGTTTTCCGAAAATTGGCCGCTCGCCGCGCGCGTGCTCGCCGCGCGATTTCCCGACACGCCCAATGCCGGCGACGTCGCGTCGCTGCGCGCGCTGCCGGGCGAGACGGAGCTCGTCGCCGCCGGCTTCCCTTGTCAGGATTTGAGCCAGGCCGGCCGCACGCAGGGCATAGGCGGGCGCAAATCCTCGCTCGTCGAGCATGTGTTCCGGCTGCTCGACGAGACGCGCGCGCCCCATGCTCTGCTCGAGAATGTGTCCTTCATGCTGAGCCTCGATCGCGGGCGGGCCATGGCGCGGCTCGTTTCGGCCTTCGAGGAGCGCGGCTATCGCTGGGCCTATCGGGTCGTCAACACTTTGGCGTTCCTGCCGCAGCGGCGCGAGCGCGTGCTGTTTCTGGCCTCGCGCGCCGCCGACCCCGCCGACAGCCTGCTGGTCGACGAGGCGGCCCCGCGCCCGCGCGCGACGGCGCTGGGGACGCACGCCCATGGCTTCTATTGGACGGAGGGGGTGCGCGGGCTCGGCTGGGCGCCCGATTGCGTGCCGACGTTGAAAAACGGCTCGACGCTCGGCATCGCCTCGCCGCCGGCGATTCTGCTGCCGGGCGGAGGCGTGGTGACGCCGGATATTCGCGACGCCGAGCGGCTGCAGGGCTTTCCGCCGGATTGGACCGCGCCGGCAGAGGCGCTGGGGCGGGCCAATTGGCGCTGGTCGCTGATCGGCAACGCCGTGAGCGCGCCCGTGGCCGAATGGATCGGCGGCCGGCTCGAGGCGCCCGGCCGCTATGACCCGGCTCGCGACGGCGCGGCGCTGGAGGAGGGGGCCCGCTGGCCCCGCGCCGCGCGCTGTGACGGAGACCGGCGCTTCGGCGTCGAGATTTCCGCCTTTCCGGTCTGGCGGGAGCGTGAGCCGCTGCATCTTTTCCTCGACCATCCGGGCAAGCCGCTCTCCGAGCGCGCCGCCGCCGGCTTCCTCACCCGCACGGAGCGGGCGAAGCTGCGATTCGAGCCCGGCTTCCGGGAGGCGGTCGCCGCTCATCTCGAGTCGATGCGCGCCGTCCCGAGGCTCGCCGCCGCCTCGAGGCTGGCCGTCCGATGAAGACGCCGCCGGCCAGCGATCCGGCGCGTTCGGCGCTGATGAAAAGAGTGCGCCAGACCCGCACCGGCGCGGAGGAGGCCGTCGCTTTGGCGCTGAGGCGCGCCGGGCTGCATTATCGACGCAATGTCAAAGGTTTGCCCGGCGCGCCGGATTTCGCCAATCGGAGCCGCCAATGGGCGCTCTTCGTCAATGGCTGCTTCTGGCATCACCACAAGACCTGCCCGCGCGGCACGATCCCGAAGCAGAACCGGGCCTTCTGGCAAGAAAAATTCGCGGCCAATCGCATCCGCGACGCGCGCAAGGCCAAGGCTTTGAGAGCACAGGGCTTTCACGTCGCCATCGTGTGGGAGTGCGAGGCGCTGGACCCGCTCCGCCTGGAGGCGCGGCTCGGCCGGCTCGCGTGCCGCGGCGGCTTTGGCAGGCCGCGAGAATTGGATTAGGCCAGGAGAATTGGACTGGGCCGAGAGAATTGGACCGGGCGTGGCAAAGGGCGGTTCACGCCGATCGCCCACGCTTCTGGCCATGCGCCCGCCGAATTGCTACAAGCCGCGGAGAGCGGTCTATATTCCGTTCCAGTCCATCGAGGCCGCGTCGGCCCTCGAGACCCACTGCGAGCCCGTCGAGCCATGCGCAGCGCCAAATACGAGCGCGACACGAAAGAGACCCGTATCGCCGTCGCCGTCGACCTCGACGGCGAGGGCAAGTCCGATATTTCGACCGGGATCGGCTTCTTCGACCATATGCTCGACCAGATCGCCCGCCACGCCCCGCTCGATCTCACCGTCGCCGCCAAGGGCGATCTGCACATAGACGGCCACCATACGGTGGAGGATGTCGGCATAGCGCTGGGCAAGGCGGTGGACGAGGCGCTCGGCGACCGCAAGGGCATCGCCCGCTATGGCGACGCTCATGTGCCTCTTGACGAGGCGCTCGCCCGCATCGTCGTCGATGTGTCCGGCCGGCCCTTCCTCGTCTTCGACGTCGCCTTTCCGGCGGCCAAGATCGGCGAGTTCGACACCGAGCTGGTGCGCGAGTTCTTCCAGGCTTTCGCCATGAATGCGCGCATCGGGCTGCATGTCGAGGCGCTGCGCGGCGTCAATTCGCATCATATCGCGGAATGCTGCTTCAAGGGTTTCGCCCGCGCCTTCGGCAAGGCGGTCGCGCCCGACCCACGCCGCGGCGGCGTCATTCCCTCGACCAAAGGCACGCTCACCGGCTGAAAGGGAGGCGGGCCCATGGCCGTCTACACCGTCCATATTCCCCCGGCCGCGCCGGGCGAGGCTCCGTCGCCGGAGCGAATCGTCTTCCTGCGCGACGGCTTCTCGACGCCGGCCTTTCTGCTCGGCCCGCTGTGGCTGCTGTGGCGGCGGGCATGGCTGCCGGCCGTCCTATGGACAGCCGCGCTCGCGCTGATCCTCGGCGGAGGGGCGGCCTTCGCGCTCGACGCCGAGGCGGCCTCGGTCTTGCAGCTGGCGCTCGGCCTGCTGCTCGGTCTCGAGGGGCCGCGGCTCGTCGCCTGGTCGCTCGAGCGCAAGGGCTATACGGAGAGCGCGGTCATGGTCGCGGATAGCATCGACGAGGCCGAGGATGTGTTCTTCGCCAATTGGCGCCCCTCCGGCGTCCTTTCGACCACTGCGGTCCCGCCGCGCGGCGGCCGGGCGGCGCGTCCGGTCATCGGCGGCCTGTTCGAGGAGCCGCGCGCGTGACGACGGCGATCATCGATTATGGATCGGGCAATCTGCACTCCGCCGCCAAGGCCTTCGAGCGCGCGGCGCGGGAGGGCGAGGGGGCGACGATCACCGTCACCAATGATCCGGACGTGGTGCGCCGCGCGGAGCGCATCTGCCTGCCGGGCGTCGGCGCCTTCCGCGACTGCCGCAGCGGCCTCGCGGCGCTCGCCGGGCTGGACGAGGCGCTGCGCGAGGCGGTCATCGAGCGCGGCCGGCCGTTCCTCGGCATCTGCGTCGGCATGCAGCTGATGGCGACGCGCGGCCTCGAGCATGGCGAGGCGGCGGGGCTCGGCTGGATCGCGGGCGATGTCGCCGTCATCGAGCCCGCGGACAAGAACCTGAAAATCCCCCATATGGGCTGGAACACGCTGACGCTCGCCCGTCCGCACGCGCTGTTCGCGAACATTCCCACCGGGGAAAAAGGCCTGCACGCCTATTTCGTGCATTCCTACCAATTCCTGCCGGCTTCGCCCGATCACGTCGTCGCGACGACGGATTACGGCGCGCCGCTGACCGCCGTCGTGGCGCGAGACAATCTCGTCGGCACGCAATTCCATCCCGAGAAGAGCCAGAGGCTCGGCCTCGCTCTCATCGCGAATTTTCTGAGGTGGCGTCCGTGATCCTGTTCCCCGCGATCGATCTCAAAGAGGGTCAATGCGTCCGCCTCGTCGAAGGCGAAATGTCCTCGGCGACAGTGTTCAACGACGATCCGACCGCGCAGGCGCAGGCCTTCGCCGCCCAAGGCTTCGACTATCTGCATGTCGTCGATCTCGACGGCGCCTTCGCCGGCGCGCCGATGAATGCGCTGGCGGTGGAGGGCATTCTCGCCAACATCAAAATTCCGGTGCAGCTCGGCGGCGGCATTCGCGAGATGCGCACCATCTCGCGCTGGCTCGACAAGGGGATTTCGCGCGTCATCATCGGCACGGCCGCGGTGCGCGATCCGGCGCTGGTGCGCGAGGCGGCGCGGCTCTATCCGGGCCGCATCGCGGTCGGCATCGACGCCAAGGACGGTTTCGTCGCGGTCGAGGGCTGGGCGCGCCGCACCCATGTCTCGGCGCAGGATCTTGGCCGCAGCTTCGAGGACGCGGGCGTGTCGGCCATCATCTACACGGATATTTCGCGCGACGGCGTGCTGAAGGGCCTCAACATAGAGGCGACGCTGGCGCTCGCCGATGCGTTGAGTATTCCGGTCATCGCCTCCGGCGGCCTCGCCTCGCTCGCCGACATAGAGCGGCTGCTGCAGCCCGACTGCAAGAAGCTCGCGGGCGCGATCACCGGCCGCGCGCTCTATGACGGGCGGCTCGATCCGGCGGAAGCGCTGGCGCTGATAAGGGCGGCGAGGGGAGGGGCATGAAGCGGCCGGAGGAAGCGTTTCGGAGCTGGACGTCCCGGGCGGGCGTCGTCAAGGTTCGTAACGTGCTCAATCCGCTCCTCTGGACAATCGCGCTCGTCTTCCCGACTAGCGTCGTCGCGGTGTATCTCCTTCGAGACGACGCTATCCTGAAGCTGGTTTTCGCGGCGCTCGGCGGCGCCCCTGTTTTGGTGACGCTGATCACGTACATTATCCTGCTATTCCGCGATCCAGATCGGCTGCAGTCGGAGGAATATCAGCTCCGCCACCACGCCCTGCAGATTCTCTACAGGAAAGACGCGACTGCCGAGATCGTCGACATAGTGAACGAAATGCCGCGCCTCGAAATCGAACGGAAGCAAGGGAAGGACGAGCAATGACACGCAAGCCATATATCCTCGTCTTTTCCGTAGGTTCTGCTCCTGCCGACGCGGATGTTCGGCCTGTCGCGAATGTTCTGGACGAAGGCGACATGGTCTATGCGTTCGATGAAAATGTGACGTTCGTTTCGACCGCTCTCGACATTGCGGCGCTCACGGAAAGATTGCGCTCGGGTCCTATTGGCGATGAGCAGTTTTTCTTGGCCGATCTCAGCGGCTCGGATCGCGCAGGCTATATGGCTCCTAAATTCTGGAGCTTTTTGCGCTCGACCGAAACGCTCACCTCGGCCGCCTGATGCTCAAATCCCGCGTCATCCCCTGCCTCGACGTCAAAGAGGGCCGCGTCGTCAAAGGCGTCAATTTCGTCGATCTGCGCGACGCCGGCGATCCGGTCGAATGCGCCATCGCCTATGACGCCGCCGGCGCCGACGAGCTCTGCTTCCTCGATATCACCGCCAGCCACGAGAATCGCGGCATCATGCTGGACGTCGTGCGGCGCACGGCGGAGGCCTGCTTCATGCCGCTCACTGTCGGCGGCGGCGTGCGCGTCGAGGACGACATTCGCAATCTCCTGCTCGCCGGCGCCGACAAGGCCTCGATCAATTCGGCCGCCGTCGCCGATCGCCAATTCGTGCGCGAGGCGGCCGAGAAATTCGGCTCGCAATGCATCGTCGTCGCCATAGACGCCAAGCGCGTCGGCGATCACTGGGAAATCTTCACCCACGGCGGCCGCCGCCCGACGGGCATAGACGCCGTGGACTACGCCAAGGAGGTCACGAGCCTCGGCGCGGGCGAAATTCTGCTCACCTCCATGGACCGCGACGGCGCCAAAATCGGCTTCGACATAGCGTTGACCCGCGCCGTGGCCGACGCTGTCGACGTGCCGGTCATCGCCTCTGGCGGAGTCGGAACGCTGGATCATCTGGTGGAGGGCGTGCGCGAAGGCCATGCTTCCGCCGTTCTCGCGGCGTCTATTTTCCACTTCGGCGAGTTCTCGATCCCGCAGGCGAAGCGATATATGGCGAAAGCGGGCATACCGATGCGTCTCGACGGCCTGGAGCCTTCATGAGCGATTTCACCCTCGCCGATCTCGCGCAGATCATCGCATCGAAGCGGGGCGCAGACGCCGCGCAATCCTACACCAAGAGCCTGTTCGAGGCCGGCACGCCCCGCATCGCCAAGAAATTCGGCGAGGAGGCCGTGGAGACCGTCATCGCCGCAATGGAAGGCGACAAGCGCAATCTGACCAGCGAAGCCGCCGACACGCTCTATCATCTGCTCGTGCTGCTCGCCGCCGGCGGCGTCGCGCTCGAGGAGGTGCTCGCCGAGCTGGAGACTCGCACGGTCCAATCCGGCCATGCGGAAAAAGCGTCGCGCGGAGAGCGGAAATGAACGCCGAGGCCAATCTCGGGGGCGTGGTGCTGTCGCCCTATCGGCGCTTCACCCGCGCCGAATGGGCGAGCCTGCGCGCCGACACGCCGCTGACGCTGACGCTCGACGATCTGACGCGGCTCAAATCGCTCGACGATCCGATCTCGCTGGAAGAGGTCATCGAGATTTATCTGCCGCTCTCGCGCCTGCTCGCGCTCTATGTCGCGGCGACGCAGGGGCTGTTCAAGGCGACGCAGCGGTTTCTGGGCGCCGAGGACGGCAAGATGCCCTATATCATCGGCGTCGCCGGCTCCGTCGCCGTGGGCAAATCGACGACGGCGCGCATCCTCAAGGCGCTGTTGTCGCGCTGGCCCAACACGCCGAAGGTCGAGCTCGTCACCACCGACGGCTTTCTCCATCCCAACGCCGTGCTCGAGCGCGACGACCTCATGGACAAGAAGGGTTTTCCGGAGAGCTACGACAATCGCGCGCTGCTGCGCTTTCTCTCCGATGTGAAGGCCGGCCAGCGCAATGTCGCGGCGCCGGTCTATTCGCATCTGACCTATGACGTCGTGCCGGACGAGTTCTTCTATGTCGATCGTCCCGACATTCTGATCGTCGAGGGCGTCAATGTGCTGCTCGCCAGCCGTCCGCGCGAGGACGGACGCGAGATTCCCTTCGTCTCGGATTTCTTCGACTTCTCGGTCTATCTGCACGCCGAGGAGACTGTGCTCGAGCAATGGTATGTGGACCGTTTCCGCCGCCTGCGCGAGACCGCCTTCCGCGATCCGCTGTCCTACTTCAAGAAATACGCCGATCTCGACGATGCGGAGACGATGCGCGTCGCCACCGATATTTGGACGCGCATCAATCTCGAGAATCTGCGCCGCAACATTTCGCCGACGCGCCCACGCGCCAGCCTGGTGCTGACCAAGGGCGCGGATCATCGCATAGAGGAAGTCGCGCTGCGGAAGTTGTGAGGGCGGCGCGACGGGGCGTCCAATTCATTGCAGAGCCGCGCCGCTTCGATTGGCGTGGGCCTCATGTCATTGCGGAGGAGCGATCATGTCGGAGGCGCCGCATTCGGCGGATTACATTCACGACGAGCGCTTCGATTGGTGGAGCCGTGATTTTCTCCTCCTGCTGAAGTCGCGGGCCATAGGCGACGAGATCGTGACGAGCCTCGCCGATTTCGGCGTCGGCGAAGGGCATTGGAGCCTCGGCCTTCTCGACGCCTTCGTCGATCTGCGGGACGTGACGGGCGTCGATCGGGAGCGCAATTGGTGCGAGCGCTCCGCAAAAAAATATGCTGAGCGCGCGCCGCATATCGCCTATCGCGCTGTCGAGGCGGATGTGAGCGAAACCGGCCTGCCCGGGGGCTCGTTCGACATCGTCACCGCGCAGACTTTGTTGATGCACAGCCTTGCGCCGGAAAAAATCGTCGCGGAAATGCGTCGCGTGGCGAAGCGCGGCGGAACGATCGTCTGCGTCGAGCCGGTCAATCATTTGAATTGGGCGCAGACGCTCGAATTGACGAATTTTCTGACGCCCTCTGAACGCGCCGCCTTCTATGGCGTCTGGGTCAGGTTCGTCGAGTTTGTCAAAATCAGCAGAGGCGACCAGGATATCGGTTTGCGGCTGCCGACCCTGCTCGCGCGGGCGGGGCTCGAGAATATTCGCATATGGTCGAATGATCGCGTGCGTCTCGATCCGATCGAGACCTACGACATCGATTTTCTGGAAGAGGAAATGGGCCGCGACTGGGTAAGGGAGGCGTTGGCCGGCGCGGCGATCGGAGACGCCGAAATTGAATTCGTGAGGGCGATCGTCGCGAGAATTCGCGCCGAAAAACCGCGTGAGCTCGACTTCGTGCCGCGCGCGTCGTCGAGTTTCGTTTGTGTCGCGACTGCGCCGTGACCTCGATCGGTGCAGGAACTTTTCCGCGCCGGGCAGAGTTGGTTCGAGCCGCCAGGCGCTCCATCTGGTTAGCGAGAGCGCCGACGACACAGAGCGGGCGCGTTTGCTCACTATATTCGTCGACGATTCGAGCGAGACATTTCTGACCCTTCCCGACGTCCAGCAGGAGAGAGAGAATGACCAGCCGCCTCGATTACGCCCACGCTGCGCCCGAAGGCATGAAAGCGCTCGGCGTCGCGCATTCCTATGTCGGCGCCAGCGGACTCGGCAAGGCGCTCGTCGAGCTCGTCTATCTGCGCGTGTCGCAGATCAACGGCTGCGCCTATTGTCTCGATCTGCACACGCGCGCGCTGATCGCGGAAGGCTTCACGGTGGAGAAGCTCGCGCTCGTGTCCGTCTGGCGCGAGGCGGAGGCGCTGTTCTCGGAGCGCGAGCGGGCGGCGCTCGCCTGGGCGGAGACCACGACGCGCGTCGCCGAGACCGGGATTCCCGATGCGGAATTTTCGGCCGTCTCGACGCAGTTCGCGGAAAAGGAGCTGGCCGATCTGACGATCGCGATCGGCCTGATGAACGCCTATAACCGCATCGCCATCGCCTTTCGCGCGACGCCCGGCGCGGTGAAGCGCGCCGCGAGCCATGCGTAGCGAGAAGGGTCTCGACTGGGTGAGCTTTCTGCTCGCCGATGTGCAGGGCGGCGTCGGGCCCTTTCTGGCGATCTATCTGTGGTCGAGCCGCCATTGGGACGCCACCAGCATCGGCGTCATCATGACCATCGGCGGCGCGGCCACTGTGGCGGCGCGCGCCCCCGCCGGCGCTTTCGTCGACTGGACGCGCAGAAAGCGCGGCGTCGTCGCCGTTGGCGCGCTTCTCGTCGCGGCGGGTTCCGCGGCGCTCGGCCTCTTCCCCTTTTTCTGGCCGGCCGCGGCGGCGCAGACGCTCATCGGCGCTTGCGACGCCGTGTTTCCGCCGGCGATCGCGGCGATCAGCCTCGGCGTCGTCGGAAGGGCGTATTTCGCCGAGCGGATCGGCCGCAACGAGGGGTTCAATCACGCCGGCAATGTGGTGACGGCGATCGCGGCGGGACTCGCCGGCTGGCTGATCGCGCCGGTGGCCGTGCTCTGGCTCGTCGTGCTGCTGGCCTGCGTCAGCGCGCTGGCGTTGGCGATGATCGATCCGAGCGAGATCGATCATCGCGCCGCGCGCGGCCTCGGCGCGGATGACGACGACCCCGCCGACGGCGAGCGGCCGAGCGGATTGCGCGTGATTTTCGAATCGCGTCCGCTGCTGATCTTCACCGCGGCGATCACGCTGTTTCATTTCGCCAACGCCGCCATGCTGCCGCTGGTCGGCGAGCGTCTGAGCCAAGGGCGCGATCAGACCGGCTCCTTGTTCATGGCGGCCTGCATCGTCGCCGCGCAGGCGGTGATGATCCCCATGGCCGCCATCGTCGGCGCCAAGGCCGATCTGTGGGGACGCAAGCCGCTGCTGCTCGTGGGTTTCGCCGTGCTGCCGGTTCGCGGCGTTCTCTACACGCTGTTCGACGATCCGCTCTATCTCGTCTCCATTCAATTGCTCGATGGGATCGGCGCCGGCCTGTTCGGCGCGCTCTTCTTCATCGTCATCGACGATCTCACCGAGGGCACCGGCCATTACAGCCTCGCGCTCGGCGCGTCCGGCGCGGCCTGGGGCGTGGGCGCGGCGCTCAGCAATGTCGTCGCCGGCGCGCTGGTCGACAGAGCCGGCTTCGACGCCGCCTTTCTGTTCCTCGCCGCCGTCGCGACGCTCGCGTTTCTCTTGCTCTGGCTCGGCATGCCGGAAAGCGCTAAGCCAGCGTCCTCCGCGGCCTGAACATGTGATCCTTCATGAATGATCGAGAACGCGCACGCTCGCCTTTCGCCGCGGCGCTGCTCGCCGTGGCGCTCGTCTTCGCCGGGGCCCTGGCGGCCGCGGCCGGCGTGACGCTGCTCGCCGCTGTTCCGTCGCTGCTGTCGGGCGGCGACGCGTCCTCCGGCTGGACTCGCGCCGCCGCCGTCATCATCTTTGCGGGGACCTATTTCGTCATCGCGCTCGGCGAGGCGCCGGGGCTGCGGCTCGATCGCGCCGGCGCGGCTCTGCTCGGCGCGAGCCTGATGGTCGGGCTCGGCGTGCTGCCGCTGGACGCGGCCTATCGCGCCATCGACTTCGACACGATCACGCTGCTGCTGGGCATGATGATCGTCGTCGCCAATCTGCGGCTCTCCGGCTTTTTTCGCCTCGCCGGCAATGTCGTCGTGACGCAGGCGAAGAGCCCCCTCGCGCTGCTCGCGGCCATTGTGCTGGTGACGGGCGCCTTCTCGGCCTTTCTCGTCAATGACGCCATCTGCCTCGTGATGACGCCGCTCACCATCGAGCTGACCAAGCGGCTGAAGCGCGATCCTCTGCCGTATCTGCTGGCCGTGGCTATGGCCTCCAATGTCGGCAGCGTCGCGACGATCACCGGCAATCCGCAGAACATGATCATCGGCGGCCTGTCGCATATTCCCTATGGCGCCTTCGCCGCGGCGCTGTGGCCGGTGGCGGCCTTCGGCCTTGTCGTGACTTTCGCGCTTCTCGCGCTCTTCTATCCCCGCGAGTTTCTCGCGCGCGAGCGGCTGCCCGTGGTCGCGCCGGCGCCGGCGCGGGCGCGCGGATTTCTCGTGGTCAAATCCGTGCTGGTGACGCTCGCCATGATGGGCCTCTTCTTCGCCGGCCAAAACGTGGCGAAGGTCGCCATCGTCGGCGGCGCGCTGCTGCTGGTCACGCGTCATGTGAAGGCGGAAAAAGTCTATCGCGAGATCGACTGGCCGCTCCTGCTGATGTTCGTCGGCCTGTTCATCGTCGTCGAAGGGCTCGAGACGACAGTGCTGACGCCGGAGGCCGTCGCTTCGATCGGCCGTTTCGATCTCTCCAATTCCGGCGTGCTGGCGCTCCTGTCCGCCATCCTCTCCAATCTGGTCAGCAATGTGCCTGCGGTGCTGGCGTTGAAGCCCTTCGTCGCCGGCGCGGCCGATCCGCAGCGCGCCTGGCTCGTCATCGCCATGGCCTCGACGCTCGCCGGCAATCTGACGCTGATCGGCTCGGTCGCCAATCTCATCGTCGCCGAGCGCGCCCGCGCGGCCGGCGTCTCGATCAGCTTCTGGGCCTATTTCAAAGTGGGCGCGCCGCTCACGCTCATCACCATCGCTTTCGGCGCCTGGCGGCTGTCTTAGAGCGCGTTCCGCTCCAAAGAAGGCGTTCCGCTCCAAAGAAGGAATGTCGGATCGCGCTCCAGGCGGCAACTTTTCGCCGCGCCGGGCGTTTTCATCGCATCGGAGGGCCGGGGGCCCACGAGGGGAGGTCGAAATGGCGACCGCAATCCCGCAGCTCCATATGATCTCGAGCGAGCATATCGTCGGCGCGAAGGTTTTCGATCAGAGCGGCAAGGAGATCGGCGAGATCGATCATTTCATGATCGATCCGGCGAGCGGGCGGGCGCGCTACGCGATCGTGAACTTCTGCGGCTTCATGTGCCTGCGCAAGGGCCATCACGCCGTGCCGTGGAACGCGCTCCGCTATGATCTCGACAAGCGCCGCTATGCGACGACGGTGACCGAGCACATGCTCGAGGACGCGCCCGAATATGACGAGGCGAGCTGGGACGATCGCGCTTGGGAGACGCGCATCCACGCCCATTACGGCGCGGAGCCCTATTGGGAAGGCGCGGCGGCGGCGCGGTAGGCAGAGAAGTCTCTCGACGTCGCGTCTTCATCAGATGTGCATCGCCCGCCCATAGGCGTCGAGCGCGCTCTCGTGCATCGTCTCGGAGAGCGTCGGATGCGGGAAGATCGTCTCGATCAGCTCCGCCTCGGTCGTCTCCAGCGTCATCGCGATGACGAAGCCCTGGATCAGCTCCGTCACTTCCTCGCCGATCAGATGCGCGCCGAGCAGGCGGCCGCTCTTGGCGTCGAAGATCGTCTTCACCAGTCCTTCCGCCTCGCCCATCGCAATGGCCTTGCCATTGGCGAGATAGGGGAAGCGCCCGACCTTCAGCTCATAGCCCGCCTCTTTCGCCGCCGCTTCCGTGAGGCCGACGGAGGCGATCTGCGGATGGCAATAGGTGCAGGCGGGAATGCGCGTGCGCTCGATGGGGTGCGGCGAGAGCCCGGCGATGGCCTCCACGCAGACGACGCCCTCATGCTCGGCCTTATGGGCGAGCATGGGCGGACCCGCGACGTCGCCGATCGCATGGACGCCGGCGACATTGGTGCGGCCGAGGCCATCGGTGAGGATGACGCCGCGCTCCATTTTCACGCCCAGCGCCTCGAGGCCTAGGCCCTCGCTATTGGGAACGACGCCGACGGCGGAAATCACGCGCTCGGCCTCGACGAGCGTTTCGCCGCCCTCCGTGACGATCGTCGCGGCGACGCTATTCTCTCGCTTGTCGAGCCGCGCGACCGTCGCATTGGTGACGATCTTTATGCCTTGCTTCTCGAAGGATTTGCGCGCCAGAGCGGCGATCTCGGCGTCTTCCGCGGCGAGAATCTGCGGCAGCGCCTCGACCAGCGTCACCTGCGCGCCGAAGGTCGAATAGAAGGACGCGAATTCGACGCCGATCGCGCCGCCGCCGACGACGAGCAGCGACTTCGGAATGGAGGCCGGCAGCAGCGCCTCGAAATAGGTCCAGACGAGTCGTCCGTCCGGCTCGAGGCCGGGCAGCGCGCGCGGCCGCGCTCCGGTCGCGACGATCACATGCGCGGCCGTATAGACGCCTTCGCCGAGAATGCTCTTGGGCTTTGGAAACTGCGGGCGCGCGCCGAAGCCTTTCGACGCGGCGACGCGGACCTCGCCCGGCGCGGTGAGCGAGGCCTCGCCCCAGATCACATCGATCTTGTTCTTCTTGCACAGAAACTCGACGCCGGCGTTGAGCCGGGCGGCGACCGCGCGCGAGCGCTTCACCAGCGCTTCCGCATCGAAGGACACGTCGCCTTCGATCCGCAGCCCGAAATCTGTCGCATGTCGCGCATAGCGAAAGATATCGGCCGAGCGCAGCAGCGCCTTGGTCGGGATGCAGCCCCAATTGAGGCAAATGCCGCCGAGATGCTCGCGCTCGACGACGGCGGTTCTCAGCCCGAGCTGGGCGGCGCGGATCGCGGCGACATAGCCGCCCGGGCCGCCGCCGATGACGATGAGATCATAGGAATTGGACATGAAGGCCCTCGCGCGACTCGACCGTTCTCCTATGTGGCGGATACGAGGGCCGGGCGCCATAGGCGACGGGCGTCAGTCGGCGGGTATGTGGCGCCTCGCCGTCCGCACGAGCTGCCGGCGTCCCTCGGCGCATCCGCGCTGCTCGAAATGCGCGCGGGCCGAGGCGTAGCGGCCGCGCGCGATTAGAAAGGCGACGTCCGGATTGCGCGCGATATAGGCTTCCGCGTCGAAATTCTCCGGCGTGGCGAGGATGTCGCGCGGGATGATCTGCACACGCCCCTCATAGCGGCCATAGCGCGAAAAATGCGCCCGGCCGGAGACGATCCGGCCGCGCCGCACCGATTCGGATACATCGGGATTGGCGTAGAGATAGGCGCGCTCGTCGAAATTCTCTTGTGTCACGACTTCGGCGAAGCTCGCCTCGGGCGGCAGCCGCGGCGGGGGCGCGGCCTCGCGCGGCCGCTGCGGGATCAGTCCGCGCAGGCTGGCCCAGGCGCGGCGCAGCGCGCGGCCGCCGGAGGCCGTCGCCGCCTCGAGCCGCAGCGGCGCGAGCGCCGCGGGGCCGATTCGCTCGCCGCGACGAATGGCGCGCTCGGCCATGTCGTGGAAGCGCAGAAAATGCGCATAGCCCCGCGGGTCGCGCGAATAGAGCAGTCCATACAGATCGTCGCGCGGGGGGGCGGCCGCGAGCAGCCGCGCATCCTCCGCCTTGGGGCCGTGGAAATGCACGATCGCCGCATCCCATTCGACGCCCCAATAGGGTTTCCAATGCATATGGATCGGCAGATGGTCCCAGCGCCCTTCGAAATGCTCGTTGAGCGTTTCCTGGTCGTAATGATGCGGGCGGCCGAGCCGGTCGCGCGCATGGCGCAGCAGCGCGTTATATTCGGCGCGCATGGCCGGGACATTGAGCAGCAGCACGCCCGAGCACAATTGCGACCATTCGTGCGGCTCGTGCATGGGCGCGGCGGCGAACAGGCGTGGGCGCAGCGGCGAGAGCGCGACGCGCCGCGCGAACAGCACGTCGCAATCCGTATAGAGGACGAATTCGTCCTCGCTCTCTATCAGCGGAATGTCGAGGCGCAGCATCGCCCCGGCGGCGACGGCGCGGTTCCAGCCCGGCGTCTCCGGCGTCGCCTCTATCGCGTCGATGAGGCCGGAGCGTCGGCGGTGGATATGGACGGCCGCGTCATGGCCGAGGACGGCGCGGAGCCGGTCCTCCTCGCCATCGAAGACGATATGCGGCTCCAGCCCCGCTATGTCGATCGCCGTGCGGACGGCGACGCGCAAATGCGTGGCGTAGCGGTCGAGGGCCGGCGCGTTGAGACAGGCGTACCATTTCATCTGCGGGCGTCCGCGCGTTCTTCCGCGCGGGCGGTCGTCGCAGTCGCGCCGGCGCTATCGACCTCAGGCCGTTTGCGGCAGGGCGGATTTGGCCTTTTCGACGATGGCCTTGAAGGTCTCCGGCTGGGTGATGGCGAGCTCGGAGAGCACCTTGCGGTCCACCGTGACGCCGGCCTTGGCGAGGCCGTCGATGAAGCGGCTGTAGGTCAGGCCGAACTCGCGCACGGCGGCGTTGATGCGCTGGATCCACAGCGCGCGGAAGACGCGCTTCTTGGCCTTGCGGTCGCGCGTCGCATATTGCATCGAGCGATCGACCGCGGCCTTGGCGGCGCGGATCGTGTTCTTGCGGCGGCCGTAGAAGCCTTTGGCGGCATCCAGGGTTTTCTTGTGCTTGGCGTGCGATGTGACGCCGCGTTTGACGCGAGCCATGGCGTGATCCTTTTAAAATCCGAAGCGAGGGAAGGGGAGAAGCTCAGCCGTTGGGCAGGAAATACTTCTTGATGTTATCGCCGTCCGTCTTGAACAGGACGGAGGTCCCGCGCAGATTTCGGATTTGCTTATTGGTGCGCTTGATCATGCCGTGGCGCTTGCCCTTATGGGCGTAGACCACCTTGCCGGTGCCTGTGATCTTGAAGCGCTTTTTGGCGCCCGATTTGGTCTTCAGCTTGGGCATTTTGCTCTCCTGGGCTCGAGGCCCCGTTTTTGCGCGCCGGAAAACCAGCGCATATTCGCGCGAGCGAAAAGAACCGCCACGGCAGCCCATCACTGGCCGGACGGTTCGGAAGCGCGGCTTATAAGCGGAAAGACAGGGGGATGGCAAGCCCGGCTCTGCAAGGGATCGCCGCGCGTCCGAGCAAAGTCTTTGCGCTCCGAGTCGCCGTTCCGATAAGAGTGGTCCCCGGATCGCCGGCCGGCGGCTCGCCCGTGGAGATGGAATGCTGCGACCTCTGAATATCGTGACGCATCACAAATGCGCGAGCACTTGGCTCCAGCGTTATCTCGCCGAGTTCTGCGAACTGAACGCCAAGGAGTTTTTCGGGTCCCACTACAGCCGTTTCGCGCCCCCCGCCTCGGCCGAGGTCGTGGCCTTGACGAATGCGTCTTATGATTTCGTCGAAGGAACGCTCCAGGATGGAGTCCATATCATAAGAAACCCTCTGGATATCGTCGTATCCGCATATTTTTCCCATAGAAATACGCATGCGCTCGATGGATGGCCGAAACTATCGCGTCAAAGAGAGGTTTTGCGATCTGCGCCGGAAGCCGACGGCCTGTTCGTGACGCTCTCTTTCTTGGAGCGAGACGACTTCTACGATGGGGCGGTCGGTCCTCTACATGCATTGCGCCATTGGAACTACGCGGATGCGAGATTTCAGACCATGAGGATGGAGGATATGGTCCGAAATCCAGGGGCCGCGCTGGGCTCGATCCTGCTGTCGCGATTTCCCGAGAGCGTCCTGCCCGTAGACGATAATTACAGTTTCGAGGCGATGTCCGGCCGGCGGATCGGCAAGGTCGATGAGGCCTCCCATTATCGTTCGGGAAAAGCCGACCAGTGGCGGCAAGCGTTGCCGCCGACGATCGTGAAATATATCAGAACGCATTACGCGGATATTTTGAACGCGTTCTATCCGGAGGCGGCGGATGACGACTAGCGTCGAGGGTCGCGAAGCACGAGCGCCGGGACAGCTCTCGGCCGCTCGCGCTCGCGCCCGTCACCGCGGCTTCGCCAGCCGCCAAAGCCACAGGCAGAGGCCGAGCAGCACGATGAGCGCGATCGCGCTCGGCCACAGCGGCATGGCTGCGCCGCCGACCTGGATTTCCGGCTGTGTCGCGAGCCGGCCGGCCTGGCCGAGCGCCATGAGCCCGAAGATGACCGCCGCCACTTTCAGTCCGGTGATTTGAGAGTGCATCGTTTCGTCCTCCAGAGGCCTCTGGCCGTTCATATAAAGGCGGGGCCGGCGGGGAAAAGACGGGATGGCCGACGCCGCATTGCGGTCGTCCGCGCCTCGGCCTATCTGCCGAGCGATCACCTCACGGAGGGACTTCGATGCGGCAGCCGGCGATTTTCCTCTCCCATGGCGGCGGCCCCTGCTTCTGGCTGGAGGGGCCCATGGCCCGCGCTTTCGATGGGCTGAAGACCCATCTCGCCGGCCTGCTCGACTCTCTGCCGGAGCGCCCGCGCGCCATCCTTCTCGTCTCGGCGCATTGGGAGGAGCCGCGGATCACGCTCGGCGCAGCGACGGCGCCCGGCATGATCTTCGACTATTACGGCTTCCCCGAGCACACCTATCGACTGAGCTATCCTGCGCCTGGCGCGCCGGACCTCGCCGAGCGGGCGCGCGGGCTGCTCGCGGCGGCGGGCGTGGAGGCGGCGCTCGATTCGACGCGCGGCTTCGACCATGGCGTCTTCGTGCCCATGCTGATCGCCGATCCGGGCGCGACGATCCCGATCGTCCCCCTGTCGCTACGCGAGGATCTCGATCCCGCCTTTCACATCGCCGTCGGCGCGGCGCTGGAGCCGCTGCGCGAAGAGGGCGTGCTGATATTGGGCAGCGGCAGCAGCTATCACAATCTGCGCACATTCTTCGACGGCGAGGCGAGCGCCGCCGCCGGCTTCGACGCTTGGCTGACCGAGGCCGCGACGACGCCGGATGCGAAAGCGCGCGACGCTCTGCTCGAACATTGGAGCGCGGCGCCGTTCGCGCGCGCCTGCCATCCGCGCGAGGAGCATCTTCTGCCGCTGATGGTGGTCGCCGGCGCCGCCGGCGCGGATGTCGGGCGGCGCATCTTCCATGATTCGATCGCCGGCAAGGCGATCTCCGGCTTCGCTTTCGGGTGAGACGCGACGCGCCTCACGCGGCGCGTCGCGTCTCGTCCGGCCCGCCGAAATAGTCGAGATAGCGCGCGTCGATCTCGGCGATGCGCATGATGACGAAAACATCCGTCGTGTTGAATTTGCGATCGACGACGGCGCCGTCGCCGAATTTCGCGCCGCAGCGCAGATAGCCCTTGATCAGCGGCGGCAGCGCGCTCATCGCCTTGCGCGCGTCGACCGCCTCTTTCGCCAGCATCTCCATCGGCACATGCAACTCGCGTCTTGCGCTCACACGCCAGTCGTCGTCGGCGCGCGCGTGATGCGCGAGAAAGCTCAGCGCCGCCGCATGGGCGAGCGGATTCGAACCCTCGAGGCTCGCGCAGCCGATCATCGCATCGATGCGATGATAGCGCACATAGGCGAGTATGCCGCGCCACAAAAGCTCGATCGTGCGCTTGCCGCGATATTGCTCCAGCACGCAGGAGCGGCCGAGCTCGAGAAAGCGCATGCCGCCGTGACGCGCCAGCAGCGGCGCTATGTCAAATTCGCCGGCCGAGTAGAAGCCGCCCTTCTTCTCCGCGACATCGTCGCGCAGCAGGCGATAGGCGCCGACCACCTTGGGCTTGATCTGGCCGAAGCGATTGCGGGCCTCGTGATCGATAACGATGAGATGATCGCAGAATTTGTCGAAGCGATCGGCGTCGCGGCGCGTGATCGCGGCCTTGGCGTCGGGCGTCGCCCCGCCCTTGCGAAAGAAGACTTTGAAGCGCAGCCGCTGCGCCTTGCGGATTTCCTTCTTGCCGCAGGCGAGCCGCACCTCGAGCGAGCCGAGCCGCGCGAGCGGCCCTTCGATCGACGCGTGCTTCTTCTTTTTCGGCTTCAGGAAATTCTGCGGCTGCAGCAGAGGAAAGGCGCCAGCGATGATCTTGCGGCCGGCGTCGGCGTGGATCGCCCACATTTCGCGTATCGTCTCCGCTCATGTCGCGCTCGCGTTTTTCTCGCGGGCGCCTCGGAGCTTTAAATCACGAGAGGGCGAAACTTTTGTGACGACGCGCGCCGACGAGAGCGAGCCCGAAGCCTCGCGGCCAGATGCGAGATCTGGACCGCGAGCCTTCAGGCTCGCATCGCAAATAGTCACCCGGAAACAGCGTTGACAGCGTCAGCGCGCGTTGTGGGAGACCGTGCGTCCGATCATATCGCTCGCACGGTCTTCGGTCTTCGATCAGCGTCGCTGCGTCTGAGCCTGTGGTCCATTCAGCAACGGCGTGATTCGACGCACGGTCACGCGGCGATTCTCGCGCGAGGGGCCTTGCGTCTGCACTTTCAGATATTGCTCGCCATAGCCTTGCGTCGTCAGATTTTCCGGCGGCACGCCGAAGTCGCGCGACAAGATCGTCGCCACCGCCTGCGCGCGGCGATCGGAGAGCGACAGATTGTCGATGTCGGCGCCGACTGCGTCTGTGTGTCCCTCGATCAGGAATACTTCCGCCGGATTGCGCTTTATCGCCTCGTTGAGCGCTTCCGCGACGAGAACGAGCCTTTGCCCTTGATCCGGCGTGATCGCCCAGGAGCCGGTGTCGAAATTGATCGTGTCGATGTCGACGCTGCGCGTATAGGCGCGCAAGGACGGGCTGTAGCGAATCTCGTCCAGAGTATAGCGGCGCGGCATGGGCGCGAGCGTCGGCGCGGTCAGCGTTTCATACAGCACGCGCTCGTCGGCGGCGCCGTAATCGACGACATAGGCGTCGGGAGCGATCTCGATCGGCGGCGGCGGCAGCACGACGACCTCCTCCGCGAAGCCGCGCGGCGGTCCGCGGAAACCATTGTCGATGAGAATGATCTCGCGACCGTCGGGGAAGCGGCGCAGGCGGCGCAGCAGCACGCCATTGGCGTCGGTGAAGGTCAGCACCTCGCCGCCGTCGCGGCGGGCGTAGACGCTCACGAATTCGTCGCCGCGCCTTTCGCTGCGCAGATTGCCGCCGAGCTCGCGGAAGCGTTCGTTCTCATCGTGGCGGATGAAGGCGCCGCCGCCCTCGCGCACGATGGTGCGGCCGGGCTCCTGTACGACGGTGACGCCGTCGTGATCGAATTGCTGGCGACGATTGTGGATGTCGTCCAGCCGATGGGCTCCGGGCTGGCTCAGCACGAAGCCGCCGACGAGGCCGGCCGCCGCGCCGATGGCCGCCGCCGCGGCCGGCGACACGCGCGGCGCGCCGCCGCGAGGCGGAGCCGGCGGCGGCCCACCGTAGGGGCCGCCCGCCTGAGGCGGCGGAGCGCCGTACGCTCCGCCGGCCTGCGGCGGGACATGAGGGGGCGCTCCCGCGGCGCCGGGGGCGGCTCCAGGGCCTGCCGGCAGGAAGCGTCCGCCGGCGCCGGGCGGCTGGCCGGCGTGATCTCCGGCGGGGCCGCCGGGGGGCGGGCCATTGGGCCGCGGCCCGGCCCCTGGCGGGGGCGAGGAGGGAAGGAAATTGCCGCCTTGCGGCGCCGGCGGCTGGCCGTGCGGCGCCGCGGGCTCGGGCGCGCCGCCCGTGGTCGGCGTCGGATGCGGTCCGCCGAGATGCGCGGGAGCGGGTCCCGTGGCGCCGCCGGCCGGCGGGGGCTCCGAATGCGGCGGCGCGCCTGCGCCTTGGCCATTCAGGGCTGGAACGGGTGGTCGCCCGGCGCCGGGGGCGTGGCCTTCCGCGGGAGCGCCGCCGAGCGCGGGCGCGGGGCTCGCGGGTGTGGCGGGGCGGGGCGCAGGAACGGCGACCGGCGCGGGAGCCGGGACCGGAGCCGGATGCGGAATCGGAGCCTGTCGAATCGGCGCAGGCGCCGGCATGGGCTGTTGCGGCGGATGGAGGATCGCCGGGCCGGACGGAGCCGCTGGCGCGTGCGGAGGGGCGGCCTCGCGCGGGCGGACGGGCTCTTGCGGGCGGACGGACTCTTGCGGGCGGACGGGCTCTTGCGGGGGCGCCGAGCGCAATTGCGGGCGGGGCAGCGGCGGGGCGCCCGCTCCCGGAAAGGGAGCCGGGCGCGGACCGGGCGGTGGCGCCGACGGCTGATGCATGGAAGGCGCAGGAGCGGGGGAGGGCGCTGGGGCGGGATGGAAGGGCGCCGGGGCGGGAGGAGCCGGCCGGGCCGCCGGCGCGGGCGCGGGTCGCGGCGGCGGCGGTTGCCGCCTCTCGTGATTCGGTTCGCCGCCCTGTGGCGCGGCCTGCGCCAGCACGACGCCTTCGCGGGCCGCGGCCGGCCCCACGCCGGCCTGCGGGCCGAGGGCCAGCGACGGCGTCATCAATCCGGCGAGCAGCAAATTCTTTCGTCTCGACATTCTGTTCTCCACGACTCGGGCGTGACCGTTCGCAATCTCCCCGCGCGTCCTTTCTGCCGCGGCCGCGGGGCGAAATTTTTTCTTTTTTGTGGCTGCGGCGAAGCAGGTCAGATCGCCTCGCGGGCGTCCGTCCGGCGGCCGGCGCCGTCGATCGCCTCGAGGATCGCCGCCGACAGAGCGTCGAACTCCACGGGCTTCGTCAGCAGGAAATCGACCCCGGCGCCGCGCGCGGCGCGCTCGTCCTCCTCGAGCGCGCTGGCGGTGAGCGCGACGATCGGCCGTCGTCGCGCGCCGGTGCGCGCCTCCTCCGCCCGGATCAGGCGCGTCGCCTCCAGCCCGTCCAGCTCGGGCATGAAGACATCCATCAAAATCACATCGAACGGCCGCATGCGTCCGCCGATCGCCGATCGCGCGAGCTCGACGGCGCGCGCGCCGTCCTCCACGCGCGTGACCAGCGCGCCGAGCTTCTCGAGATGGCGGCAGACGATCAGCGCATTGACGTCATTGTCCTCGGCGACCAGCACGCGGCGTCCCGAGAGCGTCGGCTCCGGCGCGACGAATCCGGTCTCGTTGCGCGTCGGCGGCGGCGCGGCGGACAGGCGCTCGACGAGCGAGGCGGCGCGCACCGGCTTCACCAGCCAGCCGTCGAAATGGCGCAGCGCCGCCTCGCCGAAGGCGCGCCGCTCCATCGGCGAGAACATCAGGAACACGCGGCCGGCGCCGGCGCGCCGGGCCTCGTCGGCGAGACGTTCGGTCGCCTGCTCGCCGAAGGCGCAGTCGACGATGACGGCGTCGAAACGACCCTCCTGCTCGTCGTCGAGACGGCTCGCGCCGCGCGTCTCGTCGGGCGCGATCTCGGTCTGCGCGCCGGCGCCGCGCAGAATCTCGGCCATGAAGGGGCCCTCGAAGATCGTCGGCGAGACGATCATTACGCGGGAGCCGGCGAGCGGCCGCTTGCGCTCGCGCGCACGGTCGTCGAAGAGCGCATGCAGCCCGCGCGGCAGAGTGAAGGCGAAGATCGCGCCGAAGCCCGAACCCTCTTCGATCTCCAGCCGGCCGCCCATCAGCCCGGCGAGATGGCGGGAGATGGCGAGGCCGAGGCCGGTGCCGCCGTGCCGCCGCGTCGAGGAGCCGTCGCCCTGCTCGAATTCCTCGAAGATCATCTCGCGCGCCGCCGGCGCGACCCCCGGCCCGGTGTCGGCGACGCGAAACACCAGCGCGCCTTTGGCGTCGCGCTCGACCCTGAGGCCGACGCCGCCGCTCGCGGTGAAATTCACCGCATTGCCGGCGAGATTGACGAGCACCTGGCGCACGCGCGCGGCGTCGCCGCCGACGGTCTCCGGCGCGTCCGGCGCGATATAGCTCGCGATCTCGAGATGCTTGGCCTGGGCGCGCGGCGCCAATAGCTCCACCACGCCCTCGACGAGCGGCGCCAGCGCGAAAGGCTCGACCTCCAGCTCGATCTTGCCGGCCTCGATCTTGGAGAAGTCGAGAATATCGTCGATGAGCTGGGCGAGCGATCGGCCGGAGGCGGCGATCGCGTCGACATAGCTCGCCTGCTCGGCGTCGAGCCGCGTCGCCGCGAGCAATTGCGCGAGGCCGAGCACGCCATTGAGCGGCGTGCGGATCTCATGGCTCACCGTGGCGAGAAAACGGGATTTGGCCTGGCTCGCCGCCTCGGCGCGGTCACGCGCGGCGGCGGCGGCGCGCAGCTCCCAGATCTCGTCGCGCAATCCCTCGAGCTCGGTCTCGACCGCCCGTCGCCGCAGCGTCCGGCGCGCGCGCAGAAACCCCAGCCAGCCGACCGCGGTGAGCGCGGCGAGGAAAGCGAAGGCGACGAAGACGCAATCGGGAATGGTGGGCATGCGGAGCGTCCAAAATCATTCGATGACGGCGATTATTTCACGGAAATAGAGAGAAAAGTATGAATTGGCGGGCAAAGCGCGAGCTCAGGCGGCGGCGCGCGCCCCGGCGGAGCCGCCCCGATAGGCGAGAGCTTCGGCGAGATGGCGGCGCGCGATCGCGTCCGAATTGTCGAGATCGGCGATGGTGCGGGCGAGCTTCAACGCGCGGTGAAAGCCGCGCGCCGAGAGTCCCAGACGTTCGGCCGCCTCGCGGATCAGCGCCGTCCCGGAGGCGTCGAGCGCCGCGACTTTCTCGATCGCGCTCGCCGGCGCGCTGGCGTTGGTGGTGGAGCCGGCGAGCCCGAGCGCTTCGTAGCGCCGACGCTGGCGGTCGCGCGCCGCGGCGACGCGCGCCGCGACCTCGGCCGAGCCCTCGGCCGGCGGCGGCAGCACGAGATCGGCCGCCGACACGGCCGGAACCTCGATCCGCAGATCGAAGCGGTCGATCAGCGGGCCGGAGAGCCGCGCCTGATATTGCGCGACGCAGCGCTCATTGGGCTGGCGGCGGCAGGCGAAGCCCGGATCGAGCGCATGGCCGCAGCGGCAGGGATTCATCGCCGCGACGAGCTGGAAGCGGGCGGGGTAGACCGCGCGGTGATTGGCGCGCGAGACGGCGACCTCGCCGGTCTCCAGCGGCTGGCGCAGGCCGTCGAGCGCCTGCGCCTGGAATTCCGGCAATTCGTCGAGGAACAGCACGCCATTATGGGCCAGCGAGATCTCGCCCGGGCGCGCATGGGAGCCGCCGCCGACCAGCGCCGGCATGGAGGCCGAATGATGCGGCGCGCGAAAGGGCCGCCGGTCGGTGAGCTCGCCGCCCGCGAGCTCGCCGGCGACGGAATGGATCATCGAGACCTCGAGCAGCTCGCGCGGCGACAGCGGCGGCAAAATCGAGGGGAGGCGCGCCGCCAGCATGGATTTGCCGGAGCCGGGCGGGCCGTTCATCAGGAGATTGTGGCCGCCGGCGGCGGCGATCTCCAGCGCCCGCTTGGCGCTCTCTTGGCCCTTGATGTCGGCGAGATCCGGCAGATCCGCGGCGGCCGCGCGCACGGCGGGCGTGGGCCGGGCGAGAACTTGCGTTCCCTTCAGATGATTGACCAGCTGGAGCAGCGAGCGCGGCGCGATCACCTCCATGTCGCTCGACGCCCAGGCCGCCTCCGGACCGCATTGGCGCGGGCAGACGAGCCCATGGCCGCGCATATTGGCGGCGACCGCGGCGGGCAGCACGCCCGCGACCGACGCGATCGCGCCGTCGAGCCCCAATTCGCCGAGCACCGTATAGCCGTCCAGCGCGTCCGAAGGGATGGCGCCGATCGCCGCCATCACGCCGAGCGCGATCGGAAGATCGTAATGGCTGCCCTCCTTGGGCATGTCGGCCGGCGCGAGATTGACGGTGATGCGCTTGGCCGGCAGCGCGAGGCCGGAGGCGATGAGCGCCGCCCGCACCCGCTCCCGCGATTCGGCGACCGCCTTGTCGCCGAGGCCGACCAGAGTGAACACCACATTGCCGCTGGCGATCTGGACCTGAACGTCGACCGGCTTGGCTTCGATCCCCTCGAAGGCGACCGTCGAGACCCTGACCACCATGCGAAAGCTCCGACCCCGAGCAGAAAGAAAGCGCTCCAACGCGGACGTCGCCATAGTAGATGCGGCGCCCCGCCTCGGCAAGAACAATATGAGAACGAAATTTCGCCGCGCTTCGGCAACGGCCCGCTAACCGGCGGGAGCTAGTCTGCGCCGGGATTTCAGGCCCGATATTTTCGAGATTTGCGAAAGCGGCGCCATGGCCCCGCCGCGCTCTCGTGACAGAAGAGCGCGAAAGCGGGCTTGGTCCGAGAGCGAAAGCGGGCTTCGTCCGAGAGATGGGAAGCGCGAGATGTCTCAGACCAATCGAATGAGGACGGCGCTCGGCGTCGCGGCACTGGCCTTGTCGCTGGGGCTCTGCCCGGCGGGCGCGCGGGCGGCCGAATGCGGGCGCAATGGCGAGGGGTTCGAGAGCTGGCTCGACGGCTTCCGGCGCGAGGCCGCGGCGGCGGGTGTCTCGAAGCCGGCGATCGATTCGGCGCTCGGCGACGTGTTCTACGACCGCTCGGTGATCTCGCATGATCGCGGGCAGAAAGTGTTTCGCCAGACCTTCGAGCAATTCTCGGCGCGCATGGCCAATTCCTTCCGCGTGAGCAAGGGGCGCTCGCTGCTGCAGAAGCATGCGGCGCTGTTCAAGCGCATCGAGCAGAAATATGGCGTGCCGGGGCCGGTGCTCGTCGCGATCTGGGGGCTGGAGACGGATTTCGGCTCCTATCTCGGCAATTTCCCGACGATTCGCGCCTTGGCGACGCTCGCCTATGATTGCCGCCGCGCGGACAAATTCCGCGCCGAGCTGCTCGACGCTCTGCGCATCGTCGAGCGCGGCGATCTCGATCCCGCGCAAATGCGCGGCGCCTGGGCCGGCGAGATCGGCCAGACGCAGTTCATGCCCTCGTCCTATCTGAAATTCGCCGTCGATTTCGACGGCGACGGCAAGCGCGATCTCGTCCACAATACGGCGGATGTGCTCGCCTCCACCGCCAATTTCCTGCACGGCTACGGCTGGAAGCCGGGCGCCGGCTGGGACGAGGGCGAGCCGAATTTCCCGGCGCTGCTCGAATGGAACAAGGCGAAGGTCTATTCCAAGACCATCGCCCTGCTCGCAGACAAGATCAAAGGCGCGGGCGACTGACGGGCGCGCGCTATTCGGCGGGCTCGGCGCCCGCCTTCATCGGATGGATCGGCCGGTGCCGCAGATAGATGAAGAACATGGCGACCACGGCCGCGCCCATCAGCAGATATAAGGGCAGGGTGCGCATGAAGCTCTTGCCCACCGAGAAGGGGAAGCGCGACACCCAACGCTCGCCATGGTCGCCGGTGACCGTCACTATGCCGACGAAATAGCCCGCATCCGGAAAGTCGTGCTCGAAATTGATGGTGCCGGTGGGATAGGTGCGCGGGCCGCGATAGGCGACGGTCACCGCATCGAGGTCGGCGTTCTCCCTCTCCTCGCCGCCGATATCCTTGACGATCCTGATCTCGACCGCCATGTCGCGCAGCTCGTCCTGCTCGGCGTCGAGCGCGATGATCGTGTGGCCGGTCGCTGGAATATCCTCGCAGAACTCGTTTTTCGAGGCGTCCGGCAGATAGCCGGTGAAATTCATGATGTCGGGACCGACGAAGAGGCGGCAACGCCCCTCGGCTGAGCCGAGCCGGCCGTGGGCCGTGGCGGGCGCCGCCGCGGCGAGAAGCATGAGCAGCAGGGTGAGGAAAGCGGGCGGAGCGGAACGTATCGCAGAGCGCAGAAACCCATCGATCGACCGCCAGAACGGGGCAAGACCGCTGTCGGACATGATGATTCCCCCATGGAGCATGTGTTGCGGGCCTCGTTCCGTGGGCGCTTCGCTCCGACGACGAAGCGAGAGCCGGATCGGCCGACCCGGTCGCTCGCCGCCTGCGACAATGCGGCATGTTAGCGCATTCTGTCGGTGCGGCAAGAGCGTGAGCGGGCTTCGATTTTTCAACCGGAGCGGGCTTCGATTTTCTCGCCTCCCCGAGTCGCTTTCGAGCGTGGCCGCGATGCAATACTGCGACCTTTGCTCGAGTGTTGCTCGGCGTGGCGCGGGCTCGGCCGGATTCGGCCCGCGGACTCTTGTTTTTCCGCTTTCGGCGCGCCATATTCGCCGTCAGGGACCGCGCCGATTGGCCGGATAGACCGGGCCGCGCGGCCTTTTTCGAGAGGATGCTATGTCCAATTTCGACCGCAACACGAGCTTCGGCTATCGGGGCGGCGTCTCTAGAGCCGGCACGGCCGAGATCGACCAGGGCCTGCGCGCCTACATGCTGGGCGTCTATAATTATATGGTCCTCGGTCTCGGCGTCACCGGCGCGGTGGCGCTCGGCACGCATATGCTCGCAGTGGCCAAGGAAGGCGGCCGGCAGATCGCGCTCACGCCCTTCGGCCAGATGCTCTACACGAGCCCGCTGAAATGGGCGGTGATGCTCGCGCCGCTGGCGTTCGTGTTCTTTCTCGGCTTCCGCGCCGATCGTATCTCCGCGGCGACGGCTCGCAACCTGTTCCTCGCCTTCTCGGCGGTGATGGGTCTGTCGATGTCGTCGATCATGATCGTGTTCACCGGCGCCTCCATCGCCAAGGTGTTCTTCATCACCGCGGCGGCCTTCGGCGGCCTCAGCCTCTATGGCTATATGACGAAGCGCGATCTCTCGGCCTTCGGCTCCTTCCTGGTGATGGGCCTGTGGGGCCTCGTGCTCGCGAGCCTCGTCAATCTGTTCTTCCAGAGCAGCGCGATGCAGTTCGCCTTGTCGATCCTGTCGGTGTTCATCTTCGCTGGCCTCACCGCATGGGACACGCAGTCGATCAAGGACGGCTATTATCAGAGCGCCGGCTATGGCCACGAGGTGGTGGCGAAGCAGAGCATCTTCGGCGCTCTGTCGCTCTATCTCGACTTCATCAACATGTTCCAGTCGCTGCTCTATCTGTTCGGCGAGCGCAACGACTGATCGTCGACGCCGCTTCGGCGACACGAGAAAGAAACGAAGGCCCCGCTGCGGCGGGGCCTTTTTTTAATCGCGCACCAATTCGAGCTTTTTCTGCAGCACGGCGACGACGCGCGCGAGATCGTGGCCGCGGCGCATCACGAGGCCGCCGGAGGCGACGACGCAGAAGGCGCCCTGACGGCGGGCGAGCTCGGGATTTTTCTCGATGCGATAGAGCGGCGCCTCGCTGGCGCGGCGATAGACCGAGAACACCGCCTTCGCGGGGGAGAAGTCGATGGCGTAGTCGCGCCATTCGCCGGCCGCGACCTTCGAGCCGTAGAGATCGAACAGCAATCGCAATTCGCGCCGGTCGAAGGACACGAGCGGGGCGGTTCTGCTGTCGTGCGCGGTCTTGGTGTCGGGCGCGGTTCTGGCCCGGTCCGGATCATTGGTCGCGCGGCCTGCCACGATGGCGAGCGGGCCGCGCCGCCGGCTGGGATCGGTCGTCTCCGTCTCGCTCATGCCGTTTCCCCATCTCGTCAGGCATGATCGCGCGGCAATGGCGCGAGGGCAAGACATAGATGACATTCTGGCGACGATCGGCGCGGCGGAGGAAGGTCAAATTTCACATTTTCGCCAATATCGAGCCCCTTGTCCGACAAAGGAGGCGACCAATATCTAGCGTATTGCCTCGACAGGCTCGGGAAGTGGTTTTTCCGGATTTCGTCAGCCCCCCAGCCCCCCGGAAGGGCGCTTTTCGAGCAGCGTGAGTTCGTGGCGATGGACGGGCCGGCCGGGCGACGCTCGGGCGGCCCGTCTTGTTTTTGCAATGCGCTTTTTGCACGTCGCGCTTTTTGCCTGTCGCGCTTTTTTTGCCTGTCGCGTATGGCGACGTGTCGCGGCGGTCTTGCAACCTTGCCGACAATCTCCGATATCAGCTCTCGCGCCCCGCTCGAGGCGGCTCGACGGGCGCCATTGCCGATCAATGACGATCGCTATATCCCGGAAGCGCCCGCGCGCCGTCGGCCATGCTTCCATTTGCGGGAAGCGGCGCGCGCGGCGGAGCCGATAGAAAAGCGGAGACGACGCCCGTGAACGATCACGCCGAAACAAATACGATCGACGCTGCCGAGCGCAGCGATTACGGCTTCCAGGCCGATGTCGCGCGGCTTCTCGAGCTCATGACGCATTCGGTCTATTCGGAGCGCGACATTTTCCTGCGCGAGCTGGTGTCCAATGCGGCGGACGCCATAGAGAAGCTGCGCTTCGAGGCGGTGGCGAACGAAGCGCTGGCGGCCGAGGCCGGCGCGCCGCTCGTCACCATCGCGGTCGACAAGGACGCCCGCACGCTGAGCGTCACCGATAATGGCGTCGGCATGTCGCGCGACGATCTCGTCGCCGCGCTCGGCACCATAGCGAGCTCCGGCACGCGCGCCTTTCTCGACGATCTTTCGGCGAAGCGCGGCGCCGAGCAGGCGAGCTCCGACAAGGGAGGCGCCGATAAGAGCGTCGCCGACCTCGGCGGCTCGCTCATCGGACGTTTCGGCATCGGCTTCTATTCCGCCTTCATGGTCGCCGATCATATCGAGGTGGCGACGCGCCGCGCGGGTTCGTCCGAAGCCTTTCTGTGGACCTCGGAAGGCAAGGGCTCGTTCCAGATCGCGCCGCTGGCGCTGGACGCCGCGCCCGCCGTCGGCACGCGCGTCACTCTGCATCTCAATTCCGAATCGGACGAATTCCTCGAGCCCTATCGCATCGAGCAGATCTTGCGCGAGCATTCGGGCGCCATCGCCATACCGATCGACCTCGTCGAGGAGCAGGGCAAGGAGCCGCGCCGCCTCACCGACGGCTCGGCGCTGTGGACCAGGTCCAAATCCGAGGTGAGCGAGCAGGACTATACGGATTTCTATCAGCAGATCTCCGGCCAGTTCGACGAGCCGGCGCTCACCATTCATTGGCGCGCCGAGGGACGCACCGAATATACGGTGCTCGCCTTCGTGCCCGGCTCGCGGCCCTATGATCTCTTCGATCCGCAGCGCAAGAGCCGCTCCAAGCTCTATGTGCGCCGCGTGCTGATCTCGCGCGAGGCCGATGTGCTGCCGCCCTGGCTGCGCTTCATGCGCATCGTCGTCGACAGCGCCGATCTGCCGCTCAATGTCTCGCGCGAGATGGTGCAGACCAATCCGATCCTCGCCGCGATCCGCAAGGCGATCGGAACGCGCGTGCTCAAGGAGCTCGCCGATCTCGCGGCCAATGATTCTGAGAAATTCGCCGCCGTATGGAAGAATTTCGGCGCGGTCCTCAAGGAGGGGCTGCATGACGATCCGGTGCGTCGCGACGAGATTTTCGCCATAGCGCGTTTTTCGACGGCGCAGCATCCGGACGGCGACCGCAGCCTGAAGGACTATGTCGAAAATCTGCGGCCCAATCAGACCGCTATTTATTACATCACCGGCGACGACAAGAAGCGGCTCGCCTCCAGCCCGCAGCTCGAAGGCTATCGCGCCAAGGGCATCGACGTGCTGCTGCTCGCCGATCCGGTCGACTCCTTCTGGGTGACGAGCGCGGTCGGCTATGACGGCAAGCCGTTCAAATCGGTGACGCAGGGCGCAGCTGACATGGACGCCGTGCCGACGCCGGAAGGCTCTCCCGACACGCCGCCCGCCGAGACGAGCGCGGATGTCGCGCTGCTCACCGCGATGCTGAAGGAGACATTCGCCGGAGAGGTCGACGATGTGCGCGTCTCGACGCGTCTGCGCGAGAGCCCGGCCTGTCTCGTCGCCGCCGATCACGGCTTCGATCTGCAGCTCGCGCGAATGCTTCAGGAGAGCGGCAACAAGGCCGCTCTCGGCAAGCCCGTGCTGGAGATCAATCCGAGTCACGAGGCCGTGCTGGCGCTCGCGCAGAAGGCCAAGGCGGACAAGCAGGGCGCCGAGGACGGCTTCTGGCTGCTGTTCGACACGGCCCGCATCGCCGATGGCGAGGCGCCGCTCGACGCGGCCGCTTTCGCCAGGCGCGTCGCCGCGCTGCTCGCCAAAGCGTGACGCTTCTGTCCACTCTCGCGCTCGACGAGGGGACGCGCGCCGCGGCGCTCGACGAGGTCGCGGCCTTTCTCGATCGTTGCGGCGTCGAGGATGCGCGCCGCGACGCGCGCGCGCTGCTCTTTGCCGCCGGCGGCTTCACGGCGGCGGATCTGCTGCTGGAGCCGACGGCGGCGCTCGCCGGCGCCGCGCGGGCAAAGCTGCGCGATTATGCGCAGCGCCGCGCGGCGCGCGAGCCTGTGTCGCGCATTCTCGGCGCGCGCGGCTTCTGGACGCATGATCTCGTCGTCGCGCCGGGAGTGCTCGATCCGCGGCCGGACACGGAGACGCTGATCGAGCTTTCGCTCGAGCTGCTGCGCGAGCGTCGCGGCGAGGCGCTCCTGATCCTCGATCTCGGCGTCGGCTCGGGCGCGATTCTCTGCGCGCTGCTCGCCGAATTGCCCAATGCGCGCGCCATCGGCGTCGATCTCTCCGCCGACGCCTGCGCCGCCGCCGCGCTCAATCTGTCGCGCTGCGGATTCTCGCGGCGGGCGTCCGTGCTGCGCGGCCGCTGGGCCGATTCGCTCGCCGCGCGATTCGATCTCATCGTCTCCAATCCGCCTTATATCGCCAGCGGAGAGCTGGATGGGCTGGAGCCGGAGGTGCGGCTCCATGATCCGCGTCTCGCGCTCGACGGCGGCGCCGATGGGTTCGATTGCTATCGCGAGATCGTCGAGGCGCTGCCGCGTCTGCTGGCGCCGATGGGCGCGGCGGCGCTCGAGGCGGGAGACGGCCAGGCGCGCAGCCTCGCCGCGCTATTGGCCGAGAAAGGCCTCGAGCCGGCCGGAATTCGCAAGGACGCCGGCGGGCGCGAGCGCGCGGTCGCCGCGCGTCGCAGCCGCTGAGGCGTCGCCGAGCCGTGACATATTGGCTACACCTCCTATTTATGTGAGAGACAGGCGCTATTTATGTGAGAGACGGACGGTTCGCGCCCTTGGCGAGTGTGCCCGGGTGGACTATAGTCGCCTGCGATAAGACGCTGAACGTCGTGAGCGACGCCGAGCGCGGATGTGGGGAAATACGGCCGGTCCCCGAAATTTTGCCGATGGCGCGCATCCCGCGCCGCTAGGGCCGGAGTCCGGCGCCGCCGTTCGAACCCGAAAAGTCTATGCATGATCGGGTGTTCAGCGCGCGACACGGAGCGTGTTCGGGCGTTCGAGCGTGAGCGGCGGTTGTGCGATCGGGGCGCGATCGAGAGCTAGAGGCCAGACGGGCGCGAGGCGGAACGGCGGGCTCGAGGCGGAACGCGCAGCGCTTGCGAAAGTCGAACGAATTCGACAACTGTCACCAAGGCCGAGCCGACGGGCCGAGCGCGCCCTTTTGCTCAGCAACGCTTCGAGCGTCGGCGGCGCTCGGATCGAGAATGTGAATTCGGCGCAGGCGATTCCATGAGGACGCCGCGTCGGCCGCGCGATCCATGTCCGGATCGCGCAAGCGACAGAACGGACAGAAACGCTGCTCGAGGTCGAGCGGGGCCGCTCTGTTGGATCGGGCGTTTGCGGCAATGGCCGCGCCCGGCTTCCGCCTCTGACGCAGTTTCGAGCGTTCGTCCCTTTCGGCGCGTTCGGCCGAAGCACGACACGCCGAGCCAGCAAAGCGTAAGGACCTTCTCGGGGATATTCGATGAGACCAGGACAGAATAAACGCATTCGCGGCCGTAATGGTGGTCGTAAAGGACCCAATCCCCTCACACGCTCCTACGAGTCGAATGGTCCCGACGTGAAGATCCGGGGCACCGCTCAGCATGTCGCCGAGAAATATCTTCAGCTCGCCCGAGACGCGCAATCCTCCGGCGACACGATCATGGCCGAGAGCCTGCTTCAGCACGCCGAACATTATTTTCGTCTGATCGCCGCGGCGCAGACCGCGCAGCAGCAGGCGCAGGGCGGCTATGGCCGCGCTTATGAGACGACCGACTCCGATCTCGACGACGATGAAGATTTCACCGGAATCTCGGATCGTTTCGCGCCTCTCTCCGAGCGCTTGCCGCAGACCGCCGGCTATCAGCCGCCGCAGCAGCCTTATGCCGCCGCGCCCTATCCGCAGCCCGTCGCGCAGCCGCAATTCTCGCCGCAGCCGCAGCCGCAACCCTATGAGGAGCGTCCGATCGGCGAGCGTCCGGTCAACGAGCAGCGCTATGAGCGCCAGCCGCGCCAAGATCGTGGGGGCTCGGATCGCGGAGGCCAAGATCGCGGGGGGCAAGATCGCGGGGGCCAAGATCGTGGGGCTCAAGATCGCGGCGGCTTTCGGGATCGTCGCGACCGCAATGGCGAAGCGAACGCCGAGGGCGGCGGCGACCGACCGCCGCGCCAGAACTTCGACCGCAATCGCGAGCGCCGGTTTCCGCCGCGCGTGCAGCCCGCCGTGCAGGAAGAGGCGCCGGCCGCCGCGCTGCCGTCTTTCATCACCGCGCCGATTCGCGCCGCCGGCCCGGAGGAAACGGAGACCTTCGCTCGCACGGAGCGCGCCGCGATCCGCGATCATGAAGAGGCGGCCGCGGGCTTTCATCTCAATCAGCGCCGCCGCCGCCGCACGACGCGTCCGGCGAACGAAGACGCCAACGGCAATGTCGCCGCCGACGAGCCGCCGCGTTCCGACGAGCTGCCGCTCGCCGACTGAGCGCGTTCCGACGCCTTTCGACGCATTCCCTCGCGCTCCAGTCGTCGCACCCTCTTTTCGAGCGCGAGGGTCTTTCCCATATCGGCCGTAACGGTCGCCGCAAGGGGCCGATTTCACGCCATATAGGGACGAGGCGGCTGCTCGACGCGGCGCCTCGAAGCCGGAGGGTTTCCATGAATTTCGACAAATACACGACCCGCGCGCAGGGCTTCGTGCAGTCGGCCTTGTCGCTGGCGACGCGCGAGGGCAATCCGCAGCTCACGCCCGAGCATGTTTTGAAAGTGCTGCTGGACGACGAGCAAGGCCTGTCCGCCGGCCTCATCGACCGCGCCGGAGGCCATTCGCGCGAGGCGCTCGCCAAGACCGAGGCCGCGCTGGCCAAGCTGCCGAAAGTCACAGGCGGCGGCGCCGGACAGCCTTCGCTCAATCAGGCGACGGCGCGGCTCTTCGACAATGCCGAGAAGCTCGCGCAAAAGGCCAGCGATTCTTATGTCACGGTCGAGCGCCTGCTGCTCGCGCTCGCCCTCGAGAAGGGCACGGAAGCCGCGCGCATATTGAGCGAGGCGGGCGTCACGCCGCAGACGCTCAATTCCGCAATCGAAGATTTACGCAAGGGCCGCACCGCCGATTCGTCCTCGGCCGAGAGCGCCTATGATTCGCTGAAGAAATATGCGCGCGATCTCACCGAGGCTGCGCGCGAAGGCAAGCTCGATCCCGTCATCGGCCGCGACGAGGAAATTCGCCGCACCATTCAGGTGCTGTCGCGCCGCACCAAGAACAATCCCGTGCTGATCGGCGAGCCCGGCGTCGGCAAGACGGCGATCGTCGAAGGACTGGCGCTGCGCATCGTCAATGGCGATGTGCCCGAATCGCTCGTGGACAAGAAGCTGCTGGCGCTCGACATGGGCGCGCTGATCGCCGGCGCGAAATATCGCGGCGAGTTCGAGGAGCGGCTGAAGGCGGTGCTCAACGAGATCACCGCCGCGCAGGGCGGGATCATATTGTTCATCGACGAGATGCACACGCTGGTCGGCGCCGGCAAGGCGGATGGCGCGATGGATGCGTCGAATCTGTTGAAGCCGGCGCTGGCGCGTGGCGAATTGCATTGCGTCGGCGCGACCACGCTCGACGAATATCGCAAGCATGTGGAGAAGGACGCGGCGCTGGCGCGGCGCTTCCAGCCCGTCTTCGTCGACGAGCCGAATGTCGAGGACACCATCTCCATTCTGCGCGGGCTGAAAGAAAAATACGAGATGCACCATGGCGTGCGCATCACCGACGCCGCGATCGTGGCGGCGGCGACGCTCTCCAATCGCTATATCTCCGACCGTTTTCTGCCCGACAAGGCGATCGACCTCGTCGACGAGGCGGGCTCGCGGCTGCGCATGCAGATCGACTCCAAGCCCGAGGAATTGGACGAGCTCGACCGCCGCATCATCCAGCTGCGCATAGAGCAGGAGGCGCTGCGCAAGGAGACCGATCCGGCGTCGAAGGACCGTCTCGCCAAATTGGAGACGGAGCTCGCCGAGCTGACCGAGAAATCATCGGCGCTCACCCAGCGCTGGAAGTCCGAGAAGGACAAGCTCGGCCTCGCCCAGAAGCTGAAGGAGCAGCTCGAGAGCGCCCGCAACGAGCTCGCCCAGGCGCAGCGCCGCGGCGAGTTTCAGCGCGCCGGCGAGCTCGCCTACGGCCTGATCCCCGATCTCGAGCGCAAGCTCGCGTCGAGCGAGAAAGAGGGCGCGCAGAAAATGCTCGAGGAGGAGGTCACTCCCGAGCATGTGGCGCAGGTCGTCTCGCGCTGGACCGGCATTCCGGTCGATAAGATGCTCGAGGGCGAGCGCGAGAAGCTGCTGCATATGGAAGACGAGCTGTCGCGCCGCGTCGTCGGGCAGAGGGAGGCGGTCGCCGCCGTCTCGACGGCCGTGCGCCGCGCCCGCGCCGGATTGCAGGATCCCAATCGCCCGATCGGCTCCTTCATCTTCCTGGGGCCGACCGGCGTCGGCAAGACGGAGCTGACCAAGGCGCTCGCCAATTTCCTCTTCGACGACGAGACCGCTTTGGTGCGGCTCGACATGTCCGAATATATGGAGAAGCATTCGGTGGCGCGGCTCATCGGCGCGCCTCCCGGCTATGTCGGCTATGAGGAGGGCGGGGCGCTCACCGAGGCGGTTCGGCGCCGGCCCTATCAGGTCGTGCTGTTCGACGAGATCGAGAAAGCGCATCCGGATGTGTTCAACGTCCTGCTGCAGGTGCTGGACGATGGGCGCCTGACCGACGGCCAGGGGCGCACGGTCGATTTCAAGAACACGCTCATCATCATGACGTCCAACCTCGGCTCCGAATTCCTGGTGATGCAGCAGGAGGGCGAGGATTCCTCCGCCGTTCACGCCGAGGTGATGCAGGTGGTGCGCGCGCATTTCAGGCCGGAGTTCCTGAACCGCGTCGATGAGATCGTGCTGTTCCACCGCCTGCGGCGCGAGGATATGGGCGCGATCGTCGATATTCAGATCCTGCGGCTGCAAAAGCTGCTGGACGATCGCAAGATCACGCTGAAGCTCGACGAGAAGGCGCGGGCGCTGCTCGCCGCCAAGGGCTACGATCCCGCCTATGGCGCGCGGCCGCTGAAGCGCGTGATCCAGAAGGAGCTGCAGGACCCGCTTGCCGAGGCGCTGCTCGGCGGCGAGATCGTCGACGGCTCCACCGTGTGGGTCTCGACCGACAGCCAGGGGCTGACGCTGGATGGACGGCCGATCGGGCGGCGCGGCCTCGGGACCGAAAAGGCGGCGTGAGACGGGGGCGCGGCGGCGCCCCCTCATCCGACCCTCGCTGACGCGAGGGCCACCTTCTCCCACCCCGCGGGAGAAGGGCTGTAGCGTCGATAAATCGCATTATCTTTCAAGAAGAGGCGGTCACCTTCTCCCACTCGTGGGAGAAGGTGTCGCGCGAAGGCGCGACGGATGAGGGCCGGCGCGCAACTTGCTTCCCGCAAAAGCGGAGGCGCGCAATGAAATTCTATATGACGCCGGGGTCCTGCTCGACCGGAATTCACATTCTGCTCGAGGAGATCGGCCTCGTCTTCGAGGCCTATATCCTCAATCTACCGCGGGGCGACCATCTGAAGCCGGAATATCTCGCCATGAATCCGCATGGCACGATTCCGACGCTGCTGCGCGACGACGGCACGGCGCTCTGCGATTTTGTCTCGATCGCGACATGGCTCGCCGAGACCTATCCGCGCCGCAAGCTGCTGCCCGAGGACCTCGCCGGCAAGGAGCGGGCGATGGAGGTGCTCAATTTCGCGACGCGCTATATCCATGGCGAGGGCTTCCGCCGCGTCTTCACGCCGGAGCGCTACGCCGTCGCCGGCGACATAGAGGCGGTGAAGGCGCAGGGGCGCGAGATCGTCGCCGAGGCGCTCATGAAGGTGAGCGGCGAGCTCGACGGCAAGAACTACGCGGCGGGCGCCTTCTCCATCGCCGACGCCGGCCTGTTCTATGTGGAGTTCTGGGCCGATAAGATCGGCATGGAGCTGCCCGTCAATTGCCGCGCCCATTACGAGCTGATGAAGACGCGGCCCACTGTGCGGCAGGTGCTGGCCGAGGAAGGCTATCGCTGATCCGCGGTCGCCCCGCCACTGTGGCCGCCGGGCCACAATCATAGAGATTCCGCGCGAGCCGGAGTGTCGCGCTTGTCATTGCGACATGCGGGCGCCATGATTTCGCCGACTTGATGACGGGCTCCGGCCCGCGAAGGCGATGACGGGCTCCGGCCCGCAAAGGTTGGCGTGCATTCTGTTCTGACCAGACTGCTGGTCGGCGTGATCTTGCTGGCGCAAGCGATCGCCGGCAATGTTTCGGCGCGCATGCTCGGCGACGAGCTCGGCGCGCCCGCCTGCACGCGCGCCGCCTTCGTCGAGACGAAAGCCGATAGCGGCCATCCGGCGGACTCCGACCAGTCGAGCGGCCATCATCGCCACGAGCGCTGTCTCCAATGCCCGGAGATCATCTCCGGGCCGCCGCCGCTGGCGAGCCTGTCCGCGCATTTCCTCTCCCGCGTCCCGTTGCAGGAGCGGCTGCGCTGGCGGGCGCGGGCCTTGCCACTCGGACGATTCCACTGCGACCCCAACGTCTTCGCGCGGGCTGGCCCTTCGGTCGCCTGATCGCTCGGTCTCGCGTTCCGATCGCCGCTTCGCGGGCGTCCCGGCGCGCATTCCCATTCCATTCCAGCGCTGTCGACGAGGCCGCCGGACTCCAGGGTCCGAGCGCCGTCCTGCGCGCTCATTCGAGAGAACCGACATGGCTCGCTATCATCTGCTACGCAGCGCGGGAGCGCTCGCGCTTCTCTTCCTGTCGCCGCCCCTGCGCGCGCAGGAGGAACTGCCCGATATCGATATTTCCAGCGCCACGCGCACCCCGGTGAAATTGCAGGAGGCGCCCGCCGCGGTCGACGTCGCCGTCTCCGGCGACGAAAAAATGGGCAAGGGCACGATGCTCACCATCGAGCAGCACAACGCCCGCCGCCTCGCCGACGCGCTCACCGAGTCGCCGAGCCTGTTCTTTCGTGGCAGCGCCTTCGGCAACACCACGCCCGGCAGCGGCCAGGGCGGCTTCTCCATGCGCGGTATCGCCGGCAGCCGCTCGCGCATCATGATCGACGGACAGACGATCAACTCCGGCTATTCGAACAGCGTCAACTGGTCGTCGATCATGATGAACGACGTCGAGCGCATCGAGGTCGTGCCGGGCGCCTTCTCGGCGCTGTGGGGCGGCGACGCCATGGGCGGCGTCGTCAATGTCATCTCCAAGCGGCCGACCAAGCGGGAGTTTTCCGGCGAGGCGGGCGTGACCGCGGGCTCGCCCGTGTCCTATTTCGCCAATGTCGGTTATCGAGACCGTTTCGATAATGGGCTCGGAATCGCAGTGGCCCTCGGGCACATCGGCAATCATAGCTTCATCGGCGATTTCGTCACCAAGACCGCGGTCGCCGGGGCGTCGGGAACGCCGGTCATCGGCGCCATCCCGACGACCGACCAGAACGGCAATCCGTCGATCATCATCGGCGACAAGGGCCGCCGGCCTTGGGACCAGCAGAACGGCAATCTGCGCCTCTATTACGACTATTCCGCCGACACCAAATTCAACGTGGGCATGTCCTACGATCGCTATCACACCTATTACACCAATAATAACAACTATATCGCGGGCGCGGGCGGGAGCTTCCTCAGCGGGACGGCGAATGACGCCGGGCTGCAATTCTCCGTTGCGCGGACGGACTTCGCCACTCTGCAGCCTTCCGAGGAAACCTCGCTGCGCGGCTTCGGCCGCTTCGAGACCAAGATCGCCGACGGGGTCACGCTCGAGGGCGACATCGGCTATGCGACCCTCACCAATTGGTACGTCAATTACATCAGCGGCAAGTCGTATTACGACGGCGGCGTCGGCCAGATATCGACATCACCCAACACACGCCTCAACACCAGCATGCAACTGCACGCCCAGATCGGCGACTTCAACGATGTGATCCTCGGCGGCTCCTTCGAGCAGAGCACGCTCGCCCGGCACAATGACGACACCTACTCGTGGCGCAATCCCGACACGCGCGTCGCCACCAGCTATACGGCCAATGGCGAGTCGACGATGACCTCCGTCTATTTCCAGGACAAGGTCACGCCGCTGAAAAGCTTCGGTCTTCCCTATGTCAGGACCTTTGATCTCTATTTCGGCGGCCGCTACGACATGTGGGAGGCGCATGGCAGCAATTCGCAGACGCCCACCGCCTATCAGCCGACGCTGCTCGCCTTCAACAAAGACAATCCGCTGCGGCAGGAGAACAGCTTCAGCCCGAAATTCTCGGCCGTCTACGAGCCCTTCGAATGGGTGACGCTGCACGGCTCGGTCGGCACCGCCTTTCATCCGCCGTCTCTCAATCAGCTCTATTCTCGGGCCTTCACCACCAAGACCGGCCCGGTCGGCGTGCGCACGACGGAATCCGACCCCAATCTGAAATCGGAAAAATTGTTCGGCTGGGAGATCGGCGCCAATTTCCGGCTGCCGACGCGCACGAAAATCCAGGCGACCTATTTCGAGAACGATCTGCGCGACCTCATCTATCAGCAGGTCATCGTTCAGGGCACGGCGAATGACGTGAACCGCAACGTCAATGTCGGTCGCGCCTATGTGCATGGCATAGAGGCCACGGTGCGCCAGGAGGTCACCGAGGAGCTCGCCCTCTTCGGCGTGGTCACGCGGCAGGACACGCGCGTGACGAAGAACGACGCGCAGTCGTCGATGGTGGGCAAGGTGCTAGGCGATGTGCCGCGCACCAGCTTCGCGCTCGGCGGCGAATGGAAATGGCGCGAATGGTCCGCCTCGGCGCAAGTCAAATATACCGGCAAGATATTCGGCAATAGCGACACGCTCAACCAGGGCGTGACCAATGGCGTGTTCGGGACCTATGATCCCTATACTCTGGTCAACGCCAAGATCAGCTACAAGATCGACGAGAACGTCACCTTCTCGGTCGCCGGGAACAATCTGCTGAATCAGCGCTATTATCAGTATTATCTACAGCCAGGCCTCACCATCACCTCCTCGCTCTCGGTCCGTTATTGAGCGAGAGGCGTCGCGCGCCGGGCGTTTCGGCGCGCGACAACTTGCCGCATGGGCTGGTCGGTGGGCGCCTTGACCCATTGCGGGCTCTCCCCTAGCGTGCGAGCCCGCAGCTGAGAGAAGGCGTCCCGTGCAAGCCGAGGCCCGTTGGATCTTCAAGATGGATAGAGCCGTCGTCGGCATGCTGGCGGCTGCGGTCCTTCTGTTGCAGATCGTGGCGGTCGGCTTCGCGACAGGCGCTATGGCGGACGGCGGCGCTTTCGGCGTCGTCTGCGTCACCGATCAATCGGGCGCCCCGTCCTCCGGCTCCGCGCCTGTCGAGAAGCACGTCGGCTCCTGCTGCATGCTCCATTGCAGCGCGTCGGCCGAGGTCGATGGAGCCGATACGGTCGTCATCGTCCTGAGCTTCGACTTCCCTTCGGCGGTCGCGCCGATGGTCGACGATCGCGCCGCCGCCGCCGCGCCGCCGGAATTGCGGCCTCTCTCTCCACGCGCGCCACCCTCGCTCCTCGCCTGATCCCGCGCGCGACTGCGAAGTCGCGAGATGGAGGGGCGCTCCCGAGCCCCTCGAGCCGGGACAGGGGCTGCGTCAGACGGATCGAACGGCGTTTTCGCCGCGATCGTGACGCCGAAAGCGGACCTCGAGAGCGATAGGCTCTCCTCCGCTCACCAATCCGAGATCATTTCCGCCCGTGTTTTGCCGAGTGGCCGCGCATCGACGACGCGCAGCTCGCAATTTCCCGGGCGATCCCATCGGCGACGCGGCCCGCAACGGTCCGCGCGCCCCTCCTCTTCACTCGGAAGCTCTCCTCCGAGTGGGGCTCCCAACTTTCCCCCCTGCCCGACATGGTTCGGGCAGGGATTTTTTTTGCGGGTGGGGGTTCAGGCGGCGGCGGCGGTGACGCGATTGCGGCCGGAGCTCTTCGACGCGTAGAGCGCCTTGTCGGCGCGGCGCAGCAGTCCCTCGGCGTTGGCGTCTTTTCCGCGCTCGGCGATGCCGATCGAGGTGGTGACCGGGATGGCTCCGCCATTGCGGTCGATGCAGAAGGGCTCGGACTGTATGGCCGCGCGCACGCGCTCGGCCACTTTGGCGGCGACGGCCAGCGGCGTGTCCGGCATCACGATGACGAATTCCTCGCCGCCGAGACGGCAGATGAGATCGGCGCTGCGCACGACGCGGCGCATGCGCTGGGCGAAATGCCTGAGCACCTCGTCGCCGGCGTCATGGCCATGGGTGTCGTTGACCGACTTGAAATGATCGATGTCGAGCATCATCAGCGTCAGCGCGCGGCCCTTATGCGCGGCCTGGTCGAGCAGGGCGGCGAGATGGGTCTCGAGATAGCGCCGATTGTTGAGGCCGGTCAGCGAATCGACGGCGGCGAGCTCGATCGCCGCCTGCAGATCGGAGCGCAGGCTGTCGGCGTAGCGCTTGCGGCGTAGCTGGCTGCGCACGCGGGCGACGAGCTCGTTGCGGTCGATCGGCCGCACGATATAGTCGTTCACGCCGAGATCGAGGCCGCGCACGATGCGGCTGCGATCGTCCATATCGGCGAGGACGAGGATCGGCAGCGCCCGCGTCCGCTCCAGCGAGCGGATCTGGCTGCAAAAGCGCAGCGCATCGAATCCCTTGAGGTCGAGGCTCACGGCGATCAGATCGAAATCGCCCTCCGCGGCGCGGAACAGCGCGTCCTGCGGATCGGCGACGATCGTCACCTCATGCTGATCGCGCAGCGCCAGGGTGATTCGTTCGGCCGAATTGCCCCTGTCCTCGAGCACCAATATGCGGCCGTTCTTGCCGGCGTCGGCCATCGCGCGCGCGCCCTTGTCGCCGAGGCCGAGGCTGGCGGAGGTATCCGCGCGGGCGCGCAATTCGTCGAGCATCACCTTGAGGCGGGCGAGCGAGCGCACGCGCGCGATGAGCGCGATCTCGTCGACGGGCTTGGTGAGAAAATCATCGGCGCCGGCCTCGAGGCCGCGCAGCCGGTCGGACGGCTGGTCGAGCGCGGTGACCATCACCACGGGAATATGCGCGGTGAGGGGATCGGTCTTCAGACGTCGACAGACCTCGAAACCGTCCATGCCGGGCATCATGACGTCGAGCAGGACGATGTCGCAGCGATCCTCGCGGCACAGCGCCAGCGCCTCGGGCCCGTTGGACGCGGACAGGACGTCGAAATATTCGGCCGTCAGCCGCGCCTCGAGCAATTTGATATTGGGTAGAAGATCGTCGACGATCAGAATGCGTGCGGTCATGACGCGCGGCCCCTCATCTGTCCGCTAGAAATGCGTTCACGGTTTCAAGAAAACGGGCGACCGAGATCGGCTTCGAGAGATAGGCCTCGCAGCCGCCCTGACGAATTTTCTCCTCGTCGCCCTTCATTGCGAAGGCGGTGATCGCGATGATCGGGATGGAGCGCAGCTGCTCGTCGTCCTTGAGCCAGCGCGTCACCTCGAGGCCTGAGATCTCCGGGAGCTGAATGTCCATCAAAATGAGGTCGGGCGAGTGACTGCGCGCCAGCGCGATCGCTTCGACGCCGCTCTTCGTCTGCAGCGTCGAATGCCCATTGGCCTCGAGGAGATCGTTGAAGAGCTTCATGTTGAGCTCGTTATCCTCTACGATGAGGACGGTTTTGGGCATTGGCTCCGACTTTCGCGATTCTGCTCTCGTTTCGGCGCGGTCGCGCCCATTGGCGTCTCGTTCCCTGACGCGGCGGCGGTAAGGTTCCGTCTCGTCTCGAAATCGAAAGCCGGTGCATTCGAAGACGATCTCGCCTTCGGGTTAGCAGATGAAGATTGATGAAATGAAAATCGAAAAGACTAGACACCGTCTCGGTGGCGAAAAGCGGGCAGCGCCGCCATCGAAGTCGGATGCGCGATCTATGGCGTTGCGATCATTGGTTTTTTTGGCCGAGGATGACGAGCGCATGGGGCGTTTTCTGGCGCTCACCGGCGCAGATCCCGGCGATATTCGCGCGCTCGCCGGCGCGGAAGGTTTTCAGCTCGCTCTGCTCGAGCATATTTGCGCCGACGAGCCGCTGCTGATTGCTTTCGCCGCCGCGGAAAATCTCGCGCCGGAGAGCGTCGTCGCGGCGCGGGCGGCGCTCGCCGGTCCGATCATGGATTGAGGCGCGATTGCGGCGCCGCGCGGCCCGGCTGCGCGATCGTGAAAAGGACGCGCGGCCGCTTCCGCCGTCAGGATCGCTGATCGTCCAGACTCTCGGCCCCGGCTTTGGCGACGACGCCGTCCTGAAACGACTGCACGCCGGAAACGCCGATCGCGCCGACGATATCGCCGCGATAGACCAGCGGAAGGCCGCCTTCGACCGCGGTGACGCCGGGCAGGCTCAGCATGGCGGCGCGGCCGCCCGCGACGATGTCCTCCAGAGCCTTGGTCGGACGCTTGAACAGAGCCGCGGTGCGCGCCTTGTGCGTCGCAATCTCGGCGGAGGCGGTCTGCGCGCCGTCGAGGCGCTGCAAAAGCACGAGATGGCCGCCGTCGTCGACGATGGCGACGACGACGCTCCAGCCATTCTCGATCGCTTCCGCCTCGGCCGCGGCGGCGACGCGTCTGGCGTCGGCGAGAGTGAGCGCGAATTTTGTCTTCATCGGCCGAAATCCTGTCCTTCGTGACCAGGGCGCGCTGCATGGTCAGGGCGCGCTGTGGACTTGCGCGCCGGCGCCTGCTCGAATAGGGAGGTAACGAGCACGAAACGGCCGGGGGGCGCAAGCCGGCCGCAGCGCCGAGCCCAGGTTCGGCCATCTTTTCAGTGAGACAACATGTCCCTGGTCATGCCGCTCCCCGAGCAGGCGATTTTGGCGCGCCGCGAGGAGCTGCTGGCGCGCCTGCGCGCCATTCTGCCCGCCGCCAATGTCATCGCCGACGAGACCGCGCGCCGCGCCTATGAATGCGACGCGCTGGTCATGTATCGCGCGCTGCCGCTGGTCGTGGCGCTGCCGGAGACGGTGGCGCAGGTGAGCGCGATCATGGCGCTGGCGCAGGAGATGAACGTGAAGCTGGTGCCGCGCGGCGCCGGCACCTCGCTCTCCGGCGGCGCTTTGCCGCTCGAGGACGGCATTCTGCTCGGACTGTCCAAGTTCAATCGCATATTGGAGGTGGATTTCGAGAATCGCTGCGCGCGCGTGCAGCCCGGCGTGCAGAATCTCGCCATCTCGAAAGCCGTCGAACATGCGGGCTTCTATTATGCGCCGGACCCGTCCTCGCAGATCGCCTGCACGATCGGCGGCAATGTCGGCGAGAACGCCGGCGGCGTGCATTGCTTGAAATACGGGCTGACCACCAACAACATCCTCGGCCTCGAGATCGTGCTGATGGGCGGCGAGATTCTGCGCCTCGGCGGCAAGCATCTCGATAGCGAGCTCTATGATCTCATGGGCCTGATGACCGGCTCGGAAGGGCTGCTCGGCGTCGTCACAGAAGTCACTGTGCGGCTGCTGCAGAAGCCTGTTTTGGCGCGCGGCCTGCTGCTGGCCTTTCCGACGGTGGAAGCCGGCGCGCGCTGCGTCGGCGCGATCATCGCGCGCGGCGTCATTCCCGGCGGCCTCGAGATGATGGACGCCGCCACCATCGGCGCGGTGGAGAGCTTCCAGCCCTGCGGCTATCCGCTGGACGCCGGCGCGATCGTCATCGTCGAATTGGACGGCGCGCCGGCCGAGGTCGACCATCTCGTCGCGCAGGTGGAGCAGATCGCGCGCGCCGAGGGCGCGACGGAGACGCGCGTCTCGCAGAGCGAGGCGGAGCGGCTGCGCTTCTGGGCGGGGCGCAAGAACGCTTTTCCGGCGGTGAGCTGCATCGGCCCCGATTATCTCTGCATGGACGGCACGATTCCGCGCGGCCGCCTGCCGGATGTCCTCACGCGCATGGACGGGCTGGCGAAACGCCATGGGCTGCGCGTCGCCAATGTGTTTCATGCGGGCGACGGCAATCTGCATCCGCTGATACTCTATGACGCGTCGAAAGAGGGCGACATCGAACGCGCCGAAAAGCTCGGCGCCGATATTCTGCGGCTCTGTGTCGAGGTCGGCGGCGTGCTGACAGGCGAGCATGGCGTCGGCGTCGAAAAGCGCGATCTGATGGGCGAGATGTTCGACGAGACCGATCTCGCTCAGCAGCAGCGCGTGAAATGCGCCTTCGATCCGCAGCACAGGCTGAACCCGGGAAAAGTGTTTCCGACGCTGCATCGCTGCGCCGAGCTCGGCATGATGCATGTGCAGGGCGGCAAGCTGCCGTTTCCCGAGCTGCCGAGGTTTTGAGGATGCCGGATCGTTTTCCGCAATCTGCGTGCGCGCTCCCTTCTCCCGCGAGCGGGAGAAGGGACGCGAGCGCCTCATATGCGCCTGACGCCGAGAGACGAAGACGATGTCGCCGACGCGATCCGCGCCGCGCTCGCGCAAGACGCGCCGCTTTCGATCGAAGGCCATGGCTCCAAAGCCGCGTTCGGCCGCGCGACGAAGCGCGAGCGCATCCTCTCGCTCGCCGCGCTCGCCGGCGTCACGCTCTATGAGCCGCAGGAGCTGGTGCTGACGGCGCGCGCTGGCACGCCCTTGCGCGACATCGTCGCGCTGCTGGATGAGCAGGGCCAGCAATTGGCCTTCGAGCCGCTCGATCATGCGCCGCTGCTCGGCGGCGCGCGCGACGATGCGACCATCGGCGGCGTGATCGCCGTCAACGCCTCCGGTCCGCGCCGCATAAAGGCGGGCGCGGCGCGCGATCATCTGCTCGGCTTTCGCTGCGTCACCGGCCGCGGCGAGATCGTCAAATCCGGCGGCCGCGTGATGAAGAATGTCACCGGCTATGATCTTTCGAAGCTCGTCACCGGCTCCTATGGCACGCTCGCCGCGCTCACCGAGACGACGTTGAAGGTCCTGCCCAAGGCGGAGACGGAAGAAACGCTGCTGCTGCGCGGTCTCGGCGAGGAGAAGGGCCTCGCGGCGCTGCGCAAGGCGTCGGGCTCGCCCTATGAAGTCTCGAGCTTCGCCTATGATCCGCGCGAGGACATGGCGGCGCTGCGCCTCGAGGGGCCGGAGATTTCCGTCGTGACGCGTCGCGACGAGCTCGCGGCTTTTCTCGGCTGCTTCGGCGCCGCGACGGATTTTCTGCGTGACGCCGAGAGCCGCGCTTTCTGGACGCGTCTGCGCGACGCCGAGCCAGTGGCGGAAGGCGAGGGCGTCATCTGGCGCGTCTCGCTCGCGCCCACCGACGGTTTTGCTTTCGTCGAGCGATTGCGCCGCGCCGGCGCGCCTGTGCTAGCGTATTTCTATGACTGGGCCGGCGGCCTCGTCTGGCTGCGGCTCGCGACGATGGCCGACGCCCATGCGCCGGCGATCCGCGCGATCGTCGATGCGCTCGGCGGCCATGCGACGCTCATCCGCGCCGACGCGGAGATTCGCACGCTGGTGGATGTATTCCAGCCGCAGCCTTCGGCGCTGGCGGCGCTCACGCGGCGGGTGAAGGAGGCCTTCGATCCGCGCTTCATTCTGGAGCGCGGCCGGCTGCGCGCGGAGTTCTGATTGTGGGGACGCCCCCTCCCCAGTCCTCCCCCGCTTTGCGGGAGAGGGAGCAGATCGCGCGCTTCATCGAAAGTGCGCGACACGCCGGCCGCCGCCTCTCCCGCAAAGCGGGGGAGGGTGAGGGAGGGGGCCTCTTCGAGACGAGTCGAAAGAAGCGATGCTGACGCATTTCACCCCCGATCTCCTCGCCGATTCCGACATGGCGCAATCGGAGAAGATTCTGCGCGCCTGCGTGCATTGCGGTTTCTGCACGGCGACATGCCCGACCTATCTGCTGACCGGCGACGAGCTCGATTCGCCGCGCGGGCGCATCTATCTCATGAAGGAGATGCTGGAGAATGGCCGCGCCGCCGACGAACGCACGGTGCGTCATGTCGACCGCTGCCTCTCCTGCCTCTCCTGCATGACGACCTGTCCGTCGAGCGTGCACTACATGCATCTCGTCGATCATGCGCGCGCGCATATCGAGACGACCTATCGGCGTCCGGTGTTCGATCGCATGTTGCGCGCGACGCTCGCTTTCGTGCTCACGCGGCCGGCGCTGTTCCGGCAATCGCTGCGCGCCGCATCGCTCGCGCGGCCTTTCGCCCGCCTGCTGCCGCGTCGCTTGCGAGACATTGTCGCCATGGCGCCGGCGCGGCTGCCGGCGCCATCGCCGATCGATCATCCGCAAATTCTCGCGGCTCGAGGCGCGCGCAAAATGCGTGTCGCGCTGCTGAGCGGTTGCGCGCAGACCGTGCTCGACACGAACATCCACGAGGCGACGGTGCGGCTGCTGACGCGTCTCGGCGTCGAGGTGGTGGTGGCGGAGGGCGCCGGCTGTTGCGGCGCGTTGCCGCATCATCTGGGCAAGAGCGCGGACTCACATGCGTTCGCGCGCCGCAATATCGAGGCCTGGACGCGCGAGATCGAGCGCGGCGGCCTCGATCAGATCGTGATCGACACCTCCGGCTGCGGCGTGACCGTCAAGGATTACGTCCATATGTTCCGCGACGATCCCGCGCTGGCGGAAAACGCCGCGCGCATCGCCGCCATGGCGCGCGATGTGACGGAGATCGTCGCCGCTCTCGACTTCACGCCTTCGGTCGATGTCGGCAGGCTGCGCGTCGCCTATCATTCGGCCTGCTCGCTGCAGCATGGGCAGAAGATCGCCGATCTGCCGATGGAGCTGTTGCGACGCGCCGGCTTCGATGTCGTTCCCGTGCCCGAGAGCCATATCTGCTGCGGCTCGGCGGGAACTTACAATCTGTTGCAGGGCGAGCTGGCGAGCGCATTGCGCGATCGCAAGGTCGCCAATATCGAGTCGGTCGCGCCGCAGGCGATCGCCGCCGGCAATCTCGGCTGCATGATTCAGATCGGGCAGGGGACGGCGATTCCCATCGTCCACACTGTGCAATTGCTGGATTGGGCGAGCGGCGGGCCGAAGCCGATCGGCGTGAGCTGACCTCTCAGCGCAAAAAGCCGACGATATCCTTCACCGCATCCATATTGGTCCGCGCCAATTCGCGCGCCCGCGCGGAGCCGTCGCGCAGCACGGTGTCGATATAGGATTCGTCCGCCATCAGCTTGCGCATCTCGGCGGTGATCGGCGAGAGCTTGGCGACGGCGAGATCGACGAGGGCGAGCTTGAAGGTCGAGAAATTGGCGCCGCCGAATTCGGCGAGCACATCCGCCTTGCCGCGCTGCGCCAGCGCCGCGAAAATGCCGACGAGATTATCCGCCTCCGGCCGTCCCTCGAGGCCCTTCTCCTCCGACGGCAGAGCGTCGGGGTCGGTCTTGGCCTTGCGCACCTTTTGCGCGATCTGATCGGCGTCGTCGGAGAGATTTATGCGCGAATAATCGGAGGCGTCCGATTTCGACATTTTCTTCGTGCCGTCGCGCAGGCTCATCACCCGCGTCGCCGGGCCGGAGATCAGCGGCTCGGGCAGCGGAAAGAAGGCTTCGCCGAAATTGTTGCGCGCGATCGATTCGGCGAAGTCGTTGTTGAACTTCTGCGCAATGTCGCGGGCGAGCTCCAAATGCTGCTTCTGATCCTCGCCGACCGGCACATGGGTGGCGCGATAGAGCAGAATATCGGCGGCCATCAGCACCGGATAATCGAGCAGGCCCATGGAGGCGTTCTCGCGATCCTTGCCGGCCTTGTCCTTGAACTGCGTCATGCGATTGAGCCAGCCGATGCGGGCGACGCAATTCAAGACCCAGGCGAGCTCGGCGTGCTCGGCCACCTGGCTCTGATTGAAGACGATGTTCTTCTTCGGATCGATTCCGCAGGCGATGAAGGCTGCGGCGATCTCGCGCGTGTTGTCGCGCAGCGCGATCGGGTCCTGCGGCACAGTGATGGCGTGCAGGTCCACGACGCAATAGAGGCAATCGAAGCTCTGCTGCAGCTCGACGAATTTGACGATCGCGCCGAGATAATTGCCGAGATGCAGATTGCCGGTGGACTGAACGCCGGAGAACACACGCTGCGGGAAGCTGGTCATGGAGGAGCGCCGACTGGTTCGAGATCGGCGGCTCTTATGACAATGCGGGACCCCGAGCGCAAGTATCTCGGTCGAGCGCATCCGGGGCGAGAGCGTCTCGCTCGCGTCTCATCCCGACGCGCGCCTCAGGCGCCGGACGCCGCCCTCTCCGCCGCCGCCCAGGCCTCATAGCCGCCGTCGAGGCTGTAGACCTCGGCAAAGCCCATATCGGCGAAGATGCGGGCGAAGGACTGGCTCGAATTGCCGTGATAGCAGCAGACGATGACGGGGGTCTCCTTCGGCGTCTCGAAGAGATAATAGTTCAGTTCGTCCTGCGAGGTGTTCTCCGCGCCCTCTATGTGTCCGCGCCGGAAGGATTCCGGGTCGCGAACGTCGAGGACGAGCGTCTCGCCGCGGCTCATCACGTCGCGCGCGCCGGCGACGTCGATCCTGCGAAAATCTTGCGCCATTGTCCGTTCTCGGCTTCTCTGGGGCGCCGTCGGCGCCGTTCCGCCCGATCCCATGCGAAGAAGAGGCCAACCGCTGGGCCGGCCGGCCGTCACTCGGCCGTCGGGCTGCTCTCGACAATCGGCGCAGCCTCGTGTATGGCGACGCAACCAAATCAAAACAGCGTCCCGAAACGCTCGCCAGAGCCGCTGCGGCGGCTATTGGCGAAACGGCAGGAGTTTTTCATGCCCTCCATCATCGAGCAACTCGACGCCGAGCAATCGGCCCGCCTTCTCGAAGGCAAGTCGATCCCGGAATTCCGCCCCGGCGACACCGTCATCGTCAATGTGAAGGTGAAGGAAGGCGAGCGCTCCCGCATCCAGGCCTATGAGGGCGTGGTGATCTCCCGCCAGGGCGGCGGCATCAACGAGAGCTTCACCGTCCGCAAGATCTCCTATGGCGAGGGCGTGGAGCGCGTGTTCCCCCTCCATGCGCCGCTCATCGACTCGATCAAGCTGATCCGCCGCGGCAAGGTGCGTCGCGCCAAGCTCTATTATCTGCGCGACCGTCGCGGCAAGTCGGCCCGCATCGCCGAGCGCATCGACAATAAGACGAAGGCCAAGGACAAGGCCAAGGCCGCGCCCGCCGCCGAGTAAGGCCGGAGCTTTCCCCATCATCGCGAGCGTGGCGGAGCGATCCTGCGCGGCGACAGGCCGCAGGATCGCTTCGTCGTCTCTATCGAGCCGTGAAGAGAACCGATGAGCAAAATCCTGTTCTGGGATTTCGACGTCGTGGCGCGCCGCGAGCCGGATCGGCGGCTGGCGGACGGCGTCGCGGAGGCGCTGGAGGCGCTCGCCGCCAAGGGCTGGACCCAAATCGCCTTCTCTGCGGGGACGCAGGACTTGGCCGCTGTGGCGGAAGGGCTCGGTCTCGGCGGCCGTTTCGCGAAACTCTATGACGCCGGCGCGGGCGCGGAGCCGTTGGCGCGGGCGATCGAGGCCGCGCGGCCGTTCGATCAGGCTTTCGTCATCGCCGCCAGCGTGTCCGGCGCCGTGCTGCCGGCTCGGGCGGCGGTGGTTCCGTCCATCCTCGTCGGCGACGCCTCGCCGCTCGCGCAATTCTGCTGTGAATCGTCGTCGGAGATCGAGCTGGCGCTCGATACCTGGACCTCGATGCGGCGCTCTTTCTTCGTCGAGCCGTAAAGCGAGTTCCCGCTACGGCTCAGCCGCCGGACGAGTCGAGCGGCGCGTTCAATATCCATCTGTGGCCGAAGGGATCGCGCAGCGCGGCGTAGCGCGTGCCCCAGAAGGTGTTGGTCGGCTGCGTCTCGACCTTGGCGCCGAGCTGGCTGGCCCGGGCGACGATGTCGTCCACCTCCTGCGCCTTGTCGTATTCCAGGCTCACCGAGGCGGTGACCTGCTCGCCGGGCAATGGCGGGCGGGCGTGGCCGAGCTCGGGAAAGGCGTCGGCGAGCATCACCGAGCCGCCATTGATCGTCAGCTCGCAATGGGCGATGCGCATCCCGTCGACCGAGGGCATCAGCGCCCGCTGTTGCGCGCCGAAGGCGGCGGTGTAGAAGGCGATCGCGCCGGCGGCCGGCGAGACGGTAAGGTAGGGCGAGACTCTCGGCCGTTGCATTTTATTTCCCCGCCGACATTTCCCCCGCGGCGACCTCGTCGCCCCAGTCTTTCTTTTTTATAGGCGCGAAGGTCTGCTTATCGCGCTTCGCCACGGTAACTTCTTCGATTCCCGTCGCAGCGCAAAGCTTTATCCTTAACCCATGCTTGAGAACGTCCGGACGAGCCAATAGACGCGCCGGCGCGGGGACGACGGCGGCGTCGTCTCGCGTCACGACCAGATAGGCGAATTTCTCGTCCTCGAAAGGCGCGTCGGCGCCTTTGAGCAGCTTGTGGTCGCGCGAGCGGGCGAGCCGCACCGAGAAATGGCACCAATCGGGCGCCTGGAGCGGGCAGGGCGCCGAATGCGGACAGGGCAGCGAGACGCGCGCCCCGGCGGCGACCAGCCGCGCCCGCATCCGCATCAGCCGGGCATGGTCGCGCGGCGTGCCGGGCTCGACGAGGACCAGCGCTCCGGCGCAGAGGCGCCAGGCGGCGTCGACGGCGGCGTCGAGCCTGTCCTCCGCTATTTCCGTCAAGGCGTAGCTCGCGACGACGAGATCGAAGGCGGCGCCGAGAGCGGGCGGCGCGGCGAGGTCGCCGGCGACGATTTCCGCTTTGGCCAGCGTCTCGCCGGCGAGCCGCCGGGCGAGCGCCAGAAACGGCGCGCTGCGATCGAGCAGCAGGTTCTCGCTCATTTCCGGCCAGACCTCGCGCGCGGCGAGGCTCGCGGTCCCGAGCCCGGCGCCGAGATCCAGCATCCGCCGCGGCGCGAATTCCGGCGCCCGTTCGGCCAGCCGGCCGAGCGCATGAATGCTCGCCGCATAAGTGGCGGGGAGGCGATAGAGGGCGTAGGCGAGAGCGTCGTCCTCGTCGAGGATCGCCTGCGCGGTCGGGCCGCCGGCGCGATAAATGGCGGAAATGCGCATCGTTCGCTCGGCCAGCGCCCGGCGGGAGCGCTCGTCCATCAGCCGGGCCAGCGCGGCCGCCAGCTCGGCAGGCGGCGCCGTCGAAATTCGCATCACGTCGAAGAGGCCTCCCGCTCGGGCGTCGCCGAGATTACATACTTCCAAGCCGCCCCTCTTGCGAGTAGAACACCCTACCGGGTTCGGTCGAGGCCGAATTTGCGGCTCATTTTACGGCAGTTCGGAGCAGGAACGAGACAAATGGCAGGACGCCCGCGCACGCTCTACGACAAGATCTGGGATGATCATGTGGTTCATGAGCAGGAGGACGGCGCGTGCCTCATCTACATCGATCGCCATTTGATCCATGAGGTGACGAGCCCGCAGGCCTTCGAGGGGCTGCGCACCTCAGGCCGCACGGTCCGCGCGCCGAGCAAAACGCTCGCCGTCGTCGACCATAATGTGCCGACCACCGACCGCTCTCTGCCGATCACCGACCCGGAGAGCAAGGCGCAGGTCGAGCAGCTCGCCATCAACGCCGCGGAATTCGGCGTCGAATATTACAATGAGCACGATTCGCGGCAGGGCGTCGTGCATATCGTCGGCCCGGAGCAGGGCTTCACCCTTCCCGGCACGACGATCGTCTGCGGCGACAGCCACACGTCCACGCATGGCGCGTTCGGCGCGCTCGCCCATGGCATCGGCACGTCCGAGGTCGAGCATGTGCTGGCGACGCAGACGCTGATCCAGAAAAAGGCCGCCAACATGCTGGTGCGCGTCGACGGCAAGCTGGCCGAGGGCGCGACCGCCAAGGACATCATTCTCGCCATCATCGGCGAGATCGGCACCGCCGGCGGCACCGGCCATGTGATCGAATATGCCGGCGAGGCGATCCGCGACCTCTCTATCGAGGGCCGCATGACGGTCTGCAACATGTCGATCGAGGGCGGCGCCCGCGCCGGCCTCGTCGCGCCGGACGAGAAGACCTACGACTATCTCCGCGGCCGGCCCAAGGCCCCGCAGGGCGAGATCTTCGACGCCGCCATCCGCTATTGGGAGACGCTGCGCTCGGACGAGGGCGCGCATTACGACCGCGTGATCGTGCTCGACGCCGCGGCTTTGCCGCCGACTCTCACCTGGGGCACCTCGCCCGAGGATGTGATGCCGATCACCGGCCTGGTGCCGACGCCGGACAGCGTCGCCAATCCGGCCAAGCGTCAGGCGATCACCCGCTCGCTTGAGTATATGGGCCTCAAGGGCGGCGAGAAGGCCAGCGACATCGCCATCGATCGCGTCTTCATCGGCTCCTGCACCAATGGCCGGATCGAGGATTTGCGCGCCGCAGCGGCCGTGGTCGCCGGCAAGACGGTCAGCGGGCGCGTCAACGCCATGGTGGTGCCGGGCTCCGGCCTGGTGAAGGCGCAGGCGGAGGCGGAGGGGCTGGACAAGGTGTTCACCGCCGCCGGCTTCGAATGGCGCGAGCCGGGCTGCTCCATGTGCCTCGCGATGAATCCGGATCGTCTCGCGCCGGGCGAGCGCTGCGCCTCGACCTCGAACCGCAATTTCGAGGGACGTCAGGGTTTCAAGGGCCGCACCCATCTCGTGTCGCCCGCCATGGCGGCGGCGGCGGCGATCGTCGGCCATTTCGTGGATGTTCGCAGCTGGAGGTAAGTCTCGCATGGCCTCGCCTCTCGACGACAGCGCTCTCGCCCAGCTCCGCGCCCCTTCGCTCGAGGACCTCGAGGTGCTGGCCGATGCGGCTTTCGCCTCGCTGCCGTCGCGCTTCACGCGGCTCTGCGAAGGCCTTGTGATCCATGTCGAGGATTTTCCGGACGAGGAAATCCTCGAAGAGATGGAATGCGAGAGCGAATTCGATCTCCTGGGCCTGTTCCGCGGCCAGGGCCTCGCGCAGCGCGAGGCGTCGGCGCATACGGGCGAGCCGCCGAACATGGTGTGGCTCTACCGCCGTCCGATTCTCGACTATTGGGCGGATGGAGAGGACACTCTGCAGGAGGTCATCACCCATGTCCTCGTGCATGAGATCGGCCACCACTTCGGCCTCTCCGACGAGGATATGGAAGAGATCGAGCAGAAGGCCGGCTGAGGCCTCACGCGGGCGGCGCCGGAAAGCGCAGCTCGCAGCGCATGCCGACGGCGCCCGCCTCGATCGTGACGACGCCGCCGAGCTGCTGGGCCAGCGAGCGCGCCAGCTTCTGCCCGAAGCCCGCGCCTTTCGATTCCATCGACAGGAGCCCGACGCCATCGTCCGCGACCGTCAAGGCGAAATCGTCGCCCGCGCGCGCGAGCCGCACCTTCACCGTGCCCGCGCGATCCTCGGGAAAGGCGTATTCGAGCGCATTGACGACGAGCTCATTGACGATCAGCGCCACCGCGCGCGCCTCGTCCACGCCGAGCGCGCAGCTCTCCACCTCCGTCCGCAGCGCGATCGGCCGCAGGCCGATGAGCGCCAGACGCAGGTCCGCGCAGAGATCGTCGATGAGCGGCTTCATCTCGACATCGAGCGCGCCGCCATTCTGGAGCAGCGCATAGACGCGGGCGACGACGGCGACGCGGCTCGCCGCCGAGAGCAGCGACGCCTTGCGCTCCTCGTCGTCGAGCGTCCGTCCCTCCATTTGCAGCAGCGAGGCGACGAATTGCAGATCATTCTTGGTCCGATGCGCCATTTCCTGGAGATAGAGGCCTTTCAGGCGCTCGGTCTTGGTCGCGCAGGCGAGGGCGGCCGCGGTTTCCGCCGCGCGCTGATCGAGCGCGCCGAACAGCTCCTGCAACACATAGACGATGGAGAGACTCACGCAGATGAACAGCACGAGCGCGAAGGCCTCGGCGGGATCGGAGACGGCGAAGCCTTCGCCCTGGAACAGAAAATAGGCGGCGAGCGCGGCGCTGAAGGCCGCCGCCCAGCCGCCTGCGTCGCCGCCGAACAGCAGAGCGGCGAGAAGCACCGCCGGAACGAACAAGAGAAGCTGGCCGGGCGGCAGCTTGTCGTGCAGCAGCGCTTGCGCCGCGAGCGCGGCCAGCGTCAGCCCGGAGGCCGCGAGATAGCGCATCCAGCCGGGCAGGGCCCTGGAGCGTGCGGATAAATCGATCAGATTGGTCGAAATCTTCAACGGGGCGTCGTGTCCGTGTCCACTGTGACGAGATTGCGTCCGCGCGATTTGGAGACATAGAGCTTGGAGTCGGCGCGCTGCAGCAGGCTCTCGGCGCTCTCGCGCGGCGCGAGCTGGGCGACGCCGAAGGAGGCGGTGATGCGGCCGATCGGCGCGCCGCCCTTGATCGCCCATTTCTTAGTCTCGAATTCGGCGCGAATGCGCTCGGCCGCCAATTTCGCCTCGGCGAAGGAGACGGCGGGCATGATGATCGCGAATTCCTCGCCGCCATAGCGCGCGACCGTGTCTTTCTCCTCGACATGCCTGGTCATCGTCTTGGCGAAATTCTTCAGCACCTCGTCGCCGATCAGATGGCCGTGGCCGTCGTTGATCTTCTTGAAATGATCGATGTCGGCCATGATGAGGCTCAAGGCGGACTCGGTCGCGGACGCGGCGTTCGCCTGACGCGCCAGCGTCTCGTCGAAATGGCGGCGCGTGAACACTTGCGTCAGCGAGTCGCGGACATTGAGCTCCTGCGTCTCGGCGAGCTCGGCGCGCAATTCGGTGATCTGCCGCCGCGATTCCTCCAGCCGGCGCTGATGCTCCTCGGTCTCGCGCAGCATTTTCTGATTTTCGGCGATCAGCAGCACGATGGCGGCGCGGATCTGATCCGGGCTCGTCGTCGCAGCGAGCTCCCGATGGCCTTTCACCAGCGCCGCGGAATAGGTCTTGTTGCTGTCGAGATGCGAGCGCACCAGCGAGAGGATCGTGCCGAGCTCGCTGTCGATCAGCCGGCGCGTCTTGACGAGATCCTCAGGCGCGTCCGTCGCCGCGCTGGCGCGGCCCGAGCGCGTGACGATCTCCACGACGCGCGGCGCCCCCAGCAGAACGCCGATGAAGGCGGCGGAGATCAGCGCGAGATTGCGCGCCAGCGCGAGAGGCTCATGCGCCACCCGGACAGCGTCGCCGGATGCGCCGACGCTCGTCGTCTCCCAATTGTCGAGGGACCAGGACCAGAGCGAGGAGATATCCGGCGCCGAGAAAAATTCGGCTCGGCTCAGAGCGAATGCGCCCGCCGCGGCGACCAGCGCGGCGCCTGCGACCAAAGCCGTGCGTTTCGAATCGAGTTTCATCCTGGTCCGTCTTTCCCGTCTCTGCCGCAGAGGACAAATCGGTTCGCATTCTCCTCGCGGGCCGGGCGGACGCCGGTGAGGCGGACGCGAATCACAGCTCGCCCGGAACTATTTTCGTCTGTCCGCTACGGCCGTCCATAGCGACCTTCGTGGCGGGACGCAAAGAATTGTGGCGAATATCGGGAGAAGAGCGCGCCCGGCAGGGGATCGGCTCAGATTTTCTGGCCGTTTTCGTCCACCGCGACCCGGCGGGCGTCGGAGAGAGCCTTGATCACGAGGCCCAAGATCGCGAAAGCGGCCAGGATCATGACCGCGGCGTCGAGCCGCGAGACGCCGACGTCGGCGGTCTCGTCTATGCCCATGGCGTGGGCGGCGAAGGGCCAGACCACCATGAGAATGCGGAACTCTGTTGCGCCGAGGCCGATATAGGACATTTGCTGCACATGGCGGGCGATAGCCCGGATATAAGTATAGGCCGAGAAAAGCAGATAGCAGATCAGCACGATGCAGGCCGACTCCATCGACAGGAACGGCGAGAATCCGAAGGCGACGATCATCAATATCTGCGAGAAGAGATCATAGGTGTGCTCGACCAGGCCGAGCCGCGGATTGGCGGTCTGGCGATGCACGGCCAGTGGGCCGTCCAGCGCCGCGCCGAACCAGTTCAGGAAGACGCCGAGCGGAATCAGCGGCATCCAAAGCGCCGACCAGCAGCTGCCGACAAGCGCCACTGCGGCGACGAGCGCTCCGAACATGCCGATTCGCGTGAGCTGCAGCGGCGTCACCGATTCCGGCAGCTCGCCGATGATCGCGCGCACGAGCTTTTGTTCGGCGGGAGCCAGAAAGCTCTGATGATGCCCCGGCTTCAGCTCGGCGATCTTCATATGCGATGCACTCCGCGGTTGTCTCCGCTCGATCGGCTGTCAGCCCTTTGGACGATGTCTTATTCCTATTGTCTCACATCGACGCCGACGCGCAAGTGCGCTCGAGAACGGGCGTCGGGCGGGGCCTTAAGCCAAGCGTTAACCATTCGAATGGCATAGTGCTCGCGAAAATGGCGAGGACAAGACCGATGGCGAGAAGAGGCTCGGCTCCGGGGCCGAAGGCGCCGCCCCTATCGCGTGACGGAGCGGCGGCGGCGGCAGTGCGTTGCGCGGCGGCGCGGAGACGCGTCATCTCCATGTCCTATAACGCGAATTCCGCTCATCTCGGCTCCTCGCTCGGCGTCGTCGAGATTCTCGATGCGGTATTGGCGGTTTCCGATCTTCGTCCGGCGACGGCCCGCGCGGCCGAGCGGGACCGCGTCATTCTCTCCAAAGGCCATGCCGCGATGGCCTATTATGCGGCTCTCGAGCAATATGGGCTGGTCGATCCGGCGCTGCTCGACGTCTATCTTCAGAATGGCACGCCGCTCTGGGGACATGTCGGCCTCACCGAGACGGTCCCCGCGATCGACGCCACCAGCGGCTCGCTCGGCCACGGCCTGTCGCTGGCGGCGGGCTTTTCGCTCGGCCATAGGCTGCGCGGCGGCGATCATCGCGTCTTCTGCATTCTCTCGGACGGCGAATGCGACGAGGGCGCGACCTGGGAGGCGGCGCTGTTCGCCGGCGCGCGCAAGCTCGCCTCGCTCACCGCCATCGTCGACTATAATCACATTCAATCGCTGGCGCCGACGCGCGAGGTGATGGACCTCGAGCCCTTCGGCGCCAAATGGCGCAGCTTCGGTTTCGAGACGATCGAGCTCGACGGGCATGATTGGGCGGCGCTGGTCGCGGCTCTGGAGCGGCCTTCGCGCGGGCGTCCGCGCGCGATCCTCGCCCATACGGTGAAGGGCAAGGGCGTCGCCCGCATCGAGAACACCGTCGCCTCGCATTACAAGCCGGCGCTCGCCGCGGATCTGGAGCTCGCCTGATGCGCAAGCGGATCATCGAGCTCATCGAGGCGGACGCCAGCGTCGATCCGAGAATCGTCTTTCTCACCGGCGATCTCGGCTTCTCCTTCGTCGAGCCGCTCGAGCAGGCGCTGGGCGAGCGCTTCGTCAATATGGGCGTCGCCGAGGCCAATATGGTCTCGGTCGCCGCCTCGCTGGCGGCCAGCGGCTTTCGGCCTTTCGCCTATTCCATCGCGCCCTTCATGAGCGCCCGCTGCTTCGAGCAGATTCGCAACGACATCTGCTATCAGCGCCGCGCCGTGCGGTTGATCGGCGTCGGGGCCGGCTTCTCATACGGCGCGCTGGGGCCGTCGCATCATGCGCTCGAGGACGCCTCGATCATGGCCGCGCTGCCCGATCTCATCGTCGCCAATCCGGGCAATGCGGCTGAGCTCGACCGCTGCTACGCGGCGCTGCTCGACGATCCGCGGCCGGTCTATTTCCGCATCGCGCGCGAGAGCGGCGCCGCCTATGGCGCGCCGATCTTCTCGCCGCAGACGGCGGCCTTCGAGGCGCGCCGCGGGGCCGATGTGACCTTGGCCGCGAGCGGCGGCTCGGTGACGCACTGTCTCGCCGCCGCCGAGATTCTCGCGGCGGAAGGGATCGAGGCGTCCGTCGTCAGCGTGCCGATCCTGCAGCCTTTCCCGGCGCAGGCTTTCGCGGCCTGTCTGACCGGCGCGCCGGTCGTCGCCGTTTTCGAGGGCTATCGCGGCAATCCGCTGTCGATCGGCGTCATGGAGACTCTGCTCGCGCGCGGGCGCGGCGAGGCCTTCGTCGATCTCACGGCGCCGCAGTCCTTTCCGAGCCTCGTCGGCGACACCGAGACTTTGCGCCGGCGCGCCGGGCTCGATCCGGCCTCGATCGCCGAGCGGGCGCGGGCGCTCGTCGCGGGACGGGGCGCGCCGCTCAGCGTCGGGCTGGGCTGAGTCCTTGCGCGTTTTCCTCACCGGCGGATCGGGCTTTCTCGGAGCGGAGACGACGCGACGGCTCGTCGAAACGGGAAACGAATGCGCCGTGCTGCTGCGAGACGACATCGCGGCGACGCGGCTCGCGCCTCTCGCCGTGCGGCTTCAGAGGATTTCCGGCGATCTCTTCGCGCCCGAGACCTATCGGGCGGCGCTGCAGCGTTTCGCGCCGGAGGCGGTCGTCCACTGCGGCTGGCGCGGGGTCGCCGGCGCGGATCGCAACGATGTCGGCCAGCTCGACAATATCGTCGCGACCGGGAGGCTCGCCGAAGTCTCGGCCGAGGCCGGCGCGCGCATTCTGATCGGCGTCGGCTCCCAGGCCGAATATGGCCTTTTGTCCGGCCGCGTCGCCGAAGGCTCGCCGACCGAGCCGACGACGCTCTATGGCGTTTCCAAGCTCGCGGCCGGCCGGGCGCTGCTCGCCATAGCGGCGGAACGCGGGCTGCGCGCCGCATGGGGGCGCGTCTTTTCTCTCTATGGTCCAGGTGAGGCGCGGCCTTGGCTCGTGCCCTCGCTCATCCGCGCCTTCGCCGCGGGGCGCTCGCCCGATCTCACCGCCTGCGAGCAGATTTGGGAGTTCACCCATGTCGGCGACGCCGCCGCGGCGCTCCTCGCTCTGCTCGACAGCGACGCGAGCGGAGCCTTCAACATCGGATCGGGCGAGCCTCTCCCTTTGCGCGACGCTGTTTTGATGCTGCGCGATCTGGTGGCGCCGGGAATCGAGCCGGGCTTCGGCCGCACGGCCTATCGACCGGATCAGATCATGCATCTGGAAGCCGACATCTCCCACATCCGGCAAGTGACCGGCTGGCGCCCGATCGTGCCCCTGGCGCAGGGTTTCGCCGAGACCGTCGATTGGTTGACCTCCGGCGACGCAGAAATTCGTTAACCATAGGCTGTAGCGCGCGGGTCACAGGGGTGGCATAAAGGCTCTTCGCAGCGCGGCAGGCCTTGTCTTCGCCAAAGAGACGGGGTCATTTGGGCGTGCGGCGAAGCTTCGGGAGCGGCCTGGGGCGTTGGTCGGGGGCGGCGTGGTTTTGAAGACATCTCGTATTCTCGGCGCTGGTCGTATTCTCGGCGCTGGTCGTATTTTCGGCGCTCGTCGTGCGTTCAGCGCTTGCGCAGTGGCCGCCCTGCTTTCGGGCTGCAGCCTGCTTCCGGGCAGCGGCCCCTCCGGCGATGCGGTGATCAGCGCCGGCACGCCGACCGAATCGCAGCCGGAGACAGCCTTCGCCCTCGTCGAGATCGACGCCCAGGTGACCGCGGCGCTGGCCAAGCGGGAGGCGCCCGGCCTGCGCGGCTCCTTCGGTGACTATCGTCCGCCCGCCGCGCAGCCGATCGGCGTCGGCGACACTTTGCAGATCACGCTTTGGGAGGCGGCCTCCGGCGGCCTGTTCTCCTCGCCGGCGACGGATCGCTCGAGCCCCGGCTCGCGCTCCGCGGCGATCCCGGATCAGGCGGTCGGGCGCGACGGCTCGGTGACCGTGCCCTACGCCGGGCGCATCCAGGTGGCCGGCCGCACCCAGCAGGACGTGGAGGCGGTCATCGTCGAGCGCTTGCGCGGCAAGGCGATCGAGCCGCAGGCGCTGGTCAATGTGTCGCGCAACATCAGCAATACGGCGACGGTGACCGGCGAGGTGACGCAGGGCGCGCGCGTGCCGCTGACGCTGCGCGGCGACCGCGTGATGGATGTGATCGCGGCGGCGGGCGGCTTCCGCTCGCCGGTTCACGAGACTTTCGTCAGCCTGACGCGCGGCGACCGCACCGCGCGCGCGCCGATCCAGGCGCTGCTCTCCAATCCGCGCGAGAACATTTTCGTGCGCCCCGGCGACCTGCTGACCGTGGAGCGCACGCCGCAGACCTTCACAGTGGCGGGCGCGACGGGGGCGAATGCTGTGGTCCCCTTCGACGCGCGGGGCATCACGCTGGAGGAGGCGATCGGCAAGGCCGGCGGCCTCACCGATCAGCGGGCCGATCCGAGCGGGCTGTTCGTGCTGCGCTACGAGCCTTCGGCGGTGATCGTGGATTATCCGACGGTGTCGCCATTGCTGGCGGCGCAGCGGCTGATTCCGGTGGCCTATCATCTCGACATGCGCAATCCGGCGGCGCTGTTCACCGCGCGGCGGTTCGCGATGCGGGACAAGGACATATTGTATGTGTCGAATGCGCCTGTGACGGAGATCGGCAAGGCGTTCCAGCTGGTCTCCACGCTGACGCAGCCGGCGATACAGGGCGCGGCGGTGGGCGCGGCGGTGAAGTGAGGGGCGCCCCCCTCTGAAATCCACCGTAAGGGCGGCAATATCGGTTGACGCGGGAGTTGGGCCCGGGCAAGCTGACGGTCGATAATATTGCGATGCAAAAAAGACGTCGTAGCCCGGGCGAGGCGGCCACGCTGGACCGATCGGCTGCGAGGACGGGCTTGGTTTTCGAGGGGGTTTCTTGGCGAACCGATTGAATACGAGCCTGTTGGCGGCTGGCGAGCGGCGCGCGCTGCGGGCGCTGGTGATCCGACTTCCCGCCTGGACGACGCCGGACCATCTGACAGCCGTGGGGCTGGCGGGCGCTGTGACGACAGCGGCGGGTTTTGCGCTGACGCATTGGTCGGAATGGTTCCTGTGGGCGGTGGTCGCGGGCCTGTTCCTGAACTGGTTCGGCGATTCGCTGGACGGGACGCTGGCCCGCCATCGCGGGATCGAGCGTCCGCGCTACGGCTTTCTTCTGGATCATTCGAGCGATCTGATCGCGCAGAGCCTGATCGTGGTGGGTCTCGGGATCTCGCCTTATTTCACGCTGCCGTCGGCGCTGTTCGTGCTGTCGCTCTATCTGCTGATGAGCTCCTACACTTATCTCCGCGTGGCGACGGCGGGCGTGCATCGCCTGTCCTATGGTGGCATGGGGGCGACGGAGTTCCGCATATTGGTGGCGGCGTGGAGCCTGTTCGCCTGCTGGCTGGGTCCGCAGGTGGTGGAGGCGCGGCTGTGGCGCTTCACGGTTCTGGATGTGACGATCGGGACGGCTTCGGCGATCGCTTTCGCTCTGTTCGTCTGGATGGTGCGTCAGGATTTGTCGCGGATGGACCGTGACGACGAGC